>JBBRPS010000581.1:0-6672 GCA_038227745.1 Gemmatales bacterium | reverse complement strand
TCCTCGCTGGCGCGTCGGGCTTGTATGAGGATCTTTTTATACTCGATGCTGGGCAAGTTGACACCAGCCCGACGCGCCAGCGCGGGATCTCCTCGCTGGCGCGTCGGGCTTGTATGAGGATCTTCGGCGCCGGAGTAATACCCGGTGCGCGCTGTCCTTCGGTTCGCAACTCGTAGCGGGGACCCAGGCCGGTTACCACTCCACCACGCGCCCCACGCCGGCAGCCTGCGCCTTGGCGTAGACGCGCGCCGCGACGGCGATGTCCTCGATGGCGATGCCCAGCGACTTGAACAGCGTCACGTCCTGCGGGTGGGCGCGGCCGGTGTAGCGGCCGACGATCACCTGCCCTAACTCGTGGACGTCGCTCCAGTGGATCGACCCCTCCTCCAGCGCCGCGACGAAGTCGCCGGCCTCCAGGCGCGCCTGATCCTTACTGTCCACCACGATCGACTCGCAGCGGCGCACCGTCACCGCGTCCACCTCGGCCTTGCCCAGGAAGTTCGAGCCGATGACGTTCAGGTGGGTGCCCTCGGCGATCCAGTTGCCGTTCAGCACGGGCTCGCGGCTGCTGGTCGCGGTGATGACGATGTCCTTGTCCTCGGCGGCCATCTCGGGGCGCGGCACCGGCTCGACCTCGCAGTCGCACAGCGGCGCCATCTCCTGCGCGAAGCGGCGGCGGTGCTCGTCGTTGGGGCTGTAGACCTGCAGGCGGCGCACCTTGCGGACCTTGCAGATGGCGAGCGCCTGGGTGCGCGCCTGCTTGCCGGTGCCGAACAGGCCGACCTCGACGGCGTCCGGCCGGGCCATGTACTTCGTGGCGATGCCGCTGGCGGCGCCGGTGCGCATCTGGCCGAGGTAGTCCGCCTGCATGAGCGCGAGCAGAGCGCCCGTCTTGCCGTCGTGCAGGCCGAGGAGGAAGTGGGCGCCCTTGCGGCTGGTGGCGTACGCCTTGTAGCCCATCACGCCCAAGGTTTTGGCGGCGGCGCTCATGACGTGCAGCATGGCGTGGTCGGTCTGGGAGCGCGCCCGCGGGATGTTCACCGCCTCGTCGAGGGCCAGTTTGCGCAGGCCCTCCTCGACGGCTTCCAGGGCCATCTCCATCGTCAGAACCTGGCGGACGTCCTCTTCCGACAGAAGGAGCACGGGCATGGTCACCCTCCAGGAGTCAGGAGTCAGAGGACAAGCCCACGGGCCGCGGCCCGTGGGTCCTTTCCCTGATCCCTGACTCCTGACCTCATCCCTTCAGCATCGCCTCCAGCTGGTCCAGCCCGCCGTTGAGCTGCTCGCGGCTGTTGGCGAACGACAGCCGGACGTAGCCCTCGGCGCCGAACGCCGACCCTGGCACCAGGTTCACGTGGGCCGACGCCAGCGCCGCCGCACAGAAGCCGGCCGAGTCGGTCACCTGGCGACCGCCCAGCGTCCGGCCGAAGTGCGCCGAGACGTCGAAGAAGGCGTAGAACGCGCCGCCGGGCGTCGGACAGCGCACCCCCTGCAGCGCGGTGAGGCGGCGGCAGAGCAGGTCGCGCCGCGCCTCGAACTCGCGGCGCATCTTCTCGACGCACTCCTGGCCGCCCTCCAGCGCCGCCACCGCCGCGTACTGGCTGATACTGCACGGGTTGCCGGTCTGCTGGCTCTGCACGTTGCCCATCGCCTTGATGACGTGCGCCGGCCCGACCGACCAGCCGATCCGCCAGCCCGTCATCGCGTACGTCTTGCTCACGCCGCTGATCGTGACCGTCCGCTGGGCCAGCCCCGGCCGCAGCGTCGCGAAGCACGTCGCCCGGGCGTCGCCGAACACCAGCCGCTCGTAGATCTCGTCGCTGAGGACGGCGGCGTCCGTCTCGAGGATGACGTCGGCGAGGGCCTCGAGTTCCTGCCGCGTGTAGACGGTGCCGGTCGGGTTGGACGGCGAGTTGAGCATGACCAGGCGCGTGCGCGGCGTGAAGGCGGCGCGGAGCTGCGCCGCCGTCACCTTGAAGCCGCTTTCGAGCGTCGTCGGCACGAGGACGCAGGAGGCGCCGGTCATCTGCACCAGATCGCTGTAGCTGACCCAGTAGGGCGACGGGATGACGACCTCGTCGCCGGGGTTGCAGACGGCGGCGAGGGTGTTGTGGATCGAGTGCTTGGCGCCGCCCGAGACGATGACCTGGTCGGCGGTCACCTGCAGGCCGTAGGTCTTCTGGTAGAGGCGGGCGACGGCAGTGCGCAGCTCGACGATGCCGTTGGCCGGCGTGTAGCGCGTGTGGCCGTCCTGCATGGCCTTGAAGGCGGCGCGGCAGATGTGCTCGGGCGTGTTGAAGTCGGGTTCGCCGAGGCTGAAGTCGTAGACGTGGACGCCCTCGGCCTTGAGCTGGCGCGCCTTGGCGCCGGCGGCGAGCGTGGCCGAGGGTTGGACCGAGGCAGCCATCTTCGAGATCGGGATCATCACAGCCTTTCCTTTACGGACGAACCGCGGACCGGATGGCGGGCGCGCTGTAGTGGGTTGTAGGGAACTCGCGCCGGCGAGCCATTGCGTTCCCGCGATTGTCTTTGCCGCTTGCGGCCGAGCGCGAAACCCTCCGCGCGGGCCGCCTTCAGGATACAGGAATGGCCCCCGCGCCTCAGCGGGTTTTCCCCTTGTCCCGCCGTTCCCTCTCCTGCCTATACCGCAGGCGGTTCCGTTGTTCCCCCCTCGCCCCCGCGTACAGGGGCGAGGGGAGGAAGAAGTCAACTGCCTCCACTATAGTCGAGTTGAATCGGCGCCTTCTCCGGGAGGTCAGGCAAGGGCAAACAGCTGAGCAGGCTTGTGCCTTCAGCAGGTGCGGCGGCTGGTGGCGGACGGCGTCAAGACGATCGATCCGGCCGCGACTGTCCCCCGTCAGGCCCGGGAAGTGGTCAGGGCCTGCACACGGGTTACGACCCCCGTAAGGTACACAACCAGTTCCGCCAGCAGATCGACGGAGCGCGCTGCGTTCTCCTCCGTCAGGTAATCCCAGACCGCCTGCAGGCTCCACAAACCCTCGAACGCGGCGGCGCTCTGCGCGGGCCTCCCCGCCTGGGCGGCCTTGACGTGGTACTGCAATTGCCGGGGGTTCAACCGTCCGGCCGGGCCGAAGATCACGTCCACCGTAACCTGACTCTCGCCGTGAAGGCCCGTGTACTTCGTGAGATCGCTCCCGAAGGTCGCCTTCTGCGGAGAGAACAGCCGTGCGAACGCCTTGTCGATCAGCTTCTTCAACCGGGGGGTTTTGACGGGCTCCAGGCAGGTAAGGTCCGGTAAGAGATCCTCACGGGGCCGCAGCTCCAACTCGGAGAACCCTCCCCGGCTGGCCCAGCCCTGGAGGCCCCCGATCGCCGCACAGTCCTTGGCCAGGCCGCCGAGGATCTTCATGGGCGTGTACCGGTATCCACGCCCCAGGCCCCCTGAGGTGACCGCGGCCATGAAGCGGCTGAAGACGGGGTGCTGCTGTCTCTGGGCGGCTTCCGCGGCGTATTGCTCGGCGGAGGTCGCCCCGGCGTTGAAGTGGGCAATGGCGTCCATGAGGCCCTCCTGCTCCGAACGCTCAAGGGTGGCGAAGTAGTCCAGGAAGCGGACGACCGGGGTGCTCGGGATCCGCCTGAGCCGCGGGAAACCCGCGTTCGCTTCGTCGGACAGTTCAGACCGGTACAGGGCACCGAGTCGGATTCGCAAGTCAGACATGGATCGTCCCTCAAAGACCGCTGAGCCGTCCGCCGTACCCGTGGGTGCCCCCTTGCCCCGAGGCGGACGGTGACACCCTCGCGACACGCTCCCTGAGACTATTCGACGGGCCGTTCACCCCGAACCAGCGTTTCACTCCCCGAAGTGCCCCTCCGCCGTGCTCCCGCGGCCGTCGAGGCACGCGATCCCGTCTTTGAGCCCTGCCTCCTCCGCGGAGAAGAATGCTATTTCCCCGGACCAGTCGGCCCACGGGTCCGCCGCACCGGCCTCGAAGAGGAGACGGTCCGCCAGACTAAACCCCCCGACCCGGTCGGCGTCCTCTCCGAAGATCACCCGGACGGTATCGCCCGTGTCGGCGCCGGTCCCTTCCCCGAGGACGGCCGAGAGCGCCTGCGCGTGGGCGTCGGCGACAGTCCGGGCCGCGTCGGCGCCGCCAGCCATTCGGTCGGCGCCGAACCCGCCGATCAGGACGTCACGGCCGCTCTCCCCGACCAGGATCTCGTCGCCCATCCCGCCCAGGAGGACGTCCCCGCCGCCCTCCCCCCGGAAGAGCTGACTGCCGGCCAGGCTGTCCGCGGCTCCTGCCTCCGGCAGGACGGTTTCCCGGGCGAGCAACGAGGGCTTCACGACCGTCGGGACCAGCGTGGACGGCAGCCCGACGCCCGGCGCCGGGAACGGCTCCCTGGACAGCACGGCCGGTGGCGCCGGGGCGGGTACTGGCCCGGCGGTGAAGGCCCCGCTGGGCTGAGCGGGCACCCCGACCTGGTCCACCACCGAGAGGCCACCCGGGGCGGTTACCTGGCCGCCGGCCGTGCGGAGTGCCCCGGTGCAGGCGGCGCAACCGCAGCCTGACAGGTGCTGCAGGCCAAGGTCATCGCTCGTCAGCCCCCGCCGCGCCTGGCCGGTGGCGAGGGAGGCGTACATGGCCGAGTTGGCGTCGAGGCTGTGCCCCAGGCCGAGGGCGTGCCCCAGCTCGTGCGTCACGACGGTCTGGAAGTCGTACTGGCCCGCCCCGACGGCGCCCGCGTCGGCGCCGGTGTACCAGTCCCACCCCTGGATCAGGGTAATGGCCCCGGCGGCCCCGTCGAAGTAGCCGAGGGTGCCGTCGGCGACGCCGCCGACCGCGCTGGTGCTCCCCATGCTGACGGTAAGGTTCGCCCACCCGGCGGCGGCCGCCTCGGCATCGACCAGCGTGACCGTCACGCTGTACGGCGCCAGCAACACGTTCAGGACGGCGACGGTATCCCCGATACGCGCCAGCGCTTCCGGAGTCAGAGAGCCATCGGCGTTGTTCACGTACACCCACAGGTCGCGGCCGAGCAGTTCGCCGGGCACCGCCATCGTGTCCTCCGCGGCGCCACCCTCGGCCGTCAGCGCCGAGCCGCCGTTACCGCTGATGCTGATGCGATCGACGACCAGCGCCTCGTGCAACTGGCCGTTGCCGCTCAGGCTGAGCAGCGCGGCGGAGGCGTAGACGGTGCCCCCCAGCCCCATCGCCCCGTTGCCGCTCAGCGACAGGGCGCGCGTGTTGTCGCGCGCCTGGAAGATCAGGATGCCCGCGTACGTCCCGGTGGTCGGTGCGGTGAGGCTCACGGTGCCGTTGCCGCTCAGGGCCAGGCCGCCGAACGTGCCGCCCGCGTTGGGGTAGTTGCTGCCGGCGTTGTAGAAAAGGACGCCCGCGCCGGTAATCCAACCGTTGCCGCTCACGGACAGGCCCCCGCCCGCGAGGACGTAGACCCCGGGGTTGAGCGTCAGGCGGGCGTTGCCCGACACCCGGATCGAGGTGTAAATCCCCGGGTCGATCGTCAGCGAACTGTTGCCGCTGAGGTTCACGGCGCTCCGCACCACCCCCCCTGTCGGGGCGGGCAGGGTGGCGAGCGGGTCCGACACCGACGCGATGCCGGTGGTCGGCGTGGGGGAGAACGTCGCGTTGCCGGTCGTGCGGTAGCCGCCCACCACGCCGAGGGCGGACGCGGTCAGCGAGCCGTTGCCGCTCGCCGACAGGGCCGTGCCGGAATTGGAATCGACGATCACCTGGCCGGCAGTGTTGATGCTGCCGTTCCCCGTGAGGGTGAGGGCGCCGCTGGCAGTCGGGTCGAGGACGTAGATGTACGCGGTCAGCGTGACGCCGTGGGCGGAGGCGATGGCGCTGACGCCGCCGTCCTTGTCGGTGGCGGTCACCTGCGGCGTGTACGTCCCCGCCGTGGGGAAGACGTGCGTGACCGACGTGCCGGCGCCGTTGCCGGGCGTGGCGGAGACGACCTGCACGAGCGAGCCGTCGCCCCAGTTGATGGTGTAGGTGAAGCCGGCCGCCTGGTCGGTCGGCGACGGGTCGGTGGCGCTGACGGTGAACGTCCGCGGTTGGCCGGGGATGCCGGTCAGCGGCCCGGACATGCTCGCCGTGGGGACGAGGTTATGCACCGTGACGCTGGGGCCGCCGGCCGTGCTCCCGCCGCCGTCCTTGTCGGTGACCGTGACGGTGATAGGGAAACTGCCGTTGGGCTGACCCGCGGGGTTGTCCAGGTACTGGTGGCTGACGCCACTGAACGACAGCACGCCCGTCGCCAGGTTCACGACGGTGTTCGCCGAGCCGTCGCCCCAGTTGATGGTCACGGTGTGCGTGTCGAGCGTGCCGGGGTCGGTGAAGGTGCCGCTGAGGGCCGTGGTGCCGCCCTCGTTGATACTGCTGGCGCTCACGGAGAGGCTCAGGTTCGCCGGGGCCACGTTGTTGACCGTGGCGCTGGTGCTGGCGGTCGGACTGACCGCCCCGTCCTTGTCGGTGACGATGACGGTGACGGGGAAACTGCCGTTGGGCTGGCCCGCCGGGTTGTCCAGGTACTGGTGGCTGATGCCGCTGAACGACAGCACGCCCGCGGCGAGGTTCAGCGTGGTGTTGGCCGAGCCATCGCCCCAGTTGATCGTCACCGTGTGCGTGTCGAGCGTGCCGGGGTCGGTGAAGGTGCTGCTCAGCGCCGTGCTGCCATTCTCGTTGA
>JBBRPS010000580.1:0-6696 GCA_038227745.1 Gemmatales bacterium | reverse complement strand
CGGCGCCGGCGCGCGGTACACAGGGGATAGCCTGCCGCGGGCTTCCCGCGGCGTCAGGAGACTGCCCATCCATCCTTACAAGAAAGCGAGGCGCTTCGCCGTGAGAGCCTTCCCCATCGCCGGCGTCCTGCTCGGGGCGCTGGCCGGACTGACCCCCGCGCAGCCGGGCGACAAGACCACCCCGCCGGCGCGGCTCTACGAATACCGGCGCGACCACGACCCCGACGGCATCGGCAAGTTCTACCTGGGCCGCGAGATCGCTCACGTTATGGGCCACCAGGCGGCGGACTGGCTGGAGCGGCCCGAGCGCGAGCAGGAGGAGCACTCCGCGAAGATGCTCCGGGGCCTCAAGCTGAAACCGGGCATGGTCGTCGCCGACCTCGGCGCCGGCAGCGGCTACCACACTTTTCCCATGGCGAAGCGCGTCGCCCCCGGCGGCAAGGTCTACGCCGTGGACATCCAGCCCGAGATGCTGGCCATCATCCGCAAGCGCATGAAGGCGGCCGGCGTGACGAACATCGTTCCCGTCCAGGGGACGCTCACCGACCCCAAACTCCCCGCCGCCGCCATCGACCTGATCCTGATGGTGGACGTCTACCACGAGCTGTCGCACCCTCACGAGATGGCGCTGGCGCTGGTCAAGGCGCTCAAGCCGGGCGGCCGGCTCGTGTTCGTCGAGTTCCGCCTCGAGGACCCGAAGGTGCCGATCAAGCTGCTGCACCGCATGAGCCAGAAGCAGGTGCTGCGCGAGATGGCGCCGCACCCGCTCCGCCACGTCCACACGCTGGAGACGCTGCCCTGGCAGCACGTCATCGTCTTCGAGAAGACCGCGGGCAAGAAGGCCGACGCGGAGAAAGGAACGCCATGAACGCGACGCTAATGATCCCGCCGGAAATCGCCGACCGAATGCAACCGGACAGTGAAGCGCTGTACGAGGTCATCGACGGCCAGCGCAGGGAGCTGCCCCCCATGAGCGCGTATGAGACGAGGATCGCGACTTTGTTCACCGTCCGCCTGGAGGCCTTCGTCCAGGCGCAGGACCTCGGGCGGGCAGTCTGCGAGATGCTATTCGAGTTGCCGTCGATCTCCAGGCAGCGGCGGCCGGATGTGGCCTTCGTCTCGTACAAGCGCTGGCCGAAGAACCGACGAGTGCCGAGCACCAGTGCCTGGGCGGTCGTGCCGGAATTGACCGTGGAAGTGGTCAGCCGTACCGAAACGATGGTGGAGGTCCTGGCCAAGGTCCGTGAGTACTTCCAGGCCGGTGCCGTCCTGGTGTGCCTGGTTTTGCCCGCGGAGCGGCAAGTCTACGTTTATCGCTCTCCGGTCCAGATCCAGGTCCTGCAAGAGAGCGAACAGCTCGACGGCGGCGATCTCCTTCCCGGCTTCCAGATGCCGGTGGCGGCGCTCTTCGAGGGCGATGCGGCGGGCGAGGAAACGCCGGAGCCGCCGCCCGCCTCGTGAACTTCCGCCCGCTCGCGGGTGTCCCTGCGGCACGCCCTTCTCAGGAGACCATTCATGACGACGCGCCCCCTTCCCGCCGATCACGATGCCCGCATGGACCGGGTGCGCGAGGCGCTCGACGGCCTCTCGGTTGGCGACGCTTTCGGCGAGCGCTTCTTCGCCCCTTCCGCGCGCCGCCTGGTCGAGGCGCGGGCGGTCCCGAACAGCCCGTGGCCCTACACCGACGACACGGTTATGGCGCTCGCCATCGCCGAGGTGCTGGACCGGCACGGCCGCATCGAGCAAGACGACCTCGCCACGGTGTTCGCACGCCGCTACTTCGAGGGGCCGAACCGCGGCTACGGGGCCATCGCGCACGAGATCCTGCAGGCAATCGGGAGGAGGGTTCACTGGCGCACGGCGGCGGGGTCGGCGTTCGGCGGCGAGGGGTCGCTGGGCAACGGCGGCGCGATGCGCGTGGCGCCGGTGGCCGCCTACTTCGCGGACGATCTGGCGGCCGCCGCCGAGGAGGCCCGCGCCAGCGCGGCGGTGACGCATGCTCACCTCGAAGGGCAGGCGGGGGCGATGGCGGTCGCCGTGGCGGGCGCCTGGGCGTGGCAGACGCGCGCGGCGCCGGAGCGGCGGGAGGAGGGGGAATTGCTCAAGGTGGCGTACCGCTTCACGCCGGCGGGGGCGACGCGGGCGGGGCTGCTGCGGGCAGTCGGGCTGCCGCACAGCGCCACGGTGGCCGCGGCGGTCGCCGAACTGGGCAACGGCAGCCGTGTCACTGCGCCCGACACCGTCCCGTTCGCGCTGTGGTGCGCCGCGCGCCATCTGAACAGCTACGTGGACGCGATGTGGGCCACGGTCGCCGGCGGCGGCGACATCGACACGAACTGTGCCATCGTCGGCGGCGTCCTCGCCCTGGCGAACGGCCGCGCCGCCATTCCCCCGGACTGGCTGGCCGCCCGCGAGGCGCTGGACGTGTAGCGCCGCACTGCCGCGTCATTTCCGCCCCAGACCGTCGATCGGCCCTTCGGGCGTGAACAGGGCGCCGACCTCGTACCAGCCGTCGGGGCTGCGCTGGCCGCGCACCACCTTGGCCAGGCCCGCGACCGGGGCCAGGTGCAGCAGCGCCGGGTGGTTGACGTAGAAGTGCGTCGCGTCCAGCGGCTCCGGCAAGAAGAAGCCGATCCCCCGCCGCGAGATGTCCTTGCCCATGCAGTCGATGGCGTCCAGCAGGCGCGACCCGCCGACGACGGGGATGACGCGCAGCGGCTGGTTCCAGAGCACCCGCTCCTGGCCGCGCTGCTCCGGCAGCGCCTGCAAGTGCTCGCGCAGGCTCTCCAGCAGGACCGGCCCCGTCTCCTCCAGCAGCCGCACCGCCCGCGCTGGGCCGCAGCCGTACGGGCGGATCAGCACGGACACCTCGGAGAGCTTCTTGCTGGTCCGCGCCGGCGGTGTCATGCGCACCTGGATTTCCAGCCCCACCTGCTGGCCGGTCAGCCGCTCCCACAGGCTCAGGGAGGTGCTGACCGTGAAGGCGAGGCACTCGCGGTCGATCGGGACGGCGTCGGCGCCCCACTTCTGGCGGAAGCCCTCCAGGCGGAGCAGCGCCGCCCCGGGGAAGAGGCTGACGGCGCAGCGGTGCCGCAGGGCCTGGCCCGCCTCCAGGTGATAGCGGATGGTGCCGTGGTCGCGGAAGACCTGGGGCCCGACCGCCAGCGCGAGCAGCGCGCGGATGAATTGGTCCAGCGAGGACAGCTCGCGCGGCGCGGGCGCGGGGCCCGGCGAAGCGACGAGCAGTGGGGGCAGCAGTTCCGGCCGCCGATTCACGCCCGACTCCTCCGGCGCGAGCGACGCTTCGAGGGCGGCGACGAACCGGGCGCAGTTCCCGAAGCGCTGCTGTGCGTCGGGGTCGAGGGCACGCGCGACGACCTCGCGGTCGGCCGAGGCGAGCAGGCCCAGCTCCGGCCGTTCGTACCGCCCCGCACCGGCCGGGCGCCGGCCGCCGATGCCGTGCAGTGGGTGGACGCCGGTTAGCATCTCGGCGCAGATCAAGGCGAGGCTGTACTGGTCGCAGCCGGGCGTGACGCGGCCGTCCAGCAGTTCCGGGGCGCAGTAGTTCGGGTTCAGCGTGCGGGGCGGACGGCCCGACGGCAGCCCCAGCAGCGGCACCAGGCCGAAGCCGTCGATGCGCGGCTTGTTCTTCTTGAGCTGGAGGCTCCCGGGGTGCAGGCCGAGGTGCTGTAGCCGGTGCCGCTCGTACAGCTCGTCGAGGGCATGGGCGACGGGCTTGAGGAAGCGCACCAGGTCCGAGCGCGGGACACCCGGCAGGTTCCAGGAGCGGCACTCGCGGAACCAGTCGTTCAGGCTGCGGTCGGGAGCATCGGCGAGCAGGACGACGCAGCCCGAGGAGCCACGCCCCACGTCGAGCGCGGGCAGGAGGGGGTGGGAGAGCGACAGGAGTCGGCCCAGCCACTCGTCGCCGCCGCCGCCCGACTCGGTGCCGTGGAGGTGGTGGGCCAGGCGGAGTTTTCCTTCGGGAGTGCGGACCTTCCAGACCTCGCCGAGCGGGCCGCGCTCCACGCAGGCCACGAACTCGTGGTCGGCGAGCTCGACGGCGAGGTTCGGCATCACGTCGGCGAGGGCGGGCGCCTCCCGCACCGCGGTGGCCCCCGTGGAGCCTGCACCGGCGAGGGAGGCGTCGAGTTGCAGGGCGCCCGCGGGCAGCAGCAGGTGGTCGGTCGTCCTCAGGATGGTCTGGGCACGGCAGATGGGTTGTGTCGGATCGTCGCTGGCGTTCACGCGCTGGCCCTCCCGGTCAGTCGAGTCCTTCGTGGTCGTCGGCTCACAGGGCGGGACGTGCTGGCGCCGGCACAGGCGCAGGGCGCCCGCCCCGAGTCTGCACAACCATAGGTCACCGCGGCGGACCTGTCCAATCGTGACGAAGCGGCGGGCCCTTTACAGCTGCGCCGCCAGGCGCTCCGCCTCATCGACCATGTCGCCGAGCAGGCGCAGGCCCAGTTCCCAGAAGCCGGGGTCGTTCACGTCCACGCCGAGCCGCGCCACCAGGACGTGCGGCGCCTCCGAGCCACCGGCCGACAGCAGTTCGAGGTACTTCGACACGAACGCCTGTCCCTCCTGCCGGTACTTCTGCACCAGCGCCAGCACCAGCAGCTCGCCAAAGGCGTAGGCGTAGCAGTAGAACGGCACGTGGATGAAGTGGCCGATGTACTCCCACCACCAGCCATAGCCGTCCGTCAGGCGCACCACGTCGCCGTGCATCGGCCGGTTCGCCGCCAGCCACATTTCGTTGATCCGTTCCGTCGTCAGCTCGCCCTGCTCGCGCCGCGCCCGGTGCAGCGCCTGCTCGAAGCGCGTCAGCACGACCTGACGGAACACCGTGGCGAAGGCGTCCTCGATCTTGCTGCACAGCATCGCCAGGCGCACGCGCGGCTCGGGGTACACCTGCTGCAGTCGCTGGAACGTGAGCATCTCGCCGAAGACGCTGGCCGTCTCGGCGGTCGTCAGCGGCGTGTCGCACTGCAGGTAGCCGACGCCGCGCGACAGGTACTGGTGCAGGCCGTGGCCCAGCTCGTGCGCCAGCGTCATCACGTCGCGCAGCTTGTCGGTGAAGTTCATCAGGATGTACGGGTGGGCGCTGGGCACGGCACTGCTGCTGAAGGCGCCGCCGCGCTTGCCCTCGCGCAGCTCCGCGTCGATCCAGCTCCGGTCGAAGAACTCGCGGATCACCGTCCCCGCCCGCGGGCTGAACGCCTCGTAACTCTCCGCGACGATGCGCCGCGCCGTCAACCAGTCGCACGCCGGCATGTCGGGAAAGAGGGGGGCGTAGCGGTCGTAGTCGTGGAGCGGCTCGACGCCGAGGAGGCGGCCCTTGAGGCGGTAATAGCGCTGGACGGTGGCGTGGTGCCGCTCCGCCGCGGTCATCAGCGCCTCGACCACGGTGGGGCTGATCTCGTTCGCCAGGTTGCGCGGCGCCATCGGGCTGTCGTAGTGCCGCAGCTCGCAGTCCACGCGGTGGTCGTGGACCAGGTTGTTGAACAGGAACGTCAGCAGGCGGGTGTTCTCCTGCAGGCCCTTCGTCAGGCCCTCCGCCCCGGCCCGGCGCACCGCGCGGTCGGTCTCGTAGAGCTTCGCCAGGATCTGCTGGTTGCTCAGCAGCTCGCTCTTGCCGTCGTGTACGAACGGGAACTTCATCGACGAGACCGTCTCGTCGAACAGGCGGACGAAGGCGGCCCGGCCGGTGACGGATTTCTCATCGAGGAGCTTTTCCTCCGGCTCGCTGAGGATGTGCGGGCGGCGGGCGCGCAGCTGCTCCAGGTAATGGCGGTACTTCGCCAGCTCCGGCCGGGCGCGGAGGGCGCGGGCCGGCTCGTCGGCGAGCTTAATCCATTCCAGGTCGAAAAAGATGAGGTGTTTGTTGATGCGGGTGCGCGCCTCGCGGGTGCGGCTGAGGAGGGCGCCGCGCTTCGGGTCGTCGGTTTTCGCCGCGTGCAGCAGGTTGGCGTAGACGGCTGGCCTGTCCATCTGCTCGTAGAGGCCCTCCAGCTCGCGGACGGCTTCGAGGAGGAGTTTGGCGTCGGGGCCGCCTGGGGTGTCGATCTTGCCGCGGTAGGCCGCCTCGAAGCGCTCGGCGCGGCCGCGGGCGCCTTCCAGGTCGACGCTGATCCGCGGGTCGTCGGGGCCGCTGTAGAGGTCGGCGAGGTCCCATGAGACGCCGTCGGCGCTGCTGGTCGGTCGGAGGGTCTGAATCATGGTCCTTGTTCCCGAGATGGTTGGCGGCCGGTCACAAGGTTACGTTAGGCGGGCCGCACGGGGGGACAAGGTCGGGCGCGTCGTACAACCGTTGCAGGCTGTACGGAGCGAAGGGGGCGTGTGAAATCCGCGTGAGCGGCGGAGTTTCCGGCTGGTACGGGGTGTGCGGATGACTTAGAACAGAGGGAGGGAGGGTCCAATCTGCCATGAAACCGATCAGCGGCTTTGTGGAACAGTGTTGCCTGTTCGCCCGGAACGCCCGCGTGTCCGCCGTCGGGCTTTACCTCGCCTACGTGCAGTGGTGCCTGTACACCGGGGTGCCGGTGCAGGACCAGTTCACCTTCCTCGACATGCTGGAGTGCTACGGCCTGAAATACCGCGAGCGCAAGAGCGGCTCGTGGTTCCGCGGCATCTCCGTGCTGCCGGCGTTCCGTGTCGGCCGGTGAGCCGCGGGGGGTTCGTGGCCGACTCGCTCCG
>JBBRPS010000579.1:0-6708 GCA_038227745.1 Gemmatales bacterium | reverse complement strand
GGCGATTTCCGATCGGGGGACTTCTATCGGGGGACGGAGCCCCCTCCTACGGGTCTTCGTAGGAGCCGGCTCCGTCCGGCGATTTCCGATCGGGGGACGGAGCCCCCCTCCTACAAACGTGTTGAAGCCACTTCAGGCGGCCACGCCGGACACCTTCAGGAGGGACGGTTCAAACTGGGCCATCTGGTCGCGGACGAGTTGCGACGCCAGGCTGAGCGAATCCGGCGTCCCCGCGTCGGTCCAGTAGCCTTCCAGGAGGGTGTGTCCGAGGCGGCCCTCGTCGAGGTAATGGCGGTTGACGTCGGTGATCTCCAGCTCGCCGCGGTGGCTGGGGCGGACGGTGCGGATCGCGTCGAACACGTCCGGCGGGTAGACGTAGATGCCAGCGACGGCGTAGTCGCTCCGGGGGTGGGCGGGCTTCTCCTCAATGCCGAGGATGCGGTTGCCGCGCAGCTCCGCGACGCCGTAGCGGCCCGGGTCGGGCACGCGGTTCAGCGCCACCCAGGCGCAGTCCGAGTCGGCGTCGGCCTCGGCCAGCATGGTCGTCAGCGGGTCGTAGAAGATGTTGTCGCCGAGGATGACGACGCTGCGCGCCCCGGCGCAGAACTCCGTCGCCAGCCCGAGGGCCTGGGCAATGCCGCCGGCCTCGTCCTGCACGCGGTACGTCAGACTGCAGCCGTGCGACCGCCCGCTCCCCAGGAGCTCGACGAAGTCGCCCATGTGCTCGGTGCCGGACACCAAAAGGATCTCGCGGATGCCGGCCCCCACGAGCTTCTTGAGCGGGTAGTAGACCATCGGGAACGGCCCGACGGGTAACAGGTGCTTGTTCGTCACCCGGGTCAGCTCGCCGAGCCGGGTCCCCTTGCCGCCCGCCAGGATCACGCCGCGCACGTTCATGGTCACCCCATTTGTGTCATAAATCGCCAGGGACACGACCGGCCTCGCCTCTTTGGCGGGCTTACGCCGCCAGCCGCCCGTACTGCTGTTCGTAATACCGCAGGTACTCGCCCGTGCGGATGTTCGCCACCCACTCCGCGTGCTCGCGATACCAGCGGACGGTGTCGCGCAGCCCCTCCTCGAAGGACATCTCCGGCCGCCACCCCAGCTCGTGCTCGATCTTGGCGCAGTCGATGGCGTAGCGCCGGTCGTGCCCCGGCCGGTCCTTCACGAAGCGGATCAGCGAGCGCGGCTTGCCCATCACGTCGAGGAGGGTGTGGGTCAGCTCCAGGTTGTTCCGCTCGCAGCGGCCGCCAAGGTTGTAGATCTCGCCGACTCGGCCGCCCTGCCAGACGCGGTAGATGCCGGCGCAGTGGTCGCGGACGTGGATCCAGTCGCGCACGTTCAGGCCGTCGCCGTAGACCGGGATCGGCTCGTCGCGCAGCAGGTTGGTGATGAAGAGCGGCAGCAGTTTCTCGGGGAACTGCCAGGGGCCGTAGTTGTTCGAGCAGCGCGTGACGAGCGCCGGCATGCCGAAGGTGTGGACGTAGCTGCGTACCAGGAGGTCCGCCGCCGCCTTGCTCGCGGCGTAAGGGCTGTTCGGCGCCAGCGGCGTGTCCTCGGTGAAGGCGCCGGTCTCGCCGAGGCTGCCGTAGACCTCGTCGGTGGACACCTGGAGGTAGCGCGGGATGTTGAAGCGACGCGCCGCGTCGAGCAGCACCTGCGTGCCGATCACGTTGGTCTGCAGGAAGGGGCCGCTGTCCTGGATGCTGCGATCGACGTGGCTCTCGGCGGCGAAGTGGAGGATGCCGGCCACGCCGCCCTCGAGCACCTTCGCGACCGCGTCGCGGTCGGTGACGTCGCCGCGCACGAAGCGGTAGCGGGGGTCGCCGGCAACGTCGGCGAGGTTCGCCAGGTTGCCCGCGTAGGTTAGTTTGTCGAAATTAACGACCCGGACCTGCGGGTCGGTTTCGAGCACGTGGCGGATGAAGTTGCTGCCGATGAAGCCGCAGCCGCCGGTCACCAGGAGGGCCGACATGGGCATCCTTTCCCCAAAAAACCCGGACTCATCGGGGATGATCGCGGCGAAACGGAACAGCCGTCCGCGCAGGCCCCGACGTGTAGGTCCCTTACACCCGGCCTGCCAAAATACTCACTTTGCCGGGGAAGTCAAGCCGGGGTCACGGGCGGCACCTCAGGCGGCGGCCGCCCCCACCGGGTAGAGGAAGTGGTTGGACCGCTCGTCCTTCTGCCACGCGGCAAGTGTGAACCCGTTCCGGTCCTTGTCGGTGAACAGCGGCGTGCCGCCGACGATCTCCTGGAATGCGGCCCGCAGCGCGGCGTCGCACAGCGACCAGTCGATGTCCTTCGCCAGGGGAGAGATGGCGGCCTCGCAGCCGGGGCTGTATTCGCTCGAGCAGTAGTACTCGATCGCGCCGTCCGTTGGGAAACACGCCCCGTGGGCGAAGCCCGGCGGCACCCAGATCCACTCGCCCCAGTCGCCGCCGGTGCAGGCCGGCATGTCGTGGGCGATGATCTTGGCGAACGTCGGCGAGCCCTTGCGGATGTCCAGGACCAGGTCGATCATGTGGCCGTGCAGCGTCCGAACCAGCTTGCCCTGGTACGGGTTCCACTGGAAGTGCAGGCCGCGCACCGTCCCCTGGCGGGAGTAGCTCTCGTTGGTCTGGAGCCACTCCACGCCCGCCAGGAAGGCGGTCGCGGGGTTGTTCCGGAAGTCGCTCTTGCGGAAGTGTTCCGTGAAATAGCCGCGATGGTCGCAGAACCGCGCGAAGCGGACGACTTTCACGTCCGGGATCGCGAGTTGCTTCACGCCGACGATTTTCAAGGCAAGCCTCCTCTCATGGACAGGTGGTCTTCGCTATTGGCGAACGGCCGGCGTAAGCCGGCTGGTCCTGCGCCAAGCGGGGTGCGGTACCAGCCGGCTCCCCCGGCCGTTCGCCAAGCGGGGTGCTGTACCAGCCGGCTTACGCCGGCCGTTCGCCTCGCCCTGCGCCAACAGGGGCACAAGGTTCGGTCTGGATCCCGTCTGCCGTGGCCGCCGTCGTTACCCCGCGAAAGGGGCGCCGGGACAACTCGAACTCGCGGGCGGCCATGGCGGCAATCGTCCGGCCGATGCTGATGGACGCCGTCGCCGCCGGCGACGGGGCATTGAGGACGTGGATCATCCGCTCGGCCTACACGAGCCGGAAGTCGTCCACGAGACGGCCGTCGGGCGCCACCGCCTGGGCGCGGACGCCGGCACCGCCCGGTCGCAAGTCCTCCGCCTGCAGCTCCGGCAGCAGCCGCTGCAGCGCCTTCAGGAACGCGCGCTTGCTCAGCGAGCGGTACAGCTCGCCCAGGCCAGTCCGCCAGTAGTTCGTCACCATGCGCCAGAAGCCGCCGTAAGAGGCCATCTGCAGCAGGTCGGTCAGCGACACGTCGCGGTGGCTGTAGCCCTCGCGTTTCCAGGCCAGGACCGCGTTGGGGCCGGCCTCGACGCCGCCGTGAATCATGCGCGTGAAGTGAACCCCGAGGAACGGGAAGCGCGGGTCGGGGACCGGGTAGACGAGGTTCCGAACCAGGTGGCGGCGCCCGGGGACCAGCTCGTAATACTCGCCGCGGAAGGGGATGATCTGCAGCCCGGGGTCCACGCCGCACAGTCGGGCGATGCGGTCGCACTGCAGCCCGCCGCAGTTGATCAGGTGGTGGCAGTGGACCTCCCCGGCGGTGGTCTCCAGGACGATCTCGCCGCCGCGGCGGTGGACCTTGCGGACGCGGGCTCTCGTCTGAACGATACCGCCGGCCTGGCGCACGACGGCCCCGTAGGCCTGGGTCACCTGCGTGTAATCGACGATGCCGGTCTCGGGGCAGTGCAGGCCGGCGATGCCGGTGACGTGCGGCTCGTACTCATGGATCTCCTCGGCGGTCAGACGCCGCAGCCCCTCCAGGCCGTTGGCCTGGCCGCGGCGCTCGAGTTCCTCGAGGGCCGGCAATTCCTCGGGCCGCAGGGCGACGACAACCTTGCCGCAGCGCTCGTAGGCGACGCCGTGCTCCTGGCAGAAGCGGTAGAGGGCCGCGCGGCCCTCGACGCAGTTGCGCGCCTTGAGCGAGCCGGGGCGGTAGTAGAGTCCGGAGTGGACGACGCCGCTGTTGTTCCCGGTCTGGTGGGCGGCGAGGCGCTTCTCGGCCTCGAGGACGACCAGGGAGGGCCGCGACTGGGAGGTCAGTGCCATCGCGGTGGCCATGCCCACGATCCCGCCGCCGACGATGGCCACGTCATAGGGGGTCGCGCCTGTCAAGCTTCACCTCGTCTCCGGCGGGGGGAGGGTTTTTCTCGTCTCCCTCGATCGGCCCTGCCTCCCCCGCCACTTCAAGGGAAGCGACGCGGGGCATTCCTGTTACGGCCCGAAGCCTGGGGAAAAGTCTCATGCCGGTCGGCGCGTCGGGGCCGGAAAACCCGGAGCGACTTATACGTGGGGCGCCCGCAGTTTGCAAGGGGGTTTGGGTCCGCCAGGCAAACGCGGGCGCTCCCTTCGCCACCGTCCCCCGGCTTTCCCGCGGGCGCCGTCGCCGCGGACGTCAGGCCGCCGGGCGCCGCGCGGGTGCCGGGCGCATCCACCAGCGGCCCAGGGTCCGCAGGGGCAGGCCTCCGTTGGCCAGGTGCCAGCGGTAGGCGTCGTCCAGGCAGGCGCGCAGCGGCCGCGCCCGGTAACCCAGCTCGCGCTCGGCGCGCGCGGAGCTGGCGAACCAGTAATAGCGGTTCAGGCGGACGTGCTGGACGGCCGGGAACGGCTCGGTGCCGGTGAACCAGGAGCGGCAGGCGGCGAGGCGCGCCCAGGCGCCCAGCAGCCAGGCGGGCACCTGCGGCAGGCCGCGCGGCCGGAGGTCGGCAGCCTCGGCGAGCAGGTCGAGGAACCGCGGGAAGCCGCAGTCCTCGCCGCCGAGGATATAGCGGCGCCCCGGCCGGCCGTGCTCGGCGGCCAGCAGGTGGCCGCTCGCCACGTCGCGCACGTCCACGAGGTTCAGCCCGCCCGGCGGCGCCAGCGGCACGCGCCCCTTCCAGAAGCGCGCGCAGAAGCGGCCCATGACGGAGCGCTCGTGGTCGTCCGGGCCGAGGAGGTAACCGGGGTTAGTGACGACGACGTGGCGGCCGGGGGTGTCGAGGGCGACGAGTTCGGCGATGCGCTTGGCGTGGACGTAATCGACGCGGAGGCCCTGGAGCGTGAAGGCCGTGTCCTCGGTCACCGGGACCGGGGTGCGCGAGGCGCCGACGGCAACGATGGAGGAGGTGTGGACGACGCGGCAGCCGCGCGGGGCGGCGGCCAGGACGTTGCGCGTGCCGGCGACGTGGACGGGGAGCATGCGCTTCAGGGCCGCGCCCCAGACGCCGACCACGCCCGCGGTGTGAAAGACGACGGCGGCGTCGGCAACGGCGCGGCGCACGACGGTTGGCCGGCGGACGTCGCCGAAGATGCAGTGGACGCCGTGGCGCCGCAGCAGCGGGTGCGCGGGGGCGGGCGGCAGGGCCAGCACGCGCACGCGCGCGCCGAGGTCGAGCAGGAGCCGGACGAGGTGATAGCCCAGGAAGCCGCTGCCGCCGGTGACGCACACCGGCGTGCCGTCCCAGAAGCGAGGGTCCGGCGCGCGCGCGCCCGCAGGGGAGTTCGACATGCTCTTCTCCGTTCCTGCCGCCGGGGACGGCGGCGCCGGTCTTCCCCGCAGAAGAGAGGGACAACCGGATGCAAGATGTGAGGGGTTCGCGGTGGGCCGGCCCGAGGGCCGGCCCGGTGCGACACCCGGGGGACGTGCCGGGGTTCCGGGGCCCGGCGGATTCCACTGAAAGTCAGGCCGCGCGGCCGCGCGCGCCGCGCAGCTCCGCGAGGAGGTCGTTCCGCAAGACGTGTTCGAGGTCGTTCAGGCAGTGCGCCACGCACCGCCCGTCCATGACCCGGTGGTCGTAAATGATCTTCGCCGTCACCTCGCCGGACGGCGCCACGGGGCCAAACGTGAAGTACGTCGTCAGCGGTGTCAGCGGGTGGAGCTGCTCGACGCCGTGGTTGCCCAGGCTCGAGATCATGAACGTTCCGAAGCGCCGAGCCCGCTTGTAGCCCGACCAGTTCAGCGACTGCCAGAACAGGAAGCGGCGCAGCGGCCAGGGGAAACGGGCGAGCCGCAGCAGCTGCCGGAAGTCGCTGACCTCCAGCAGGGGCCTCTCCTTGAAGCGGCGCAGGTGGGCGTCGATGTCCGCCAGGGTTTGCGCCTCCGGGGCGCGGATCTTGGCGCCGAGGACGATCTGCTCGCCGTCGTGTTCCCGCTCCACGAGCGCGGCACAGAGGCTGCAAGGGTGCTCGTAGAAGTGGGGAAAGGGCCAGCGGATGAAGGCGCGGCGCAGCTCGGGGTTGCGCAGGGCCGTCAAGCCGTAGGCGCGCATGAACAGGGCGGTCCACGACGGGGCGGCGGGGCTGCGGCGGCGCTCGTCGGCGAGGTCGGCGAGGTCGAGCGACCGGGCCAGCGGCAGCGACGGCACGCGGCGGGCGTGGTGGAGCAACTCGAACACCAGCTTCCGTGCCGGCGTCACCCGCAAGCGTACTCCCCTGCGCCTCTCGGACATCCGCGTCTTCCTCCAGGTGCTTCCTTGCCCTGACAGGGAGCGGGATGGTAGTCGTTCTCCCTGACGGTGTCAAGCGCGCTGTCGCCGCTGACTATTCCTCCGGCGCGGAAGGGGGTCACACAAGCCCGACGCGCAAGCGAGGGGTCCCTCGCTGGCGCGTC
>JBBRPS010000578.1:0-6715 GCA_038227745.1 Gemmatales bacterium | reverse complement strand
CCGAAAGGTCCGGGGAAGGGATGGCCAATACCTCGGGCTTGCGTCCACGCATGGGGCACCTCCCACGCCGAAACGGAGCACACGCTCAGCATAGCAGGACAGTCCAATTTAGTGCAAGTTTTCGTGCCGACGACACTAGCAAGCCCAGGGCAGCCAGGCCGAGGCAGCGCCCGGCGCGTCGGAAGTCCCCCCTCACCGATCCCCCTTGTGCTGAGCCTTGCCCGTGGTGATGCAGAACAGGTGAGCGGCCTGTACCAGATAGGTGGGCGAGCAGTTGCTCGCCCTCACCGCCCCCGAACGGCGGGGCGGTCAGGCAGACGGCGAGGCACTGGACGCGGACCATAAACACCTCCCACGACGAGCGCGACGTGTCGGGACGAAGACAGCGTGTCCGGGTCAGCCCGCCTGTCCCGGCGCGGACTCCCCTACTGCGGCCCCCGGCCCGGACGCGCCAGCGGCATAAGAGGAATGGCGGAGCCGGCGCGCGGCCCAGAACGCCAGGGCCAGGCCGGCGATGGCGCCCAGCCCAATGCCGAGCTTCAACGCCTGGAAGCCGGTGAACTCCTCCCGCGTCGGCCCCTCACTGACCTTGACCGGGGGCGCCGGCGCGGAGGATACGGCCGGCGGCTCGTCGCAGCACGGGCACTCCGCGCCGGATGAGGCGCCCGGCAACGGGGCCGACGAGGTTCGCCCGGGGATCGTGACCTTGAGCTGGGTGCGGTGCCCGTCCCCGGCGTCCACGACTATCAAATAGCGGCCGGGCTGCGGCCGCGCGAAAGACCAGTGGCCCTTGGCGTCCGTGCGGCCCTCGACCACGAGCTGCTTCTGGCCGTCCTCGACGCGGACCTTGGCATCGCGGGCCGGGGTGTCGTCGTAGTAGTACGCCTCCAGCGCGACCTTGCCGTCGCTCAACTTGACCTCGGCGCCCAGGGCGTGCGCCTCAGCGCGGGGCGCCGTAAGCAGGGCCGTCGCCAGCGCCACGGCTGGCGTCAGACCCCGCAAGGAGAAGGACCGTCTCATGACAGGACTCCCGGGGCGGTGGAGGGGGATCAGGGCCGGACTTCCAGCGACAGCGTCGCCGTGTACGAGGTGAAGTCGTAGTGCCGCAGCGCCTCGCCGGTCGCAGGCTCGCGGGTGTTGATTTTCAGCACCCACGTCCCCGGCTGGGCCACGCGCACAGCGGCCACGCCCTCGCGGCCGGTCGAGGTGGAGTAACACCAGGCGTTCTCGGGCCGGAAGCCGACGAAGGTGGCCACCAGGGTGGCCATCGGCAGCGGCTTGCCGTTCAACCGCACCTGGAAACGGAGGGTGGCCCCGCTGCGCCAGGCGGCCGGCTCATCCAGCGGGACGATCTCGACGGCCTGGCCGACCGCCTTGACGGGCGAGCCGTTCGCCGGGCCGGCGACGATGAGGGCCTTGGCGCACTGGACACTCCGCAGGGACGACTCGACCTTGCCCTCCTTGACGGCCGACTTGGGGCCGCGCTTGAGCAACTTGTTGCCGTCCCTGTCCACGACGTGGGTGTACACGGTGACCTTGCGGCCGACGACCACCTGCGTGACGCCCGCCTCCTTGATCTCGACCGCGCGGGCCTGGAGGGACAGGTCATCGGTCCTGAGGGCCTGGGAGGCGCCGGAAGGGGCGAGGACTTCGTAACGCTCGACGGACTTGCCGTCCACGAGGTCATCGACCGGCAGGCGGTGGCCCCAGGAGAGGTAGACGGTGGTCTTGCCGCCGGGCTTGGCCAGGGCGAGCTGGCTGGCCAGGACCTTGATCTCGTGGCTCTGCGCCGGTGCGGCGAGCAGCGCGGCCAAGGCGACGGCGGGCAGTAGGCGGAGGCGGCTCATGGAGGTGTCTCCCGATGGTGCGGCCGCGTCAGGCGCGGCCACGGGGCAGTATGACGATTCTAAAAAAAGTATTACGGCGCCCGCGCGCCGCCGGCAACCCGTTTTTCCTCCGGGGAGGGGGGTGGGGCGGGCGTCGCCGCTCCCGCGCTGGCCGGGGCTGCCCGGTGGACTGCCGTCAGGCCGCCTCCGTCAGCGCCCGATCTCCCCCGCACGACCTGCGTCTTCCTCGGGACCTTCGGAAGGACGGGGGACGGGAGTCCTGTCCTCGGTGCCGCACTCCATGGCGACGCCCATGTCCCAGTAGCGACAAGCTCGGTCCATCACCTCCACCACTCGCCGAGTCGCGTCGGGAGTCGCGGACTTCGGGTTCGCGGGGAGGTAGAGGATCTCCCCCTCCCGCCTGGCGAGGACGTTTTCAACGACTACGGCACGCAGCAGCCAGACGGCCATCTCTTCACTGGCGCAGCGGACCCCCACCCAGCCGGGGGAACGACTCGGGAGGGTCCCCAGGCCGGTTACCGCGCGGATGCCGCGCTCGGTCGCTTCCACGGCCGCCCGGTAGGCCTCCGGCGCGGCCCGGGCTTGCGCGGGCAGCGCGGGCTCCAGCAGCACCCCGTCGGCCACCCCCTCCCCCTCAGGGGCGGGGGCCCCGGTGCGGCCGGCGGCCATGTGGTAGGTCCAGTAATGGAACGTCTTCGCGACCGCAGTCACCACGTTCTTGATCTCTTTATCGAGCCGGAAGAGAGGTCCGGCCGGCAGGTCCAGGGACTGTCCCGCGCGACGGACCGTGACGTTCTCGGCGGTGATGGCCCGCGCCAGCCAGGAGGCCATCGCCTCGCTGTGGCAGCGGACGCTGACCCAACCCGGCTCCCCGCAGAGGACGACCGGCAGCCGCGTCGTCATCCAGATCCCCCGCCCGATTTCCTCGGAGACCTGCCGATACCTGTCCGGCTCCCGCAAGACCTCCTCGGCCAACACCGCCTCCATCAGCGTCCCCCGGTGCGCGGGGCCGCCGGCCAGAGCCAGGTCGCAGAAGCTCGTCCAGATCTCATCCCAGGCGACCCTCCCCTCGGGGCCGAACTTCAGCCCCGCCGACCCCATTGACGTCGGGCTGACAGCGGAGCAGTGCTGGTATTGCGGCGGCAGGACCGCCTGGAGCTTCGCCTCCAGGGCCTTCAACTCAGCGCGATCGCGTGGCGCGAGACCACCTCCGGGAGCGTGGCCTCCCGGCCTCTCGGCCTGGGGTTTCGGGCAGAGCGAATCATCCGCCAACGCGGCCTCACGGCGCTCGGACAGAAGCGCGGCCAGCCTCTCGTCCCGGCGCGGGCCGGGGACGGCCGGCTCCGCCAGATGGAAGGCGACGAACGGGAACCGGGGGGACGCCCGGGCGAAGCAGTCCGCGAGCGCGCCCGCTGTCGGCCCGCTGTCGTCCGGCAGGACCGGGAAAGCAACGACTCTCCGCGCCCCCCAGCCCAGGGCGGCGCGGATCCCCGCCAGAACGGCCCCGCCCGCTTCCTCGACCGGGCAGAGGATGCACGGCTGCGCCCAGCCCCGCGAGAGCCGTTGCGCGAACCGCTCCCATTCATCCCATTCGGGAGCCTCATTGGAGTCCTTGACGAACAGCAGACACGCCGACGTTCGGTCCATCGTGAGGGCTCTCCAGGGCGACCCACTTGCCGCTGCGGCCGTATTACGATTTGTATAAACGCCTTACTACTCGCGAGGGCGCTAGGCGTCAACGCAAGGCAGGGAGCGGGAGCCGTGCTGACGGACACGCCCCGTTGTTGCTCGTAAGATGCGCTGGACACAACTGGTTCGGAGACGAGAGGGGGTTGCTCGTGAGGCGGTCCCACGGTGGCCATCTGTTCCTGCTGGTGCTGGCCTTCGGGTGTGGGCGCGGGGAGGGGCCATCCCTTCCCGTGGTGGCGCCGGCGGCCAGGTCCACCCCCCAGGCCGCCCGAGTCGAGGCCCCGGGCCTGCACAACGTCTACCGCCTCACCGGCCGGCTCTGCAGCGGCAGCAGTCCCGAGGGCGACGCCGGCTTCGCCTCCCTCCGGGACCTCGGCATCAAAACCGTCCTCTCCGTGGACGGCGCGCGGCCTGATGTGGACCGCGCCCGCAAGTACGGCCTGCGCTACGTCCACATCCCCATCGGCTACGACGGCGTCGCCGGGGGGCAGGCGCTCCGGATCGCCCGGGCGGTGCGCGACCTGCCCGGCCCGATCTACCTGCACTGCCATCATGGGAAGCACCGAGGGCCGACGGCGGCCGCCGTCGCCATGCTCTGCCTGGACGCGAAGTGCGGCGTCGAGGCGGCGGTGGCGGTGATGAAGATGGCGGGCACCGACCCGCGCTACGCGGGCCTATACGCCACCCCCGGGAAGTTGCGGCGGCCGACGAAGGAGGAGTTGGACCGCGTGCCGGCCGAGTTCTCCGAGGCAGCGAACGTTGCCGCGCTGGCGCAGCTTATGGTCGAGGTGGACACGCGCTGGGACCGGCTCAAGGAGGTGCGGGCGGCGCACTGGAAGGCCCCAAAGTACCACCCCGACCTCGACCCGTCACACGAGGCATTGCAGTTGGCCGAGCAGTACCGCGAGGCGGCTCGGTTGCAGGAAGTGAAGGGGCGGCCCGAAGAGTTCCGCCAGTGGCTGGCGGACGCGGAGGCGGGGGCGAAGGAACTGGAGCAGGTGCTGCGGCGTGGCAAGGGGAACGGCGGCGTGGACGGGCCCGCGGCGGAGAAGCTGTTCCGTCGGGCGGGGATGGCGTGCGCCCGCTGCCACACGAAATACCGGGACGTGCCGCAACGACCCTGACGGAACTGGCAGCGGATGGCGGCATCCTATTCCCACCCTAGCGTGGGTGGATTTGTCCGCCCGTACCCGCTGTCACTGGCCGCCGGGCAAGAGCCCTTCCACCCACCCGACGAAGAGCGCCCCGACCACGGCCTCCGCCGTTCCGAGGGTCACGACCAGGCCCAGGGCGGTCCGCCGCGTCAGCGGTCGCTCCCGTGTTGATGTTCAGGGCACGGCCGTTGCTCCCCCCGAGGAGGACGTAGATCCCGGGCTTGAAGGTGACGCTGCTTGGGCCAATCCCTGTGACCTCGATGGAGGTGTAGACTCCCGGGGAAAAGGCCACGTTCTGGTTGTCGTCCACGGCGACGGAGACGCTCTGCGGCGCGGGGTACGTCGTCCCGTTGACGCCCGGGTACAGGTTCAGGACGCCGTTCGCCGTGGTGGGGGGGGAGGGAGAGCAGAGGGGCGGACCGGGCCAGGGAGCCGGCCTGCAGGGGGCTCGTACTCTTCCCGGTGCTGTCCTGCACGTTCGCGGGCGCGTTGACGCCACCGACCACCTGGACCGCGGGCACGGGGCCGGAGAATTTACCGGCGACGTGGCGCAGCGGTCAGGGCAACGCCCGTCAACCGACGATGAGCCCCCGGTCCCTCTCGTGGACGAGGATGTAGGTAACCACCGACGTGTTCGCCGGTCTCACCCGGCCGCCCGACTCCTGATACCGCGCACTCAATTCCTCCAGTTTCTTGCGCCCCGCCGGCGTGGCGAGCAGGGCTTGCAGCTCCTTCTCCCTGTTCTGGAAAGTCTTCGCCGAGCTTTTGGAGACGGCGGCGACCGCTCTTACTTGCGGTGGCGGATCTTCGCCCGCATCCGCCGCTTTTTCCGACCGACCTTGCGTCGTCCTTTGCTTTTTCTCATCGGACTTGCGTGCCTTTCTTGGGGAGGGTAGGGGCGCGGGCAGTTTGAGAGACAGGAACGACAGCCCCAGCCGCTGGTGGAGGCGTCGGAAGCCGTCGGGGATGCCGGCAGCGAGTTTCTGCGACTCGGGGCAGGTCGCTCCGTCGGTGGTCAGTTGCTGCATCAACCCCTGGACGAGGCGGGTGATCTCGTCGTCGTGGCGGCCCTCGCCGGTCTGGCAGGAGAGGGTGTACAGGGCGGGGAGTTGCCGGATGCACCAGAGGGCGGTCTGCTTGCGGTCGGCGGGGATCGCCGTGGCCTGGACCGCGTCCTCCAGCGACTTCAGGTGTGTCTGGATGGCTTCGTCCATTCTCCGTCTCCGAGGGGCAAAAGGTTCATTGTATCCCACCCGCCCCAGGAGGGAACCCCAATCGTGCGGAAGGCAGTAGGCAGGGAACAAGCCCACGGGCTGCGCCCCGTGGGGGGCAAGCCCCTGCCTACTGCCTTCCGCGACGTACCCAGGTCTCACGGCGACGGCACGGCGTCGGTGGCGTCGGCAGCAGGGCCGCGGTCCTCGGCTTCCCCCGAGGGCGACCCGGCGTCGTCGGCTTCCGACTCCGTGCCTTCCTGTTTCGCGCGTTCGGAGAGGGCGAGGAGCTGGGCGGAGCCTGACCCTGTCCCGCCGCGCAACTCGCGCCCGCGCTGGCGCCCGCCGCGTGCGCCGGCCTCGGTCCCCTCTCCACCTTCGTCCGGACCGCCCTGGAGTTGCTTGCGGCTCAGGCCCAGTTTCCGCTCGCCCACATCGACGCGCAGAATCTTGACCTCGACCTCGTCGCCGACCTTGACGATCTCCTCGGGGGACTCGACCTTGTGGTCGGCCAGCTCGGAGATGTGCAGCAGGCCTTCCAGGCCCGGCTCCAGCTCGACGAACACGCCGAAGTTCGTCAGCTTCGTGACCTTGCCCACGACCACGTCGTTGGGCTTGTAGCGGTCGGGGATGTCGGTCTCCCACGGGTCTTGCCTCAGTTGCTTCAGCCCCAGGGCGATCCGCTTCCGCTCCTGGTCGACGTTGAGGACCTGGCACGAGACCCGCTGGCCCTTCTCCAAGACCTCGTTGGGATGGCCGATCTTGCGCGTCCACGACATGTCGGAGATGTGCAGAAGGCCGTCGATCCCTTCCT
>JBBRPS010000577.1:0-6739 GCA_038227745.1 Gemmatales bacterium | reverse complement strand
CGCGGGGTCCGCGTAGCGGGATCTGGCTCACCGCTCGCGGCTAAACGAGTGAGCTTTAGTAGGCCATCGCGTGTCCGCCTGTGCGCAGAAGAGACCTCCAATGTCCAGGCACGACAAACCTGCTCGCTTTCGGCCGAACGCCAGGCGGCCGGCCCTCGAACCGCTTGAGGACCGGCTGCTGCTGTCGGTCCCTCCTGTCGTGGTGAGTTCGCGCAGCGCCCTCGTTGGCCCCACGGCGCTCGTGACGGCGGCCGCGGACGGTACAGGCTCGAACCAGGGCGGGGCCGCTGTAGTCTCGGACAGTGGAGGCGACTCGACGCCCGGTGACGCGGCTTATGTCACGACCGGCCAGAGAGAGTCGCAAGACACTTACACGACGCAGGCGGCCCGGGGCAGCGCCGCCACGACGGCCGAATACTACCCCCCCGGAACGGCCGACGCCGCGTATGCCTACCGTGAGGCCGCCCCGCAGGCCAGCGCCCCCACCCTGACGGCCATCCCCGGGACCGGGACGCCGGGCGCCGTCGCCGCCGCGCAGCCGCCCCGCGCCGAGAGCGGCACTTCGCTCATCGCTCCGCAGGGGGTACACGCCGGCCCCGCCCGGGAAAGCGTGCCGCTGCGCCCCGATCCCGGGCCTCGTCAGGTTCAGGGCCGGCCCTCCGCGGATGCCGTCGCCCGAAAGGCGCTGACGGAAGAGGCGCAAGCGCTGCCGGAAGTGGCCGCCGGCCCCGTGAAGGCGGAAGCGACGCCGTCCCCCGTCACGGAGGTCGAGATGCCGGACCTGTTCCCGCTCGCGCTGCCGCTGCCGGGCGGCCTCTTGCCGGTGGACCTGGCGGGGTGGGAGCGCGGCGTGGCGGACTTCTTCCGGCACCTCGACGCCCTCGGCGGCGAGGGGGCCGCGGAGCCGCCCTGGCTGCGGTTGGCCCCGTGGTGCGTGGCGCTGGGGGCGCTGACGGCCGCCATGACCATCGTACGCCGGCAACTGAGCAAGGCGGCGCCGCCCAGCGTGGCCGAGACCGCCGGCCGGGGGCTGGCGTGGCGGTGGCCCTCAGGACCGGGGGGAAACACGCCCCCGGAACAGTCATGAGCCCCGGACCGCTGGACGTCCTGCTCGCGGAGTTGTGCAGCGGCGATGCCGCCGCCGCCGAGCGCGTCTTCGTGGAGTACGAGCCGTTCCTGCGCCAGGTGGTGCGCCGCCAACTGCACCCGCGCCTGCGCGCCAAGTTCGACTCCGCCGACGTGGTGCAGTCGATCTGGGCCGACCTGCTCGCCGGCTTCCGCGATACACGCTGGCACTTCAGCGACGTGGCCCAGCTGCGGGCCTTTCTCCTCAAGGCGACGCACAACCGCTTCCTCGACCGCGTGCGGCAGACGAACGCCGCCGTGCAGCGCGAGCAACCGCTGGACCTGACGGCGCCGCAGAGCCTGCCGCCGGCGCCGCAGCCGCGGCCCAGCGAGTGCGCCCAGGCCGACGACGTGTGGCAGAAGCTGCTGGCCCTGTGCCCGGCGGACCATCACGAGGTGCTGCGGTTGCGGCGCGAGGGCCTGACGCGCGCCGAGATCGCGGCCCGGACCGGCCTGCACGAGGGCAGCGTGCGCCGCATTCTCCGCCGCCTGGCCCGCCAGTTCGCCTTCGCCGCCCCCGACCCGCAGGCCTGATCTAAAGCTCGTTTAGCCGCGAGCCCCGCGCTCGCCCCCGCGTAGCGGGATCTGGCTCACCGCTCGCGGCTAAACGACCGAGCTTTGACCGGATAGTTCCCCTCGGACCATGAATGAGAGCCTCCCATGACCTCCACGGCCTCCCCTCCGAGCCCCGACTCGCTGGCGGAGCGCCTCGCGGAAGAGATGCGCCGCCGCTGGGAACGGGGCGAGAACCCGCGGGCCGAGGAGCTCCTGGACCGCCACCCCGAGCTGTGGGACCACCCCGAGGCCGCCGCCGAACTGATTTACGAAGAGGTCTGCCTGCGCCGCGAGCGCGGCGAGGCGAACGCCTCCGGCGAGGTGCTGCGCCGCTTCCCGCACTGGGCGGCGCAGCTGCGCGTGCTGCTCGACTGCCACCGCGCCCTTGAAGAAGGCCGCGCCGGGCCGGAGTTCCCCGCCGCGGGCGAGCGCCTGGGCGACTTCGCCCTCGTCGCGGAGCTGGGCCGCGGTTCGCAGGGGCGCGTCTTCCTGGCGACACAGCCCGCGCTCGCCGGGCGGCCGGTGGTGCTGAAGCTTTCGCCCCTCGCCAGCGGCGAATACCTGGCGCTGGCCCGGTTGCAGCACACGCACATCGTCCCGCTCTACTCCGTCGCGGACTTCCCCGAGCGGCGGCTGCGCGCGCTGTGCCTGCCGTACTTCGGCGGGACGACCCTGGCGGCGCTGCTGGCGGCGCTGCGCGGCGTGACGCCCGCGCGGCGCACCGGCGCCGACCTGCTGCACGCGCTCGAACAGGCCCAGGCGGACGTGCCCTTGGCCGTCCGGGTGAGCGGCCCCGCTTGCGAACGCCTGGCCGGCGCCGGCTACGTCGAGGCTATCTGCCGCCTGGGCGTCGGCCTGGCGGACGCGCTGCAGTACGCCCACGAGCGCGGGCTGCTGCACCTGGACCTCAAGCCGTCCAACGTGCTGCTGGCGGGCGACGGCCAGCCGATGCTGCTCGACTTCCACCTGGCGCGCGGCCCCATCGCGGCGGGCGCGCCCGCGCCGGCGTGGCTGGGCGGCACGCCCGCGTACCTGTCGCCGGAGCAGTGCGCCGCGATGGAGGCCGTGCGCCGCGATACGCCGGTGCCGCGGGCCGTGGACGCCCGCTCCGACGTCTATTCCCTTGGCCTGGTCTTCTACGAGGCGCTGGCCGGCACGCTGCCGCCGCCGGGCAAGACGGGCGGACTGCGGGCGCGCAACCAGCGGCTGAGCCTCGGGGTGGTGGACGTGATCGCCCGCTGCCTGGCGCCGCGGCCGGAGGACCGCTACCCCGACGCTGCCGCCCTGGCCGACGACCTGCGCCGTCACCTCGCGGACGAGCCGCTGCACGGCGTGCGCAACCGCGACGCGGTCGAGCGCTGGCGCAAGTGGCGGCGGCGCCGGCCCGGGGCGCTGTGGCGCCTGGGCCTGTTCCTGCTGACGACCGTGGGGGCGCTCACGGCGGTCCTGTACGTCACCCATCAGTTCGACAAGGCGCGGGCGGCGCTGGCGGAGGGGCGGCGGGAGATGCGGCGGGAGCGCTACATCGAGGCGCGCGGCGCGTTCCGGCGCGGCCTGGCCCTGGCGGAGGACCTGCCCTTCGGCAGCGAACTGGCCGGCGAGCTGAACGCGGGCCTGCACCTGGTCGAGCGTACCGAGGTGGCGGTGGAGTTACACGCTGTTGCGGAGCGTCTCCGCACCCTTTTCGGCGCCGACGCCATGCCGCCGGAGGACGCGCAGCTGGCCGAGCGCCTGTGCGGCACGTTCTGGAAGCGGCGGCGGCGGATCAGCATGCGGCTCGGGAGCGACCTGCCGCCGGCGCTGGCGCGTCAGGTCCGCAGTGACCTGCTCGACCTGGCGGTGCTGTGGTCCGACTTGGGCGTGCGCCTGGCGCCTGCGGACAAGACGGCGGCGCGGCGCGAGGCGTTGAAGGTGCTCGCCGACGCCGAAGAGATGTTCGGCCCCAGCGCGGTGCTGTACCGCGAGCGCCGCCTGCACGCCGAGGCCCTGGGATTGGACGACATCGCCCGCGAGGCGAGCCGGCGCGCCGCCGAGACGCCGCCGCAGACGGCCTGGGAGCATTACGCCCTGGGCTGCTCGTACCTGCGTTCGGGGGAGTTGCCCCAGGCGGCGGACGAATTGGAGCGGGCGGTGAGCCTGGAGCCGCAGGGCCTGTGGCCGAACTTCGCGCGCGGCCGGTGCGCCTACCTGCTGGGGCGGTACGAGGAGGCGCTGGTGGCCTTCGCGGCCTGCGTCGCTCTGGCGCCGCGCAGCGCCGTCTGCTTCCACCACCGCGGCCTGGCCTACGAGGCGCTGGGGCGCCAGGAACTGGCCACACGCGACTTCGTGTACGCCCGGTCCCTCGACCCCGTCCTGGGGCGGAAGGCCCCGACTCCCTGAGCGGTTAGAGCGGTTGGCTTGTAGGGTGGGCACTGCCCACCGGGTAACGGCCGGTGGGCAGTGCCCACCCTACAAGTCGAGCCTGTCGGCCCACTAGCCCCCGGGAAGAGAGAACCAATTCCCCTCACGCCCTCTCCTTCCCCTGGTACAATTGAGGGGCGGTCCGTTCCCGTCGGGTGTGGGGTATCGCATGAGCGAAGTGTACCTGCAAGTGGCCCAGACGGTCCCCTGCACCGAGGCCGAGGGGCCGGGGCGGCGCTTCGCCCTGTGGTTTCAGGGCTGCCCGCTGCGCTGCCCGGGCTGCTGCAACCCCGAAATGCTGCCGTTCGAGGGCGGCCGGCGCCTGAGCCTGGCCGAAGTCCTCGACCAGGTGCGGGCCGCAGCGACGGCACACGGCGTCGAGGGCATCACCCTCCTTGGCGGCGAACCATTGGCGCACGCGCCGGCCGCGGCCGCGCTCGCTCGCGAAGTCCGGCTGCTGGGTTTGACCGTCATGGTGTTCAGCGGGTATACCCTTGAACAGGCGCGTGCTCTGCCCGACGCCGCGGTCCATGAACTGCTCGACCTGACGGACATCCTGGTCGATGGGCCGTACGTGCGGGAATTGCCGGAGACGGGTCGGCGCTGGATCGGGTCGAGGAATCAGCGGATCCATTTCCTGACGGACCGCTACCGCGCCGACGACTCGCGCTGGCAACAGCCGAACACGCTGGAGATCCGTTTGAACGGCACGGAGCTGACGGTCAACGGTTTCCCGGCGCGGACGGCGGTCGGCCTGTGGAAGCGGCCGGGCGGCCGGAAGCCTGCGGCGACAGAGGAGAGCAAGTGAGCGAGCCGGAAGTCGCGCCGCCGCCGCGGGTTTCCCGCTTCGAGGCGAACCTGCTCAACATCCTGCGCTTCTTCCTGAGGCGCCTGACGGTCGAGCGCGCCGGCCGCCTCATCGTCCAGGAATGTCCGCCGCCGCGGTGCCTGACCCGGGCGGCGGTGACGCTCGCGCAGGACATGCTGGCCAAGGGGTGTACGTCGCTGCTGGCCCACGCCGGCGGCTGGCGGCGCGAGCGGCACCTGCGCGGCAACCAGGTGGTCACCGGCCGGCTGTGGGAACGCACCGACCCGGAGGACCTGGGGCTGACCTTCTCGAAAGAGACGCTCGACTTCCTGATCTGGGTCACCGCGGAGGACCTGGACGCGAAAAAGGCCCGCTGGTGGTCGCCGGCGGACAGGGCGCTGACGTTGGGCGACCGGGTGTTGCTGTATTATGCCTACGGGGCGCTGCGCGAGACGAGCGTCGGTCCCGCGGCCGCCAACAAGGTCGTGTTCGCCACGCACGCCCTGTGCCGGTTGGCGTACCCGGAGGACTTCGGCAAGCTGACGGCGAACTTCGAGTCCTCGTTTGTGCCCTGGACAGGCGGCGTTGGCGCGTGCATCCTGGAGGCCCTGCAGGGCGAGCTGGCCGAGCGCTGGCTGATGGTCGAGCGCCGCAAGGTGCAGATCGTCACCTGGCAAACCATGCAGGCACTGGGGCGCTCGCAGGGGCAGGCGCTCGACGCCTTCTTCACGGCCCTGGAGGCGTCGGGGCGGCGCGACCTGGCCCGCTTCCTGCTGGTGACGCTGTCGCGGCTGTTGACCGAGGACGCGACGGCGCAGCGCTGGCTGGACGGCGTGCAGGACCGCGGCCCGACGATGGCCGAGCGCGTGCAGACCGGCCGCGCGGCGCTGGTGCTGCTGCGGCAGCTGCAGCGGCTGCGCCGCTGGGCGCAGGCGGCGCGGACGGTGGCGTTCTTCGAGGAGAGCTACACCGCAAGCCAGCTCTGGAAGACGGACTGGGAGCACGGGCAGGGGGACGTGCTCCATGCCCGTGCCGAGGCGATCCTTCGCGAGGTCGAACCGCTGTAGGGCTGTTCGTAGACGACTCGCGAAGCAAGTCGCTCTTGCCGAGGGCCAGTGACTCGCGAAGCAAGTCGCTTTTGCCGAGGGCCAGCGACTCGCGGAGCGAGTCGCCCACGAACAGCCGCAAACCGCGAATTCCACTCACAGGAGGCGGACATGAGCCGAGCCTACCGTATCAGCGTGCGCGAGAGCATCAACCGAGTCGTCCGGGCGAAGGACCACGTCAGCACCGTGCTGGAGATGCTGGAGATCCTGCCCTGCGAGGTGATGGCGGAGATCCTCGCGACGGAGCTGGAGGGCCGCGGCTTCCGGCGCGAGGGCAAGGACCTGGTGCGCGAGGAGGACGGCGTGGTGATCACGGTGGACTCCGAGACGGCCACCGTGACCGTTGCCACCGAGGCCGCGCAGCAAATGGAGCTGGAGGCCGAGCGCATCGGCTACGCCGCCGACAAGGACGGCAAGGACGCGAAGCGCGTCCGCGAGTTGACGCGGCAGCAGTTGCAGCAGGACCTGGACGCCAAGGCGGGCGCCGAGCGCGACAAGCTGCAGACGCAGGTGACCGACCGGCTGGAAGCGAAGCTCGGCGACATCCGCCAGGAGCTGCACCAGGCCGTCAACCGCGTCACCGCGGAGGCGCTCAAGCGGAAGGCGGCCCAGCTCGGCCAGATCAAGGAGATGACCGAGGATCCGCAGAGCGGCTCGATGACCATCGTGCTGGAAGTGTAACCGATTTCCGCTCGCCCCCAAAGCGCTTCGGGGTCCTTTGGAGTGCGGCGCTCGGCGCCGCTTT
>JBBRPS010000576.1:0-6747 GCA_038227745.1 Gemmatales bacterium | reverse complement strand
CATGACCGAGGCCGAAGCCATTCGCATCATCGCGCAGGTGGCCCAGGGGCTGCACCGGGCGCACAAGCAGAACCTGATCCACCGCGACGTCAAGCCGGACAACATCCTGCTGACGCGCAAGGGCGTCATCAAGGTGGCGGACCTCGGCCTGGCCAAGGCCACCGACGACGACATGTCGCTGACGAAGACCGGCACGGGCGCCGGCACGCCGATCTACATGGCCCCCGAGCAGGCCCGCGACGTCAAGCACGTCGATCGCCGCAGCGACATCTACGCGCTCGGCTGCATGCTCTATGTGTTCCTGACCGGCGAGGCGCCGTTCAAGGGCGAGACGCTCGTGGAATTGATCGCGGCCAAGGACAAGGGCAAGTTCCCCCCCGCCCGCCGCGCCAACGACGAGGTGCCGGAGCGCCTCGACCTGATCCTCGACAAGATGCTCGCGGCCAAGCCGGACCTGCGCTACCAGACCTGCGCCGAACTGCTGCAAGACCTCGAAGAGTTGGGGCTGGCGAACGACACGCTGAGCTTCCTCGAAGGCGAGGTGGCCGCGGACGAGAAATCGGCAGTGCGGCCGGCGAAGGCCGCGACGAAGCCGCCCGCCGCGGCGTCCCGAACGGCGCCAAAGCCCGCAGCCGCGCCCCCCGGCGAGGGGCCGTCGGAGTTCTGGTACGCCTCGTTCAAGAACGCGCAGGCCAAGCAGGTCACGAAGAAGATGACCGAGACGGAGGTGATGGGGGCGATCAAGAGCGGCAGCTTCGGCGCCGACACGCAGATCAGCCGAACGCTCAAGGGCGGCTACCGCGCCCTCGCCACGTACCCCGAGTTCGAGCCAACGCTGCGCGTCCGCATGACGAAGGCGTCGGCGGACAAGAAGGGGCAGAAATACCGCGCGATGTACGAGAAGATCGAGGAGGAAGAGCGGAGCCGGCAGCGCTGGCGGTGGATCCACAACCTGTTCCTGCGCGCCGGCGGGCTGGTCGGCTTCCTGATCTGGCTGGCGATCATCGTCGGCCTGTGCGTGGGCGCGTACTTCCTGATCCGCTGGGGCCTCGATTTTTTGGGCGAGAAGGCCCAGAAACTGTGATGCGCCGGTTGCCCGCGAGCCGGGGGGACGAACATCCCCGGCTCGCCAGGCGATTCGCCCGAGGTCGGTCGTGCAGCGGAACGGGACGGTCAACGGAAACCGTGCTCGGCCGCGGGAAAGGCGCCCTCGCGGACCTCGCGGCAGTAGTCGCCGACCGCCTGCCGGATAGAGGAACCCATGTCGGCGTACTGCTTGACGAAGCGCGGCCGGAAGTCCTCGAACAGCCCGAGCATGTCGTGCGTCACCAGGATCTGTCCGTCGCAGCCGCCGCCCGCGCCGATGCCGATCGTCGGGATCTTGAGCGACGCGGTGATCTTCTGCGCCACCGGCGCCGGCACGCACTCCACGACCAGCGCGAAGGCACCGGCCCGCTCCGTCGCCAGGGCGTCGTCCAGCAGGCGCGCCTCGTCGCGCTGCACGCGGAAACCGCCGAAGCGCCGCACCGACTGCGGCGTCATGCCGACGTGCCCCATCACCGGAATATCGGCCCCCGTGATCGCCTCGATGGCGGCGGCGCTGCGGACGCCGCCCTCCAGTTTGACGGCGTGGGCGCCGGCCTCCTTGACCAACCGCCCCGCGTTCTGCAGCGCCAGCTGCGGGCTGACCTGGTACGTCATGAACGGCATGTCGGCCACGAGCAGGCTGCGGCGGATGCCGCGCGCCACCATTCGCGTGTGGTAGATCACCTCGTCCAGGGTCACGCCGAGTGAGGTGTCGTGGCCCTGCACGACCATGCCGAGCGAGTCGCCGACGAGGACGCCGTCCACCCCCGCCGCGTCGAGCAGGCGCGCCATGGTGTAATCGTAGGCGGTGAGCATCGTCAGGCGGACGCCGCGCGCCTTGGCGGCGAGGAAGTCGGGGACGGTCACCGGGTGGGCCGCCTGCGCGGCCGCCGAAGGTGAGCCGTTCGCGTGGCCCTGCGGGAGAGTGGCGGGGGTCATGGACGCGCTCCTGTCGGGCGAAGAGGACGGGTCCGCGGCCGGTACCCATCCCTGAGCCAGGCCCGGCACGCCCCCTGTATTATAAGAATCGCCCGGAAAGCCGCAGCGCGAAGCGGCAGCGTGGTCGGCGAACGGCCGGCGTGAGCCGGCTGGTCCTGCACTCATCTTGTTGCTGTACCAGCCGGCTCACGCCGGCCGTTCGCCGCTCCAGTCGCCGAGCTGCGTCGCCACGAAGTAGCGGGCGTGGTCCATGAACCCGTCGCCGCCGTGGTCGAGCCCGGGGACGACGTAGCACGCCCCGTCGGCGAAACGGCAGGCGCAGGCGATGGCGTCCGCGGTCCGCACCACCGGGTCCTTGTCGCCGACCAGGAAGCGCACGCGCCGCGGTTCGCCGGCGGGGTGGAGATGGGTCATGGGGTTGATGTCGTGCGCCAGGCCGCTGCCGCTGGTCAGCTCGTGCAGCACGCGGCAGAAGGACAGGCCGACGCTCATCCGCGGGCCGGCGACGTGCGCCGTGAGGCGGTCGATCAGGCGCCCCGGCAGCCACGCGAGCAGAGGCCGGAACCACGGCGCGTAACTGCGGGCGAACTTCGGCAGGTCGGCGTGGCCGATGGTGCCCAGCAACCGCGTGCCGATCCCGTCGCGCAGGAACGCGAACGCCGACAGCAGCGTCCCGAGGCTGACGCCGAACAGCGCGAGCCGCGGGTCGGTCAGCCCGTGCCGCTCCGCCGCCAGGCGCAGCACCGTCGCGTAGTCGCGGGCCACCGACCGGAACAGGCCCACGATGACGTCCATCGTGAACGGCACCTGCCGCTCCGCGAACGCCAGCAATTCGTTCAGCACCTCGCCGTCGTGGCGCCGCACCAGGCTGCGCTCGCCGCCGCACGGCGTGTCGAACAGGACGCAGGCAATCCCCATGTCGAGCAGGGTCGGCACCAGGAACTCGTTCCACTGGTACGGCACCGCCATGCCCTGGAGGCCGACGAGGACGGGCGTGTGCGCGGGCGGGCGGCGCGGCGGCTGGAAGATCGCCACGGGATAGCCCGACAGGCGCTCGTTCACCTCGGCGTTGCTCGTGAAGGGGAAGGGGTGATAGATCCAGTAGCGCCACCCCGGTCGGCCTTCCAGCACGATGGGGTCCGGCCCGTGGATCACCGGATGGGTGTCCAGGACGGGCTCGCGTTGCGTTTTCATCCCGACACTCGGATATGGCCTCTTCTCTCCATCCGGCCGCCGGTAGACCGGACGCGGGCGTATATCTGCATTATAGCTCGGCGGCGGGGGGTGTGACGGACGGCCTCGGCTTTCGGTTTGGGCTGTGGGTCAGGATTCCAATCCTGACAAGCCGCTCCAGCTCGTGCTGCTCCTCGGCGGCGACGGCGTCGATCTCCTCCTCCGGAATTTGCAGGGTGCTCACCAGATCCTCGTTCCGCAGAACCGCGGCTAAACGGGGGCGTTCGCACACGCCAGGATCTCCTGCACGACGTTGCCGTGGACATCGGTCAGGCGGTGATGCCGGCCCTGGAACTTGAACGTGAGCCGGCGGTGATCGACGCCGAGGCAGTGCAGGATCGTGGCGTTCAGGTCGTGGACGTGGACCGGGTCGCGCACCACGTTGTAGCTGAAGTCGTCCGTCTCGCCGTGCGTCATTCCCGCCCGGATGCCGCCGCCCGCCAGCCAGACCGTGAAGCAGCGCGGGTGGTGGTCGCGGCCGTAGTTCGTCGGCGTCAGCGTCCCCTGGCAGTACACCGTCCGCCCGAACTCGCCGCCCCAGATCACCAGCGTGTCGTCCAGCAGCCCGCGCGCCTTCAGGTCGGTGAGCAGGGCCGCCGAGGCCTGGTCGGTGTCGCGGCACTGGCCGCGGATCTGCCGCGGCAGGTTCGTGTGCTGGTCCCAGCCGCGGTGGTAAAGCTGGATGAAGCGCACGCCGCGCTCCGCCAGCCGCCGCGCCAGCAGACAGTTTGCGGCGAACGTCCCCGGCACGCGCGCGGTCGGGCCGTACAGCTCGAAGATGCGCCGCGGCTCGCGCGACACGTCCATCAGCTCGGGCACGCTCGTCTGCATGCGGTACGCCATCTCGTACTGCGCGATGCGCGTCGCGATCTCCGGGTCGCCGATCTCCTCCAGCCGCAGCCGGTTCAGGCGGCCGAGGTCGTCGAGCATGCGGCGGCGCGTGGCGGCGCCCAGGCCGGCAGGGTTGGACAGGTACAGGACCGGGTCGGCGCCGGAGCGGAAGCGGATGCCCTGGTAGCGCGACGGCAGGAAGCCGCTGCCCCACAGGCGGTCGTAGAGTGGCTGGTCGGCGGGCGAGCCGGTGCCGATCGACACCAGCACGACGAAGGCGGGCAGGTCGCGGTTCTCGCTGCCCAGGCCGTAACTCACCCAGGCGCCCATGCTCGGCCGGCCCGCGAGCTGCGCCCCCGTCTGGATGAAGGTGATGGCCGGATCGTGGTTGATCGCCTCGGTGTAGACCGACTTGACGAAGCAGAGGTCGTCGGCGACGCGGGCGGTGTGCGGCAGCAGTTCGCTGACCCAGGCGCCGCTGGTGCCGTGGCGGGCGAAGCGGAACAGCGACGGCGCGACGGGGAAATTGTCCTGCGTCGCGGTCATGCCCGTCAGGCGCTGCCCCATGCGGATCGAGTCGGGCAGGTCCGTGCCGCGCAGGTCGCGCAGGCGCGGCTTGTAATCGAACAGGTCCATCTGCGACGGGGCACCGGACTGGAACAGGTAGATCACCCGTTTGGCGCGCGGGCGGAAGTGGGGCAGGCCGGGCAGGCCGCCGGCGCGGTCGGCAGCGGGCTGGGCGAAGAGGTCGGGGTTGAGCAGCGACGCCAGCGCCGCGGTGCCGATGCCAGCGGCGCGGCCGAAGAAGTGGCGGCGGGTCAACAAGTGTTGATATTCGTCGGAGGGATTCATGCTGATTCACCCGCGGTGGCGGTTCGTCAACGGCCGGCTTCCGTCAGCAGCACATCGAGCCGGTTGGCCAACTCGGCCGGCAGGTCGGCGAGGAAGGTCCGATCGATCAAGCCCACGTCGATCCTATCGCGCAGGTGAGCGCGGTCGCGATCGCGGTTGGCCATCAGCTTCATCCGGACCAGTCCTCGGAGCGAAACCACTTGGATACCCGGCACCAGGGCCTCGCGCTCGTCGATCAGTGGGGAGGGCAGAACGCAATCGGGTCGTACTTTCTCGCCTGCCCAGAGCACGTGGACGCCGTGCCGCGGGTTCGGGTCGTCGCGCTCGAGGAGCATGCCGACACCGACGAACTCGAAGTACTCCAGCCCGGCGCCCAGGGCGGCGGCGCGGGCCTGGGGGAGATCCTCGCGGCGCAGGAGGATGTCGACGTCCTTGGTGGTGCGGACCGCGGCGGGGTCCTTGGTCGCGACCCAGACGGCCACGGCCTGGCCGCCGACGAGGGCGTACGGGACCGCGGCGCCTTCGAGGGCCGCGGTGATGCGCTGCAGGCGCTCCGTGACCCGTTCGACGGCCATGGCGTAGCGCTCCAGAAGGTTCGGCGTTTGGACGGCGGCGGTCGCAGTCATTTCCTGACTCCCTTTCCCACCAGCCTAGTCGAGAACCAGAACGACAGCAAGCGGGGTTCGGGCGCCAGGAGAGAACGCGGATGACACGAATCGGTCAGGATGGCCACGGATTTCTCGAAGGCACCGCTCCCCTCGCGACGGGGAAAGCCGATACAACAGTGACGGCGGTCGGCGCCCCGCCCCCGCCGACCGTGGGGAGTTATCAGGGAGTCCGCAATGACGCTGGCCCTCGGCGTACTCATCATCGCTCTCGCGATCCTCGCCGTCTACCATCGCATCGACGTGCGCCTCGCCCTGCTGGGCGCCGCTCTGGCCCTGGGGGCGCTCGCCGGACAGCCGATGGCCGTCGTCCGCGTCTTCCTCGCGACCTTCTCCAACGAGCGCTTCGTCGTGCCGATCTGTACCGCGATGGGCTTCGCCTACGTTCTGCGCTACACCGGCTGCGACCAGCACCTCGTCCACCTGCTGATGCGACCGATCCAGCGCGTCCGCGCCCTGCTCGTCCCCGGCACGGTCGCGGTCGGCTTCCTGGTGAACATCCCCGTCGTCAGCCAGACGAGCACGGCGGTGACGCTCGGGGCCGTCGTCATCCCGATCCTGCGGGCGGCGCACATTCCGCCGCTGACCATCGGAGCCGCCCTGCTGCTCGGCTCGTCGATCGGCGGCGAGTTGCTCAATCCGGGGGCGCCGGAGCTGCGCACCATCGTGGAGGAGAGCGAGAAGGCGGCCCGCAAGGTGGGCGTGCCGTCGCCCGGTCTGACCGGGGCCGCCTGCGTGGCGCGCATTCTGCCGTTGGACCTGCTCGCCCTGGCCGTGGCGACCGCGGCATTCTGCGCGATCTCACGGCGCGCCTCCGCGCCGGTGCGCGAAGAGGCGAACGGAGGGGAGGGTACTCCGTCCTCAGCACCCCCCGCGCCGGACGCCTTCCGGGTCAACCCCGTCATGGCCCTGATTCCCCTGCTGCCGCTCGTGCTGCTCTTCCTCACCGCGCCGCCGCTCACGGTGTTCAAGGTGCCCGCAGCCTGGCTGGTGGACCCACCGCCGAAGAGCGAGCGGGAATGTGTCACGGCCCTCGCCGCGGCGCCCGGGGCCGGCCTGCCCAGCGCGGTGCCGTGGGTCGGCCTGGCGCTGAACGCCCCGCGGCGTGACGGCGGCCTGTCGCCGCGCGAACGCGGTCTGT
>JBBRPS010000575.1:0-6773 GCA_038227745.1 Gemmatales bacterium | reverse complement strand
TGCTTTGGAGTGCGGCGCTCGGCGCCGCTTTCGTTCTTTCTTTCGTAGTCCCGCGGCCCGGCCAGAGGGAAAGAAAGAGAGAAAGCGGCGCCGAGCGCCGCACTCCAAAGCGCCCCCCCACTACACCCGAATGCAAAGCGCTCTAAAATCCTAACGTTGATGCGCCAGGCACCCTCATCCCGATCGGAACACCTGTGCGAGGAAGAAGCTCATGACGGCGGAGCAGTTTGAGGCGACTGTCCTCCACTTTCTTCACCAAAAACCTTTCCACCCTTTCGTCGTCGAACTGCACGATGGTCGGCGGATCGAGATCAACCGTCCCGGACTAGCGCTCGGCGGTGACAGCGCTTCGTTTTTCACCACGGACTTCGATCTTATCGAGTTCGCGTGCGAAGAGGTTCGTGACATCCGGCAGGCCGTTCAGGGAGCCGCCTCATGACAGGTGACGAGTTGGCCCGGGCGTGGCGCTCTCTCACCAGGCGCCGCCCGTTCCGCCCATTTCTCATCGAATTCAACAGCGGTGATCGTCTTCGGGTGTCCCACCCTGAGTCCGTTGATCGGCAGGGGGAATTGTTTGTACACCGCGGTCCGGATCGCGGGAACAGGATCTTCGCTGCGGCAGGAGTTTGTCAGCTCATCGATCCACCGCTGCCCGCCGCGGGCGGTTGAACGCAAGTTGGCCGCGTCGAGGGGCTGACGCTGGACAGCCCGCGCTGCCTCTGTGTGGCGACGAGGCCGGGGTAAGCTCATGCCGCTCCGCACCAACACCCTCCCGGACAACACGGCCCTGCGGCGGACACTCTACGCCGGGGAGATCTTCCTGCTGCCGGCCAGCGCCGCCACCGCGCGCCTCGTCCGGGACGTGCTCGCCCTCCTCGACGCAGCCTTCACCGACGCCGCACCGCCGCGGCAGGCGCAATTCCGACTCCCGGTGTCGGAATTCTTCCGCCGCGTGGGGGAGGTGCGGCGCGCCCTGGCGACGGAGGCGCGCTTTCGCGAGGTCGTGCGCTCCGTGCTCGCGGCAGCGGGTTTCGATCCGGACGGCCACGCCTTCGACGTGCCGCGGCTGCGTGCCGTCACCCACGGCGGTCATGAAGCGCCGGCCGCGGCGCCCGCCTACGCGGCGCACCGCGACACGTGGTACGCGAACCCGCAGGCGCAGGTCAACTGGTGGATCCCGTTGCACGACGTCGGCGCGGGGCAGACCTTCGCCTTCTTCCCCGACGAATTCGCCCGCCCGGTCGCCAACTCGTCCGCCGCGTTCGATTACGATGATTGGGTGCGCACCGTCGGCTGGCAGAACCCCGACGCGGGCCGGGCCGCCGTCTACCCGTCGGCCCTGGGGGCGCTGGAGCCGGGACGGACGCGCACTTTCTCCTGTGCCGCGGGTGAGGTGGTCCTCTTCTCGGCGGGACACCTGCACCGTACAACGCCGAACGTGTCGGGGGAGGCGCGGTTCAGCGTCGATTTCCGAACCGTCCATTTGAGCGACCACCGGGCCGGGTTGGGTGCCCCGAACGCCGACAACCGCTCCACCGGGTCGGCGCTCGAGGATTACGTCTGGCCGCGGGGAGCGAGCGCCGAGGCGCCGGAGCAGCCGTGACAGTCCCTCGTCCAGGATTCCTGGAGCAGTTCCGCACCGTCGTGGAGGTACACGCGGACCGGCCTGCCCTGGTGACCGGCGGCACGCAGGTCATCAGCTATGCCGAACTGTACGGGCGCGCGGCCGCGCTGGGCGAGCGCCTGAAAGAGCTGGGCGCCGGGCCGGAACGCATCGTCGGCCTGCACCTGGAGAAGTCTTCCGAGTACGTCACGGCGCTGCTGGCGACCTGGTTCGCCGGCGCCGCGTTCCTGCCGCTGGATCCTGCCCTGCCGCCGGAGCGGCTGGCTTTCATCGCCGGCGACTCCGGCATGACACTCGCCGTTATGAGCCCGGGTCACGGGGCGGCGCTGGACGGACTCGGCATCCGGCTCGCCGCGATTGGGGACGAGGCCGAGAGGCCGTCGCGAGTCCTGAGTCCCCCGCCTCGGTCGGGAGAGGAGGATCTGGCTTATGTCATCTACACCTCCGGCTCGACGGGCACGCCGAAGGGCGTGATGGTCCCCCACCGCGGCATCGTGAACTTCCTGCACGCCCAGATCCCTGTGTTCCGCATCGGCCCGGACAGCCGCGCCCTGTTCTACCTGTCCACGAGCTTCGACGCCTCGATCTCGGACATCGGCACGGCTCTCCTTTCGGGGGCCGCCCTGTGCATCGAGCCCGCGGAGGCCCTCCAACCCGGCCCCGCCCTCGTGGAACGGATCGGCGCGAGGGGCATCACCCACCTCGACATACCGCCCGCGCTCCTCCGCGTGCTGGAGCCGGCGCGAATGCCTGCGTGCGTGGAAACCATCATCATCGGTGGCGAAGCATGTCCGCCCGAGGTGGTGCGGCGCTGGGCCGAGCGCTTCCGTGTCGTGAACGTCTACGGCCCGACCGAGGCCACCGTCTGCACCAGCCTCTGCGTCTGTGACCCGGTGACCTGGCGGCGCCCTCTCCTCGGCCGGCCCATCCCCAACGCCACCCTGCACCTGCTGGACGAGCGCCTCGCTCCGGTGGCGCCCGGCACGGCTGCCGAGTTGTACATCGGCGGCATCGGCCTGGCCCGCGGTTACCTCAACCGCCCCGACCTGACCGCCGCGCGCTTTCTCGTCCGCGACGGCGAGCGCCTCTACCGCACCGGCGATCGCGTGGTCGAGCGCGACGGCGGCGAGATCGATTTCCTGGGCCGCGTCGATCGGCAGGTGAAGGTGCGCGGCCTGCTCATCGAACCGGAGGAGATCGAGGCGCGATTGCTGCAACACCCCGAGGTCCGGCACGCGGCGGTGGTCAAGCGGCCGCTTCCGCGCGCCGCGCGCGAGGGACTTGTCGCCTTCGTCGTCCCGCGGACCGCGGGGCAGCCCGTGCCGGCCGGTGAGTTGCGGGTACACCTGGCCCGCTCGCTGCCGCGCTGGATGCTGCCGCAGCGCTTCGAGTTCGTGGACCGCCTGCCGCTGACGTCCACCGGCAAGGTCGATCTGCAGGCCCTCGCCACGCGCGCGTTGAGCCGCCGCGCCTCCGGTTGGACGCCGGGCCTGGCGAACGACGAGACGGGCATCCTGGCGGAGATCTGGGAGTGGGTGCTTGGCGTGGAGGGCATCGGACCGACGGACGATTTCTTCGAGATCGGCGGCGACTCCCTGGCGGTACTGGAGGTGGTGGCGGCCGCGGAGTCGTGCGGTTTGCGGCTCTCCCCGCCCCTGCTGCTGCGCCACCCGACCCTCGCCGACCTCGCGGCCCGCCTGCATGCGGGCGCTGAGGGTTCGGCGGACGTTACGAGCGGCGCGATGAGCTGCGCGGGCCTGCGCGAGGACGTGGCCTTCGGTGCGGAGTGGCACGAGCTGCTGCGCTCCGCCCGGCAACGTCCGCACGTCCCCGTGGACGGCCCGCCCCGGGCGCTCCTGCTCACCGGGGCGACCGGCTTCCTCGGTTCGCGGCTGCTGCATGAACTGCTCTTGCGGACCGGGGCCGAGGTACACTGCCTCGTCCGAGCACAAGACGATGCGGCCGCGACAAGACGCCTTCAGGCGGCCCTGCACGGCCACGGCAAAGCCCTCGACCCGGAGCAGGCGCGGCGCGTCCTCCCGGTCCGCGGCGACATCGACCTGCCTCTGTTCGGGCTGGACCAGGGCGAGTGGGCATGCCTCGCGGGGAGCATCGACACGATCTATCACTGCGCCGCACGCGTACACCTTGTGGCGGCCTACGACGCGCTGCGCGCGAGCAATGTCCTCGGCACGCGCGAGGTGCTGCGCCTGCTCTGTACGGGGCGGAGAAAAAGGCTGCATTACGCCTCGACGTTGTCGGTCTTCGTCGCCACGGACCGCAACACCGGCCTGCTGGCAGAGGCGGACGACCTGGCGAGCACGGGCTGGGTTTACGGTGGCTACGCCCAGAGCAAATGGGCCGCGGAATACCTCCTCCGCTCTGCCGGCGGCGAGGTGGGGCAGGTCCGCTTCTACCGCCTCGGGCTTATCACGGGCGACGCGACGACAGGTTACTGCTCGCCGACCGATTTTCTGTCCCTGTTCTGCAAGGGGCTGGCCGCGCTCGGCTGTGTGCCGCGGCGGGCCGAGGAATTGAGGCTGGACGTCACGCCGGTGGATTTCGCGGCGGCCGCGATGGCGCACCTGTCCCTGCACGCGGCCGGCGCCGGCGCGCCGTCCACCTTCCACATCGCCAATTCGCGGAGTCTTTCGCTCGGTGAATTGCTCGATGCTCTGCGCGCACACGGCATCGCCGTCGCCGCGGTATCGGACGCCGAGTGGCGCGGGCGCCTTGCCGAGTTCGGCGACAGCGCCCGCGGCGCCCCCGAGGCGGCCGCCTACCTGGCCCTGTGCCGCGCCTTGCCCGGCGGCAGCGCGTTTGCGCGGCAGCGGACGCTGGACCTCTTCCAGGCCACGGGCGTGGAATTCGGCATGAAGAACACTCTCGGCGGCCTGGCCGGATCCGGCATCGCCTGTCCGCCGCCGAGTGGAACTCTCCTGCGGACTTACCTGACCTATCTCCGCGGTTGACCGCCGCGGCGGTCAACCGCGGATGGCAGAGGAAATCGGCAATGGCCTCATCGGGCATGGTCCTCGGCAAGTTCATGCCACCCCACTCGGGACACCTCTACCTCGTAGAGTTCGCCCGCAACTACGTCGAGGATCTGACGGTCGTCGTCGCCTCCCTGAAGTCGGAGCCGATCCCCGGTGAGCTGCGGCACCGCTGGATGCGCGAGCTGTTCCCCGACGCGCGCGTGGTCCACCTGACCGACGAGAACCCGCAGGAGCCGAAGGACCACCCCGACTTCTGGCGCATCTGGCACGACAGCCTGATGCGCGTGCTGCCGGGCCGGCCCGACTACGTTTTCGCCGGCGAGGACTACGGCTGGAAGCTGGCCGAAGTCCTGGGGGCGCGGTTCATCCCCACCGGCGGCCGCGGCATGTTGTCGGTCAGCGGTACGGCGGTCCGCACCGACCCGATGGCCAACTGGCGGCACATCCCGCGCTGTGTCCGCCCCTATTTCGTCCGCCGCGTCTGTGTCTTCGGCCCGGAATCGACCGGCAAGACTACCCTCGCCCGCGATCTCGCTACCCGCTTCGAGACGGTCATGGTCCCCGAGTATGCCCGCGTCCACCTGGAGCCGCGCGGTGGTGAGCTGACGCCGCAGGACATCCCCGCCATCGCCCGTGGCCAGATCGCGGCGGAGGACGCGCTGGCGCGGCAGGCGAACCGGCTGCTGGTCTGTGACACGGACCTGCTGACGACGACAATCTGGAGTGACAAGCTCTTCGGCAGCTGCCCGGCCTGGATCCGCGACGAGGCCAAACGGCGCACCTACGACCTGTACCTGCTGACGGCTGCCGACGTGCCGTGGGTTGCCGACCTGGTGCGCTACCTGCCGGAGCAGGGGGAGGCGTTCTTCGAGTTCTGCCGCGGCACGCTGGAGTCGCACGGACGACGGTACATCTTGCTCAGCGGGCCGTGGGAGCAGCGCTTCCGCGATGCGTGCAGGGCGATCGAGGAGGTGCTGACCGCTCCGACTGCAGTCCGCTGAACCCCGGCTCACCTGGCCCGAGACCGCCCTCGAAACTGCTCTGGCATCTCGGCGGGACATGACGTATACAGGATCCGCCTGAGGCAGAGGTGCGACCTCCGGACGAGGGGCGGCCACGCTTTCGCAGCACGCGCGGTTTCTCCCGCCAACCCCGCTCCCCTCTATTCTCCCCTTTTCGGCCTCCCTTTTCGGCCCAGCACGAACTGGCCCGTCGTAGCTGAGCTGGTCCCCCAGGGGCGAACGCTCCTGGTAGCCGCCCATGCCCATGCTGCCGTCGAAGTAGCGGGCGGTGCCGCCGCTGGGCGGAAAAAGTGTCAAAAACCGATATTACGATTCAAGATAGTCATAGTATCGGTTCCTGACACGAATGGCACTGTCGAACGTATCCCCAGTGGTGGCGGTCGGTTGCGGCAAGGGTCTCGAGCTGAATGGCTATTTAATTCCTATTAATATCCTCGTTGCCACGCAGCGCCTTCGCCGTGGCCGTCGCCCCCGCCGCGTTGTCCGCTGCCGCGTCGCTTGCGGGCAGGGCCCCAACTGCGCGCGCATCCTGCTCACGGCGCACCCTCGGCGTACGCACGCGCCGGCGCGTGTCGACTCTTTCGCCTGGGCAGCTGGTTTTCTTGCCAAACCAGCTGCGGGACACCTTGCCGGGAGGCCTTCCCCGCCCAGGGTGATTGCGTGGGAGGCCTTCCTTGATGCTGCTTGCCTTCTTTTGCGAGGAAGGCCTCCCTGTCCTTTTCTATGCCCTCCCCAGGTACGTCGCCCTTCGACAACACCCTCGCTCCTTTTTTTCAGGCCGCTGGCCTCCCCTTTGCCGACGTCCTCAGCGCCGCCGACATCGAGCAAGCCTTCGCCCGACCCTCCCCGTGACGCCATTCTGCCCCGCCGTCGAGTGTATCCGCCCGCGTGGCGGCGGGATAGGTCGCGCGCACTGCGCGGGGACAGCGTCGCTCCCCCTCCTGCTGTCGCCACTGCGCGCGCCCCAGCGGCGGCCAGCGTGGTGCGGTCGCGGCACTAGTGTTTCTGGCACGAAAACTTGCATCCAAGTCGGTAGCGATGACAGTGTGGTGTCACTCTTCGGAAACCGCAGAATTCATGCGGAAAGCGCGACAACACGGGCTGTCGCGGCTCTCCTGAATTCAGTGCAGG
>JBBRPS010000574.1:0-6792 GCA_038227745.1 Gemmatales bacterium | reverse complement strand
GGCTGCGGCGCCGGCGCCGGGGGCGGCGGCTGCGGCGCCGGCGTCGGGGGCGGCGGCTGCGGTGCCGGCGTCGGGGGCGGCGGCTGCGGCGCCGGCGTCGGGGGCGGTGGCTGCGGCGCCGGCGCCGGGGGCGGCGGGGGGCTCGGCGGCGGGGTCGGCGTGGGCAGGCGGATGGTGAACGCCGGCGCCGGCCCCGAGGTCAACGGCGTCGGGTTCTCCCCCGACCCGCCCAGCGCGATCTTCAGCGTGTACGACACGCCCGGCGCCTGGCCCGTGGTCCAGCCGCCGACGCGGACCAGGTACGTGCCGGGGGCGAGGTTTGTCGAGCGGATGCCGCCCGGGAGAGACAGCGTCGTCACCGTCTTGTTATTCGCGAGGTTCGTGATCTGCGGCACCGTGCCCTTGGGCAGGTTCGTCCCACTCAGCGTGAACAGGTACGTCCGTGCCTGCAGCACTTGGATCTGGTAATAGTCCGCGGTGTCCGCGGGCGCCGACGACGGGTTGGCCGTGAAGTTGCGCACCACCGCGGTGCCCTTTTGCAGCTCGTTGGGGAACAGCGTCCCCAGGACCTGGGGCTGGGCGGCCGTGTCGTTCGGCTCCTGGTCGTGCCAGACGTACAGGCCCTTCGTCGGCCCGGTCGTCGTGTCGAGCGCGGCGCGTGCCGGCCCGTTCACGGTGAAGCGCGCGACGTAGTCCCCCGACGGGTCGTTGCCGGCCAGCGGCGTGCCGGCGAGGTCCGCCAGGCCGAGCGCCCCGGACAGGTGCAGCTCGTTCACTCCGTTGGGCAGGCCGTCGAGCATCAGGAAGGTGGCCTGGCCCGCGTTGGGATCGTACTTCACCAGCCGCGGGTAGTAGTCCACGCCGTCGGCCCCGTGGACGAAGACGCTGTTCACCAGGCCGTGCTTCGACTGGGCGTAGGACTGGTAGACCAGGTCCTGGAGGTTGACCGGCTGGTCGAACTGGACGGTCAGCTGCGTGGGCGGCGTCGTCAGGGTGGCCTGGTCGGCGGGGGTCGTGGCCAGCACCTGCGGTGCCCCGGCGTCGAGGTGGAGGAACACGTTCAGCACGTAAGCGCCCTGGGTGATCCCGGCCGAGCCGCTGTGCGCGACGGTCGGGTTGAAGACGCCGTTGTCGCCCGGGTTGATGCCCTGGGTCGGATCGGGCAGATTGCCCGTGCTCGAGACGGCCAAGTAGTAGTCGCCCTGGGTCAGCCCGGCGTACAGGACGGGGTCGTTGTACAGCGGCAGGCTGCCATCGGTCGCCTGGGTGTCGTTGGTGGTGTTGTCGTTGACCCTGACGAGGTGCAGCGTGTTGTCCGAGGGGTCGAGGCGGAAGAGGGTCAGGCCGGGGTCGAGCGGCGAGCCGATGCGGCCGGCGAAGGCTTCGGCGATCAGGGCGTAATTGCCGGAGCCGGCGACGGTGAAGTGGTACAGGTTCACGTCGGCCGCGGGGTTGGCCAGCAGCGGGTCGGCGTTGCCCGGGTTGTAGGCGGGGTCGTCGCCGATCGCGCCGGCGACCTGGACGAGGCCGGCACTGGTCAGGTTGCCCAGCGCGTGGGCGCTGGCCGGGGTGTCGTCGGCGGTGGCCGCGGCGCCCGTGTTGCCCTGTACGCCGCTGACCGTGAAGTGCAGGTGGTAATCCTGCGCCAGCGCCGGCAGGCCGGAGTTGCTCTGGGCGGCGACGGTCAGGTCGTAGTCGCCGGGCGCCAGGGGCGCCGCGGGCGTCACCTGCACCTCGTCGGCCGTGGCCGTGAACTGATACGTGCCCACGAGGTTGGTCGCGCTCGGGTCTCCCTTGGCGGTGAGCTGGACGTTGAGGTCGGACTGGACCGACGGGTCCAGGGCGCCGTTGAGGTCCAGGCGGATCACGAAGGGGGACTGCGGGGTGGTCACGTCGGGGGCGACGCCCGCCGCGGTCACGACACTGGTCGCGTCCGGGACGGGGCCGGCGGTGAGGGCGGCAACTATGTGGTCGTGTGGGCCAGCCAGGGCCAGGACGGCAGCGGCGCGGGGGTCTATGCCCAGCGCTTCAGTGTTTCCGGGGCGCCCCTGGGCGGCGAGTTCCAGGTGAACTCCACCACCGCGGGGGACCAGAACAGCCCCGCCGTGGCGATGGCTCCGAACGGGGACTTCGTGGTGAGCTGGCAGAGCTACGGCCAGGACGGCAGCGGCTGGGGCGTCTACGCCAAGCACTACAGCGCGGCGGGGGCGCCGGTGGGCGGCGAGTTCCGCGTCAACACCACGACGCAGGGCGACCAGAAGGGCCCCGCGGTGGCGATGGACGCCGCCGGCGAGTTCGTCGTCAGCTGGCAGGCCAACAACCAGGGCGGCACCGGCTGGGACATCTACGCCCAGCGTTACAGCGCCTCGGGGGCGGCCCTCGGGGGCGAGTTCCGGGCCAACAGTACGGCGGGCAAGGCGCAGAAGGCGCCCGCGGTGGCCATGGACGCGGCTGGCGACTTCGTCGTCACCTGGCAGAGCGCCGGCCAGGACGGCAGCGGCGCCGGTGTCTACGCCCAGCGCTACAGCGCCTCGGGGGTGGCCCTCGGCGGCGAGTTCCGCGTCAACACCACGACGCAGGGCGACCAGCTGGATCCCGCGGTGGCGATGTCCCCGCTCGGCGAGTTCACCGTCGTGTGGTCGAGCTACGGCCAGGATGGCAGCGGCTGGGGAGTCTATGCCCAGCGCTACAGCGCCGCGGGGGCGCCCGTCGGCCGCGAGTTCCAGGTGAACCTCACCACGGCCGGCGACCAGCAGTCCCCGTCGATCGCCATGGACACGCACGGCAATTTCCTCGTCGGCTGGCAGAGCAACGGCCAGGACGGCAGCGGCTGGGGGATCTACGGGCGGCAGTTCAACCGCAGCGGCGTCGCCCTGGGGATGGAGTTCTCGATCAACAGCACCACCGCGGGCGACCAGGCGACCCCGTCGTGGGCAGTGGACGGCAACGGCGACGCGGTGGTCGTCTGGAGCGGCAGCGGCGCCGGGGACGGCAGCGGCGTCTTCTCCCAGCAGTTCACCGTCAGCGCCGGCAACGGTCTGAGCGACCTGCAGCCCGAACTGTTCCCAGATCTCGGGGACCTGTTCGCGGACGAGCCGGCGGCGGACCAGGGCCGGGCCGCCAGCGCCCCGGCGGCGACCACGGCAGCTTTGCCAGGGGGCCTCACCGACCACCGCCTGGACGTGCCGCTGGCAGCCCTGGCGGCGGCCCCACAGGATGCCCGACCGGCCCTCCTCCGCGAGGCGGTCGCAGGGGAGTTCCTGGTCGGACTGTCCCACGGCCGCGGCCATGCCGCCGGCACCGAGGCGGGCCTGCACATTTTCGCGCCGGTGTCCGAAGGTCCCTCGGTGTTCCTCTCCTTCTTTACGCCAGACGCGCCGGAGTCGATCCCGGTGCCGGTGGTCACGGGCGAACTGCTCGCCCGGATGCAGCCCGACATCGCGGTCGGGGAGATCCTTGTCGGGGCCTCGACGCAAGGGGCAGCCCAGGAGGTCCGAACGGCTGCGGCCGCCTGGCCGAGCCTGTGCACGGAATGCTTCGCCGACGTCGGCCGGCTGGACGATGCCCGATCCGACCCCGGCGGGGGCGCGGCGGGCACGGGCGAGATCTCCCTGGCCCTGTCGCCGGCCCTCGTGGCCGGCCTGGCCATGCTCCTCGCCGACCGCTGGCAGAGCGGCGGCCCGGAGGAGGATCCGCGCGGGCGCCGTCCCGACCTCCGCCGCGAGCGCTGACCGGCGCCCGCGGCCTGCGGACTTCGCGAATCCTGGGGTCGCCCTGTGGGGCGCCGCCGGGGCCGCTCCCCCGCCGTCCATGCGTCTGAACCTCGTCCCTGGTCCTCAGCGAATGGAGAGTGGTTTTGTGACTTGTCCCCGTCCCGCCCTGACGCGGTTCCTCACCGTCAGTTTGGCGCTTACCGCGATCACGTCCGCCGGCTGGCTCGTGATCGATAACCTGATAGACGCCGGTACGTTCCCCGCCCGCTCCAGATACCTCCTGGCGGGCAGCGGGGCCGCGGCCTCGCTCCTGGTCACCCTCCTGGGTACCCTGATCATCCGCCGGTCCCTCCGGGAGGCGGAGAATACGGAGGTGAAGTTCCAGAGCCTCCTCGACGCCACCCCGGACGCGATGGTGATCATCGACCGCAACGGCAGCGTCACCCTGGTCAACCGGCAGACGGAGGCGATGTTCGGCTATTCGCGCCGCGAGCTGCTCGGCAAGACCTTCGAGGACCTGATCCACCAACAGTCCCCGGAGGAGCGGGCAGGAGCCTCGAGCAGCACCTGGACCACGGTGACTCAGCGGGTCGAGGTGACGCCGATGTTCGTCGGCCGGTGCAAGGACGGCGCCGAGCTCACCCTGGAAATCAACTTCAGCCCGCTGGAGACGAAGGACGGCGTGCTGCTGATCAGCACCATGCGGAACGTCACGGAGCGCCGCCGCCGTGAGTTTCACCGCGGCGCCCGGCAGGCGGTGCGGCGCATCCTGGCGGACGCCGTCACCCTGGAGAAAGCCGCCCCGGCCCTGCTCCAGGGCGTCTGTGCCGGCCTGGGCTGGGACCTGGGGGCGCTGTGGGTGACGGAGGCGGGCACCGGCTCGCCACGCCGCACCGGCCTGTGGCACCGGCCGGGCGTGACGCCCGCCGACCCCGCGACGTCGGCCCCGACCCTGGCGTCGGGCAGCGGGTTGGTCCACAACGTCTTGAAGGGCGGCCCGCCGGCGTGGCTCCCCGTCTTCAGCGGCGCCGGGGCCAAGTCGAGCCGCTACCTGACCCTGGCCTTCCCCATCGCCCCGGGGGAGAAAGTCCTGGGGGCCCTCGAGTTCTGGAGCCCCGAGACGGTCGAGCCCGACGAGGAGCTGATTGAGACGCTGAACAACGTCGCCAACCAGGTCGGGCACTATCTGCAGCGCAAGACGGCCGAGCAGGCCGTCTACGAGTCCGAGGCCCGCAAGCGCGCCATCCTCGAGGCGGCCCTGGACGCGATCATCACCATCGACCGCGGCGGGCGGGTGATCGAGTTCAACCCGGCGGCCGAGGAGATCTTTGGCCGGCGGCGCGGCGCGGCCATGGGCAAGGAGATGGCCGGCATGATCCTGCCGACCGGCGCCGGCCAGCGCTTCCGCCTGTCCCTGGCCGAGTACCTCGCCACCGGCGACAGCGCCACCCTCGCCGGGCGGCTGGAAATGTCCGGCCTGCGGGCCGACGGCCGCGAGTTCCCCCTGGAGCTGACCCTGACCCCGATCATCATGGACGGCCCGCCGCTATTCACCGCCTACATCCGGGACATTAGCGACCGCAAGAGGACCGAAGAGGCCCTGCGCGACACCGAGGAGCGCTTCCGCCAGGCCCAGAAGATGGAGGCGATCGGCCGGCTGGCGGGCGGGGTGGCCCACGATTTCAACAACCTGATGACGGTGATCAACGGCTGCACGGAGATCCTCCGCGAGGACTTCCCGCAGTCGCCGGAGGCGGGCGAGCTGCTCGAGGAGGTCCACAGCGCCGGCACCCGCGCCGCCAAGCTGACGGGCCAGCTGCTGGCCTTCAGCCGCCGGCAGGTGCTCGCTCCCAAGGTCCTCGACCTGAACGGCATCGTCACCGACCTGAACAAGATGCTGCACCGGCTGATCGGTGAGGACATCCAGCTGAGCACGGCGCAGGGGGCGGACCTGGACCGGGTCAAGGTCGATCGCGGGCAGATCGAGCAGGTGTTGATGAACCTGGTGGTCAACGCCCGCGACGCCATGCCACACGGCGGCAAACTGACGCTGGAGACCGCGAACGTCGATCTGGACGAGACGTATTGCCGGGCCTACCCGGAGCTGACGCCGGGGCCGTACGTGCTGCTGGCGGTCAGCGACACCGGCAGCGGCATGACGCGCGAGGTGCAGGCGCGGCTGTTCGAGCCGTTCTTCACGACCAAGGAGGTGGGCAAGGGGACGGGGCTGGGGCTGGCGACGGTCTACGGCATCGTCAAGCAGTCCGGCGGCCACGTCGCCGTCTACAGTGAGCCGGGGCACGGGACCACGTTCAAGATCTACCTGCCCCGCGTCGAGGAGCCGATCTCCGAGATGCTGCCGTCGCGGTCGTCGCACGAACTGCCGGCCGGGTCGGCGACGGTGCTGCTGGTGGAGGACGAGGACGACGTCCGCGCCCTGACGCGCCGGCTGCTGCAGCGGGCCGGCTACTGCGTGCTGGAGGCCCGCAACGGGGCCGAGGCGCTGGCGACCTGGGCGAAGGTCAAGGCGGACATCGACCTGGTGGTGACCGACGTGGTCATGCCGGGGATGAACGGCGGCGAGGTGGCCCGGCGGATGCTGGCGGACCGGCCGGACCTGAAGCTCCTGTTCCTCTCGGGGTACACCGACAGCGCCGTCGTCCAGCACAACCTGCTGGAGGACGGGGCGGCGTTCCTGCAGAAGCCCTATACGCCCAGGGCCCTCGCTCGCAAGCTGCACGAGTTGTTGAGCGCCAGCCCGGTGGAGAGGGGCTGGCTGTCGGAAGGCGGGGCGGAGACCGCCAACCAGAACGTCCTGGCTTCCTGTTAGCGGCGCGGCCGGCGCAGGCAGTTCGCGGAGTTGAGGCCCACTCGCAGCGGCGAGTGGGCCTTTTTGTTGCGCCCGCGCGGTGCGGGGGCAAGGATGGGAGGCTTTCCGTACCGAGTACCGAGTACGGAGTCTGTTGGGAGAGCCCCGCGCCCGGAAGGGGGGTGGGGCGTCGAGCGGGTTGGCGCGAGCGCGAAACGGCAAGCCAGGTGCGCTCCGTCGGCGGAGCGCACCTGGCTTGCCGTTTCGCGC
>JBBRPS010000573.1:0-6814 GCA_038227745.1 Gemmatales bacterium | reverse complement strand
GTGCAGCCGTGCCGGTCTGAGGGCAGGCAAGGGCGGCACGGCCAACGGCTTACCAGGAAAGAATCGTCCACACGCCTCTGGGTCGCCGTGCGCGCCGGCAAACTTCCTCGGAACACGCCCGGGGTTATTGAGATGTTACCTGTGGTCGCTCGTGCGGACTCAGGACGCGAAAACCCTCGATTTCTCGGCGTTTTTCGCTATCCGCGACTCTGGGTCGAGGAAAAGTGCAACGGCATAGAGTACGTCCTGGATTCCTCCGTGGCGCTCAAATGGGTTCTCCCGGAGCCGGACTCGCCCAAGGCGACCGCTCTCCGTAGACACACCGGAAGGCGAATTCATCCCGCAGCCACGGGCGGTAGCTCGCGTAGTCGGCATGCCCTTGCGGGCCATGCCGCCGGACGTGGGCAGCGACTGGATAGATGAAGGGAGAGGTCATGCCCCGGGCCCTGGATCGGCTTTCGCCCGAACGAGCAGTTCCCGATAGAGGGCTCGGGCATCATCGAGGGGCAAGGGGGCGACCTGCCGGCGGTAGCGCAACATCGCCTCTTGCAGGGCGTGAAGTTCCTTTACCTCCTCAATCGTGAGAGTCCCGGCAATCTCTCGGTCAATAAGAGCGCACCGCCGGGCGTTCTTTTCCTCGGTCCAATCCTCTCCGTCATCTTCCTTGCCGTCCACCGATAGCACACACACGACCGCCCGGCCGTCCAGTTCCAGGACGGAGCCTCCTCGATCGACCGACAGCGCCAGGACAAACTGCTTGATCGTCTCATCCTGGGTATCCAGGTTCACGTGCTTCATGACAGCTCCCCAGCAGCCGAGATAGCGGAAGTGCCTGTTTAGGATTATACTCCACGGGCCGGCATGCGCCTCCCGTTTCCGATGCGCTCATTCGGGAGCTGGCCCCCCTGCTGTAGCGCCGCACTCTTCGCAGGCCTCACTTCAGCGCCCGCGTCGCCTCCTCAAAGCCTCCGAGCACCACAGGCACCGACTTCTCTCCGTCCGGCAGGATCTTGCAGACGCGCTGGTTCGGAAACACCCAGACGGTGTTCATCGAAGCTCGCAGGCGCACCTTGAAGCACCGCAGCGCGCCGGCGCAAGTTTTTCGGCACCCCACGCGGACCGCCGAATGCCGCTCACCTGCCCGCCAACCACGCCTGCGTCGTCTTGCGCTTGTGCTTGACGCGCACCTTGACTTCGCCCTTGCAGTCCAGCCGCAGCACCTTCTCCGGCCTCGCCACCCACCCACCGCCGGTCGCCGCTTTGACTGCCTTCGCGGCGGGGCGAGAGACGCCGCGCCAACGTGGGGAGTAGTTCATGAGGTCTACCTCGCTACTTCTTGCCGCTGAGCCGTGGGGGGGAGGGCTGGGCCTTCAGCAGGGTAGCCTACCGGGGGCGGCGCGCGAAAGCAACCGCCAGGAGATAAGCGGCAAAGCGACTCGCGCGGGCCGCCCCCATTTTTCCCTTGCACGGGACGGCGTCCCCTCCGATGATCTAGGTGATGATCCTGTTGCCACCCTCGTCCGAGGCGCCTCCCTCATGCTGCGTACCCTCCTCGCCGGACTGCTGGTGCTGGGCTGGCTGTCCCGGCCTGCCCCGGCCGCGGCGCACCACTTCACCATCGACCTCAAGGTCCAGGCGGACAAGGCGACCCGGACCGCCACCGCCGACACCGCGGGGGCGGGGGTGAAGTCGCGGGAACGGGCCGTCCTGCGCGTCAAGGCGAGGACGAAAATCGCCGTGCGGTGGACGCTCACCAACGCCGGCAAGACGACCGTCAAGGACGTCATCGTCCATTTCTTCGCGGTCGCGCAGGACAAGGTCGGTCAGGTCACGGTGCCGAAGCTCACCAGAGGCGTCGCCGCGGAAAGCGCGCTGTCGATGGACTTCCAACCCAAAGACAGCACCCGCGGCGAACTGAGCTTCACGCTCGACACGCCCGGCGCCTACCTGCTTCGTCTGGAAACCATCGGGGCCGCCGCCGGCGGCGAGGACCACGAACATTTTGCCGCCCTCGACATCGTCGTCGAGTGAACGTCACAAGAGGTCTGCCATGAAGCGGTGCTTTGTGCTTGCCCTGCTGGGGCTGGCGACCTGGGCGCTGACCGTACACGCGGAGCATGCGGCCATCGCCCTGAAGGTCTTCCGCGTCGAAACCGAGAGCGGCCGGACCACGGAGGAGGTCGGCGCCGGTGCGGACCAGGAGCCGCCCGCCGGCGGCGTCCAGCTGCGGCCGCTGTTCAAGGTCAAGGCCGGCGAGCCGCTCGTCTTGCAGTTCATCTACACGAACACCTACCCGCACGGCGTCACCAAGGCCGTCCGCATCCGCTACTTCATCGTCCGCGCCGAGAAGGTCAAGCAGAAGACGCTGCCGCCGCTCGACGAGGGCGTCGTGACGCAGGGGCAGTTCCACCTGAACTTCAAGCCCAAGTGCCGCGTGGGGGCGCGCGTCGCCTTCACCCTCCGCGACCCCGGCGTCTACCTCGTGCGCGTCGATAGCTTCAACACCAACAGCGACCATGAACATTTCTCGGCGATCGACCTGCAAGTCGAGTGAGCCCGGCACCGCCGCGGCCAGGGTCGTACTGCTCCTGGTCGCGCTGGTGTGCGCCTCGGCCGCGCCCGCGCAGCCGGGCAAGGCGCCCCGCGTACCGCCCTTCCTCGAAGACTTCCGCGCGCGCAACGAGCCGGCCATTCTCACCACCGAGGTCGCGTTTCCCAGCGCCGCGGGCAAGGTGCGCGGCTACCTGGCGCGGCAAGACACGAAGGAATCGCTGCCGGCCGTGCTCCTCATCCACGACGAGACGGGCCTGAGTGACTGGATGAAGCAAAGCGCCCGCGAACTGTGCAGCATCGGCTACGTGGTGCTGGCGGTCGATCTGGGGAAGCGCGTCCCGGCCCTCGGGAAAGCGCCCGGTCCGGCGGCGGCGCTGGCGGACGAACGGACGCTGGCGGAACTGTCCGCGGCCGTGCGCTGGCTGCGGCGCCGGCCCGACGTGCTGCCCGAGCGCGTCGGTGTCGTCGGCTGGTCGTGGGGGGCGGACCAGGCCCTGGCGCTGGCGGCGGCGACACCGTTGCAGGCGTGCGTCGTCTGCCACGGTTCGCTGACGGACGATGCGGCACTGCTCGGCGGCCTGCGGACCACGCCGGTGCTCGCCATCGTCGCGGGCAAGGACCCGGCCCTCGCCGCCTTCCGCAAGGCCCTCGAAGCCGCGCGGATGCTCCACAAGGTACGCCTGTTCGCCGGCGTTGCGCCCGACTTCATGCGGCCGGGGAAGCCGTACGCCGCGGCGGAGGCGGAGGAGGCGTGGGTCGCGATCTACAACTTCCTCGGCAAGTACGTCGAGGACGCCCCCGAGAATGGCCCGGTGTTCCGCGCCCTGGTCAAGGGACTGGCACAGGAGAAGGCGGTCGCAACCGTTGCCGACATCATGCGGGCGGTGAACGAACCCGTCGGGGTGCGCGGCACGCTCATCCGCGCGCTGGAGAAGCAGCCGGCCGGCCTGCAGGAGTGGGAGTCGATCCGTGCCAACGCCGCCCTGGTCGCCGAGGCGGGCGCCCTGCTGGAGTCGCGCCAGCCGCGCAAGGGCGGACACGGACACTGGGTGGACCAGGCCCGGGCGTTCACCGCCGCCGCGCACAGGGTCGTGGACGCCGCCGACCGTCGCGACTATCTCAGCGCCCGCCGTGCCCTGGGCGAGCTGGCGGAGCGCTGCACGGCGTGCCACAAGCAGCACCGCTGAGGGCCGCTATCGTGGGCGACTCGCTCCGCGAGTCGCTTCGGAAGCGTGCGGACTCACTGGCCTCACCCGTTCCCGAAGCGACTCGCGGAGCGAGTCGCCCACGATAGGAGCCGCTTCACTTCGGTTGTTCCTTGATGACTCTGTACTCGTGCGGCCGCTTGCGGAGGACCTCGGCGCGGACGAGCAGGTCGCCGGGGACGATCCTGCCGAACCCGACGTGCTTGTTCGTCCGCCCCGGCGTGATCCGGTCGAGGACGTCTTGCCCCTTGAGAACGCGCCCGAAGACCGTGAAGTGTCCGTCCATCTCGCGCCCCGGGGCGAGGGTGACGAGGAACTGGCTGCCGGCGGTGTGCGGGCCCCGGCTGACCATGCTGAGCGAGCCGCGGAAGTGGTTCCGAGCGCCGGCGCGGTTGAACTCATCGGGGATCACGTAACCGGGGCCGCCGCTGCCGTCGTCGGCGGCGTCGCCGGTCCGCGACTTCGGATCGCCCCCGGCGACCAGCGTGGCCGGCACCGCGAGGTAGAAGCGCGTGCCGTCGTAGACTTTCTGCTCGATCAGCGTGAGGAAGTTGGCCACCGTCGCCGGCGCCTGGTCCTCGAACAGTTCGAGGACGACCTCGCCCTTGCCGGTACTCTCGATCTTCGTGAGCGGGACGCCCTGGGGGTCACGGGCGAAACGGCGGTGTTCGATGAGCAGGCGCACCCGCGGCAGGTCGGCCTTCTGCTCGGCGGCCCGCAACTTCTGCTCCGCCTCCCACCGGCCCTGCCCGGCGATGGCCGCCTTGCGGATCTCCTCCGCCCATTCAGGCTTCTCATTTGGGAAGGACCGATCCACGCGGGCGACGACCTCGGCGAAGTGCTCGGTGTTGAACGCCGCGCGGGTGAAGGCGTTCCAGGCGTAACGGTCCTTGCCGTCCAGGCCGAGCGCCTTGACGGCGGAGCGGAACGCCTCGTCCGGCTGGTTGCTCTCGGTCAGGGTGCGGGCGAGAGTCGCGAAGACACGCGGCCGGTTGAGCCCGCGCTCGATCGCCAGGCGGAGGTGGGGCAGGATCTCATCCGGGTGGCCGTTGATCAGCAGGAGCAACTCGCCGGTCAGCCACGCCGGCACCGGATCGGCGGGCCGCGCCTTCCGCGCCCGGGCCAGATCCTTCTCTAGCGCCCGGAGGCTCTTCTCGTAATCGCCCAGGAGGCGCTTATCCTCCCGCTTGAGCCGGTTGCTGACCTCGACGACCGCGTGAAACCTCTTTTCCAGCTCCGGATTGGTGCGCAGGGCGCCTTCGGGCTCGTCGTCCGCCCCGCCCTTCCGGCCGACCTCTTCGAGGAGGCCACCCGGCTCTTTCCCGCTCGATGCGCCGCTGGGCTGTTTCCGCGGCTGTGAACTTCCGTTGTCTTTGTCCCGCTGGGCCGGCGGGGGGGGGGAACCCTGGGAACCGTCTTTCCCGAGGAGGGCAAGGCCGGAAGCGTCAGCCTTGTCGTCTTGGTGCCCCCTTGTGAGCCAGAACCATACGCCCACCGCAACGGCGAGGGTAGCGCCCAGGACCGCCCAGCGGAGGGAGAACCTGGGCGGGGCCCCTCCCGCCGCCTGGCTCGTCTGGACCGGAGGTTTGGCGACAGGGGCAGCGCTCTTGCTGGGTTTCCGCGGGGGCTTGCGCTTCTTCATCGCGTGTACCTTCGGGAGGGGGCGCCGGTCGGGCGGATGGCCGAGCCCGTCACGGAGCCTCGCCCTCATCATACCATCCCGCCCCGGCTTCGGGGACGCTCCGATTCTCCGCCATCGGGAGCGCCGGGCGCCGCGGGCTTTGACTTTACCTCTCGCAGGACGTAGATTTCGGCAGCGGCACGCACGCCGGAGGCAAACGCCGGTCTCTCTGCCCGCCCGCTCTCGTCCGCGGGAGAGGCGCGAGCGCCGGGCCAGGCCTTCCGGGCCGAGCGCGCCGCAGGAACGGGAGTGTGTACTGTGGCTCAGCAGGCGGTGGTGACGTTACGCAAGGGCATCGAACCGTTCCCCGGCTATCACCTGGTGCGGTTCCTCGGTCGTGGCGGCTGGGGGGAGGTCTGGGAGGCCGAGCGGGCCGAGAGCACCCCTGCGGCCCTGAAGTTCCTGTACTGCGACACCCAACTCGCCGCCGCCCAGGAGATCCGCGCCCTGCAGTCGATCCGCCAGCTCAAGCACGATCACCTGATCCACATCGACCAGATCTGGGCCTACTCCGGCCATGTCGTCATCGCCATGGAGCTGGCCGAGGGCAGTCTCCTCGACCTCATGGACGTCTACCAGGCGGAGTACAGCAGCTGTATCTACCCTGAGCACCTGTGCTACTACCTGGGGCAGGCCGCCGACGCCCTCGACTTCCTGAACACGCGGCAGCACCAGGTCAACGGCCAACGCATCGCCGTGCGCCACTGTGACGTCAAGCCGAGCAACCTCCTCCTCCTGGACGGACAGGTCAAGCTGGCGGACTTCAGCCTGGCGGCGCAGACGACCTCGCCGATGTGGTATCACCGCCGCGTCGGCACGCTGAACTACACCGCACCGGAACTGTTCCAGGGCTGGTTGAGCGACCGCAGCGACCAGTACGCTCTGGCGGTGACCTACTGCGAGCTGAGGACCGGCCGGCTGCCGTTCCCCGAGACGCCGCCCAGCGCCCACAAGGACTACGCCCGCCCAACCCCGGACCTGACGCCGTTCTCGACCGCCGAGGCGCGCGTGCTCACGCGGGCGCTGTCGCCGGTGCCGCAGGACCGCTGGCCGTCCTGCACCGCGATGATGGAACGCCTGCAGGCCTGCTCCCAGGACAAGGTCCTGGCACGCTGACCGACCCACGGACACCTCCCCGATGCTCATTCCCTTCTTCAAGCTGGCCGCCGTCTCCCCCGGCCGGCAGCGCACGTTCCGCTCTCTCGTCACCGCCCACCTGGTCGCGCTGGCGTGCGGCGCCGCGCTGGCCATGGGCGTGAAGCAAAACGGCGCCGCCCTGCTCGGCCACCTCCTGCTCGTCGCGGGCATCATTGAGGGCGCCCTGCTCATCGGCTGGCGGCTGACGCAGCTTCCCAAGAGCCAGGCCCTGGAGTTC
>JBBRPS010000572.1:0-6815 GCA_038227745.1 Gemmatales bacterium | reverse complement strand
TTGACGCATAACCTGCTCAAGCTCTGGCGCTACGGCTGCGCCCCGAGTAAGAATTAAGAAATCGCAAAAGAGGCAAATAGGCGGATTGAGCGGGGCCAAGGGAAGCCCCTGGGCTAATTCTCGGACACGCTCCTAGTGTCGAGTCACCCCGCGGTGAGTATACCACGAGCGGTTCCTCACCACTTTTCGGCCATTTTGTAGGCGGCGCGGACCTGCTCCGCGCCGGCCCCGACGACAGGTTCGCCGTGGCCAACGGCCAAGATTTCGGCGGCGCTGACCTCCGTCAGCTTTCCCAGCGAATCGCGGCTCTGTTTGAAGTTCAGGGTGAACCCTTTCCAGCCCGGCTCGAAGCGTGGCCAGGTGGCGATGATGTCGCCGGCGAAGAGGGCCTTTCGGGCGGGCCAGTAGAAGGCCAGACTGCCCGGCGTGTGGCCCGGCACGTGCAGGATGTCCACGGGGCCGACGTGGTCGCCGTCCTTCAGGGGCCGATCCACCGCGCAGGGCGGATGCTTGCCGAAACCCAGGGCCAGCCCCAGTTGCAGCGGGTACGCACGCAGCGGGCGGCGCGGCAGGGGGCTGACACGCTGGGCCTCGCGCTCGCCAGCGATGATGTCCGCCTCCCACGTATGGGCGTAGACCGTCGCCCCGCTCAGCTTCTTGAGGACGGCCAGGCCGCCCAGGTGGGAGCGGTGGCCGTGCGTCAGGATTATGTTTTTCAGATCGGTGACGGGCCGGTTCAAGGCCTTGAGCGCGTCGAGAACGCGGTGGGCGTCCGTGTCGTAGAGGGTGTCCAGAATGGTCAATCCATCACCCTCGTCCAGCAGAAAAGCGTGGACGTGGCCGCCCTGGCGCTGGCTCAGACTGTACACGCCCGGTGCAATCTCGCGGGCCGAATCGGTCAAGGTCATGGTCCGCTCCTTTCGTTCTCGTGCGGCTGGTACGTCGCCGATTCCTGGATGGTTTTCCACGGCTGGAAGGCATTGTCCAGGCCACGCAGCGCCGGCTCCAGGGTCGGGTAATGCCGCAAGAGGACGGTGCTCATGTTGTTGGTGTTCAGCCAGTCCATGCCGGCCGGCGTGTACATCGCTTCGGTGAAATCGGTGGTGAAAAAGCGGTCGCTCTTGAGCCGCCGCGACGCCATCAGGATGAAGATGCGGAAGGCCGTGTCGCTGAAGCCGAAACCCTGTGGCGGTGTCTCGGCATACATGCCGACCATCAGGTCCACCCGGTCGATGTCGCCGTCGTAGACCTCCTTGAGCTCCCGCGCCAACTCCGGGTCGGCGCACAACTGCTCGAAAGTGCTGATGCGAGGCATGTGGATCAACTGTCGGAACTGGTTGTAGCGCGGCACGCCCCGCTCCCGATCGCGCAGGACATCAATGGTGGCCAGGTCCACGACCTCGCCGTCCGGCCGCGTCAGCCGCCGCAGAAATTCGGGGTGATTGCGCAGCGTAATTTTGCCGGGGTGACAGATGCCGAAAGAGTAGAACACGTCGGCCATGTCCCCGCCATGTTCCAGCACGCGAACGCCGCCGTCGTTGCCGACGAAATCGGTGGGCAGGGTGAAGTGGTGCAGGTGGCTGCCATCTTTGACGGAGAATAGTTCAAACTCGTCGGGCATGAGCGGGTGCATGCGATAGACGGAGACGAACTCCTCGGTGAAGGCGAAGTCGCCGCTGTGATGGTTCGTCACCGAACCGGGGATGCCGCTGAAGGCCTCGTTGGCGCTGATACGGCCAAACGCCTTCTTGATGCCTTCCTCCGCGATCCCCCACCAGTTGATGCGCATGCCGATTTTCAGCGCGGGATGGGCGACGATGGCCGGCGTCCATTCCACCGTATGAATCTTGGCCAGCAAGGCGGTGTTCACCAGGCGCGCCGTTTGAAACAGACGTTCATCATCCCAGGTGGGATATTCCTGACGAAGCTTGCCGCAGATGGCGTTGTGTTCGCGCGTGAACAGCGTGTGCAGCAGGCTCAGTCCCGCCCACCAGTTGCCGGTGAAGCCGGTCATCGGCGTGCCGGTGTGCGGGTCCATCGACAGGGTCCTGTTCGGAGCCAGCCGCAATTCGCCGCCCGCCCCCGTCCGCAAGGCTCTGGTCGTGACCGGGTCGCTGCCGTAAATTTGGGAGCCGTCCCACCAGTGCGCCTCGGCATTGCAATACGTGGGCGGGCCTTTGCCGTCATCGGGCCGGCGCGTCGGGTCGGGTCGAGTGCGGCGGACGCGCATCGGCCCGACCCAGTCGTCGCCGGGTTCCACGGGGACTTCAATCTCATTACCCTTGACCGGCTCGCCGTGGAAAAACCAGTCGTGGATCTCGAATTGAATCCAGGCCGCTGCCAGCAGGTTCAGCGTCGTGGCCGGTTTGAATGTGTCGCGCGCCAGCAGTCGGCGGCTGACCGTGCGGGGACTTGGCGTCAGCAGGGCCGCGCCCTTGTCGGGCCAGGCATACTCCAGCGGCACGTTGCGGGCAAGGCGCGCTCCCGGATTGCTTTTCGTAAAATGGCCGCCGTCTTGTGGGTTGTCGGGAGTAGCGCTGCCGCTGCCCATGTTCGGCCTTTTCAGATCGTTGTAAAAGCCGTCCACTTGCCGGCCCATGAGGAAGCCCGCTTCCAGGGGCGGGGGGGCCTCCAGGCCCTCCGGGTTACTGACAGGGATGTCGCACGTGTTGTGGAGGTTTTTGGTCCGCAGCACTTCCCGCAGCGCCCCCAGGTTCATCACCGCCAGGGTCGTCGGCAGGCGATGCCAGGGGCTGAAGCGGTTAAGGATCTGAAAAAACCCCACGTACAGGACCGACAGCAGCGAGCCGGGGTCCATCGCACGCATCACCAGGCGATAGCTGAAGCAGGATAGCAAAGCCAGAAGCAGCACCAGGCCAAGGAAGAAACCGAGGCGGCCCGCCTGGGGGAGCAGGATGGCCGTTAACAAGAACAGGAGGAAGATGACCACGTGGAGCAGTCCGCGTTGGATTCGCACCCGTTTTCCGTTTTGAGGGATGAGCCAGCCCAGCAGGACATCGAATCCCCACCACACCAGGAGGAGGATTTCCGTATACGGCCAACCCAGCAGGCGCACCGGGCCAGCCGTCCCGACTACCGCAGCGGCGAATAAAGCCCTCAGGTTTCCCTGTAACAGATCGGGAATGGCCGACCAGAGGTGACACAGGTACGCCCCATAGGCGAAGGTCCAAAACAGCAGCCAAGTGGGGGCAGTCGTGACGGGGGGCTCCAGGATGTAAACGCAGAAGGCCACGATCAACAAAACGAGAGTCGCCCAGAAGGTGAACAGGGCACGATAATAGACGGCCGGTTGGTTTTCACCAGCCGCCAGGAGGGGAGCTACCGCCGCCGCGCCGAAGGCCAGCGCAAGAAGAACTGCGGCGGGTAAAAACGCTCCCAGAAACTTGAAGATCGTCATGGTATGACTTCGTTTTTGGGACATTCCCTCGTTCCCAGGCGCTGCCGCCTTAAATTTTAATAGCCGACCCCTGCATCGGTCAAGAGCGGCTCGCCGCGGCCGCTGGTTTGCTCGTGGATCTGCAGCAATTCGGCGTAAACTCGATCGACAGCAGGGATTTCGATGAGGAATCGGTACGCATTCGGTCAACACGCCCGGTCCCCGGTCGTTCCCGGCTTGGCGCGCCGTCTGACTTTCGGTGCGCCGGTCGTTGGACCAGGCACGCGCGTGGTTCTTTGGTGTCTCCGGGATTGGTACGTTTGGGTGGCAACGACACGCCACTCACGGCAGGGTGCCCCTACCCGCTGTCCGCTGCCACCGGTTCCGCGCCGTACTTGCGCTTCTCCGCCGTGCTCATCCGCCACCCCCAGTCACGGGGGTCTAGAAACTGCGTCCGGGGCTGCCTGGCAATTTCAACCCCAGCATTCCCAGGCGCATCGGCATGGCGGGCTCCTTTCGCGCTGTGTCGCGCGCGGGCCGATTGTATCATGGCAGCAACCGAGCGTGCCAGGAGCTTGTTTCGCGAGAGGTATCCATGAGCAGACCTTTGGTCTCCACCCTGCCGCCCCCAGCCCCCTCGACCGTGCTGGCGGGCTGTGCCATCACGACCGGCGGTAAGGAGGTCCGTATTCCCCCCTCCGCCTACACGCTCTCCGGGTTCCGCACGTGGGCCCACTCCGCCGACTTCCCCGCCCGCGGCCACATCTCCTTCATCGACCAGGAACTCTTCATCGACATGAGCCCCGAAGAAATCAACACGCACGCCCTCGTGAAGTCCGCGGTCGGCAACGCCCTCTACAACCTGAACCAGAAAGAGGACCGGGGCGTCCTCCTGCCCGACCGTGTGCCGATCACCAACGAGTCGGCCGGCCTCTCCAATGAGCCGGATGGCAGCTTCCTCTGCTGGGCGACTCTGGAGGCGAAGCGGGCCAGGCTCGTCCCGAGAGAGAAGGAGGGCGACCGCTTCATGGAGGTGGAAGGCTCGCCGGACTGGGTTCTGGAAATCGTCAGCGACAGTTCCGTGCGGAAAGATAACGCGACACTGCGCGGGGTCTACTACCGAGCTGGCGTGTCGGCGTACTGGATTATCGATGCCCGGGGGGAAGAACCCGTCCTGGAGATCCTGCAGCGCGGCGAGGATGGCTATGTCCCCGCACCATCGCGCAACGGTTGGCTGCACTCGGAGGTCTTCGGCCGCAGTTTCCGCCTGGAGCGGCGCCACAGCCGTCTCGGGCTGTGGCAGTACACGCTGAGAATGCGCGCATCGCGCTGATGGGCAGTCCAGCCGGATCACGGCGCCGGACGGGCGCCGTGAACGGCCTGAGTGGTTACCGGGTTCCCTTGCCTATCCGTGCCGGTCACCCGGAAGACCAAGGTAGCCCCAGCCGGGATCGGCAGGGAAGCACTTCGGCGGCTCTCCCCCGGCTCCAGCCCCGGCTCGCCGAACCACGCGCGCACCGTGGTCCCCGTCTGGGCACCAGGGCGGTAGCTCGTGTCCGTCGCGGCCTCCCCGGACGGCACCAGGCGTTCCCAGGCGGCGTTCTCCAGCCGGACGGCGCCGCCGTGGGTCCTCACCGTCAGGCGCACGCTCTTGCCGTCCGGTCCCGTCTCGCAGCGCAGGCTGAGGCGGGCAGTCCGGCCGGGCAAGCGGATCAGGCTGACCTGCAACTCCGCCGCGGGGTCGGCCGTCACGGTCACGCGCGAACGGGCCGCCCCCGGCGAGTGCAGCAGCACGTACGCGACCCCCGTTCCCGCCACGTGAATCTCATGGTCGCCGCGGTGCAGCGGCACCTCCTCACAGCGCGGGCCACACAGCATCCGACTGCCCAGCGGCCGGCGCAGGTCCAGTCCGCGCAGCGGCGCCACGCCGTCCGCCGCGGCCCCCGTGCCCGCCAGCAGCAGCGCCGCCGACCACTCGCGGAACAGGTCGGCGAACCGCTGCTGCGCCGCCACCTCCAGGTTCAACGTCCCTTGCAGGTTCGACTGAATCAGCCGCGCCGGCAGGTCGGCGCCGCAGCGGTCGCGGCACCAGCGCAGGAACAGGTACGCGCTGCCGCGTGTCCCCGGGTCGCGCCAGATACCGGCGCCGTAGTAGTCCGGTACCACGAGCCGGTAGCGCTGCGGGGCGTTGAGGAAGGCACTGACGCGGTAGTCGAGGTTGCTCCAGCTGTAGCCGTGCGCCTCCTCGGCCATGTGGGCGAGGGCCTCGTTCAGCCAGCTCTCCTCGTCGCGCCGCCCGGCCACGGGCAGGTACTCGCCGAACACGTGCTCGCTGAAGACGACCGCGTGGGTGTACTCGTGGGCCAGCAGGGTGCGCAGGTGCGGCCCCGGTTTGAGGTCCGTGTTGAGGTACATCATGTCGCAGTGGTTGCCGAACGGCGCCGCCACGTCGCGGTAGAAGTCGCTGCCGCGCACGAAGCCGCCCAGCGCCACCTTCCCCTTTTGCAGGCGGGCCAGCCAGGGCGTGAAGAGGATGGTGAAGCGGCCATCGCGGTCCACGTCGAGCACCTGGCCGAGCTGACGCCGTGCCAGCGGATACACCGCCTCGTCGAAGGTGCGGACTGCGTCCTCGACGGTCGGCTGCAGGCCGGCGCGGTCGCGGTGGTTGCGATCGACGTAGACCTGGCAGTGCCGGCCGACGGCCCGCAGTTCGGCGGCCACGGCGGCGTACTCGCGCGTGTTGCGGAAGTCCTGTTCGCCGGTGAAGAGGTGGAACACCTTTTCTCGCGGCGGCTCGGCCAGCGACACGAACTGCTCGAACTGGGTTCGCCGCCGGCGCACCCGTTCCAGACGCTCGCCCAGTTCGCAGAGGTACGCGGCCTCGGCGCGGTCGCGGGCCGGGGGTTCGATCGGCACGGTTTCGGGGCCGGTCGTGGCCTCCGTGCGGACGGTCACGCGGCAGGGGCCGGCGGCGCGGGACAGGGAACCGAGAACGAGGTAGAGCTGTTCATCGGGCCGGGCCGTCGCCAGCACCGCCTCACAGCGTCCGTCGCGGACGGTCAGGGGGACCACGGAAGCGGCGTGGGCGCGGGGCAGGATGCAGGGGGCGAGCAGCAGCAAGAGGGCGAACACGCAGGCTCCCGGTCGGCGGCGCTTCTGTGCATCCATCAGCGACCTCGTATGTTATCCATCCCGCGCAGGCCACCGCCCGCGCCGTAACCTGTCCTCCCTATCTATTCGGTGTGTGTTGCGCCGGTCTTGAGGGTAACGCCGAGCCGGCAGATGCCGCAGCCACGCCCACCCCCTACCACTCTCCCTCTTCCCGTAGGCTCCGCGTTTCGCCCCGTTTAGCCGCGAGCGGTGAGCCAGATCCCGCTGCGCGGGGGGCGAGCGCGCGGGTCGCACCCGCGCAGCGGGA
>JBBRPS010000571.1:0-6816 GCA_038227745.1 Gemmatales bacterium | reverse complement strand
GGCTAAACGAGCGCGCTTTGACCGTCCTGCCCTCAATAAGAAGCGGTTCGCCTTGTATTTTTTCGCGATTCACCCCATGATTGAGATAGGATGTGGCCCGCGCCCGTCGCGGCCCCGCAAGGAAATTGATTTGCCCTACCTTGAAATCCACAGCGTATTCTCTATCAACAGATTATTGCCCGATGAACCTCGAAGGCCCGCCGCATACATGAGCGACACGTCCGAAAGTTCAAAGAAACCCTCCTCCGGGCTGCTCGCCCGCTGGTTCGGCCACTCCGTACGTCCCGACGCGCCTCCCCAGGCGTCCCCCAACAAGGTGAATTGGATACGGAGCATTCCCTACCTGGCCCTGCACCTGACGTGCCTGGCGGTGATCTGGGTCGGCTGGAGCCCGGTCGCCGTCGGCGTTGCCGCGGGCCTGTACGCGGTGCGCATGTTCGCGATCACCGGCTTCTACCACCGCTTCTTCGCCCACCGCGCGTTCAAGACCTCGCGGGCCGGCCAGTTCCTGTTCGGCATCCTGGGCTGCTCGGCGGTGCAGCGTGGCCCCCTGTGGTGGGCGGCCCACCACCGCCACCACCACGTCCACTCCGACGACGAACACGATCTCCACTCGCCGCGCCAGCACGGCCTCCTCCACAGCCACAACGGCTGGTTCCTTACCCCCGCGGCCCTGCGGACGCGGTGGAAGTTGGTCCCCGACCTGGCCCGGTATCCCGAACTGCGCTTTCTCGACCGCTTCGAGTTGCTGGTGCCCGTGCTCCTGGCCCTCGGACTCTTCGCCGTCGGGGCCTTCCTCGGCGCCTTCGCGCCGGAACTGGGCACCAGCGGGCCGCAGTTGCTCGTCTGGGGCTTCTTCATCTCAACCGTCGCGGTGTACCAGGGGACCTACCTGATCAACTCGCTGTCCCACTGCATCGGCCGCCGCCGCTTCGCCACGCACGACGACAGCCGCAACAGTCTCGTGCTGGCCCTGCTCACCTTCGGCGAGGGCTGGCACAACAACCATCACCACTACCCCGCCTCCGCCCGCCAGGGCTTCTACTGGTGGGAGATCGACATTACTTACTACCTGCTCGTCGTCCTGTCGTGGACCGGCCTCGTCTGGGACCTCAAGCCGGTGCCGGAGAGCGTCCTCTCCCGGGCCCTGGAACAGGCCCCCCCAACTTCTCCAGGTGAAGAACTGGCGCAGGCCTCTCCCGCCGGGGAAGCCGTCGTTCCAACTTCCATCGTTCCCCCGCTCCCCGCGCCGGTCCCCCTGCCGGCCCCGTCAACGTAACCCCTGCGCGAACTCCGTCTCACTCCTCCGGAACCCGGGCGCCCGCCGTTGCCTTGGCGGAGCGCGCAACTTACAACAGCCCTCGCACCCGGCCGGCGTGGACCGGGAACCACCCCTCACGAGGGCACCCCCATGAAGCGTTCCGAAGCGACCGATCTGATCCTCGAGGCCAAGCAGCGCAAGGGCCTCACCTTCGAGGCCATCGCGAAGGCCGTCGGCCGACACAAGGTCTGGGTCACCAGCGCCCTGCTCGGCCAGTCCACCATGTCCGTCGAGGAGGCGCAGAAGGCCGTCAGCGTGCTCGGCCTGGGGCCGGAAGTTGCTGCCGCCCTGCAGGAGATGCCGAGCAAGGGTTCCGTCGGGCAGCCGGTCCCGGTCGATCCGCTCATTTACCGCTTCCACGAGATCACGCAGGTCTACGGCACGACGCTCAAGGCGATCATCCACGAGATGTTCGGCGACGGCATCATGAGCGCCATCGACTTCACCCTGGATGTCCAGAAGCAGGAAGACCCCAAGGGGGACCGCGTCGTCGTCACGATGAACGGCAAGTTCCTGCCGTACAAGAAGTGGTAACCTCTCCGGCGGCACCTCGGCCCGGCTGCCCTCCCGCGGCCGCGCCCCCTCTCCAGGTGCCGGTCTCTCCCGTCTCACGCCGCCCCTGACGCTCAGCCCAGGATGCGATCCCAGCGCGCCCTGTGGTAGGCGACCTTCTGGGCGGGCGTCATCTTGAGGAAGTCCGGTTCGCCGTTCACCGAGGCCGGTGCCTTCGCCGCGGACGCCTTCGCGGCCGGTTTCGCCTGCCCGTTGGCCGACACCGGCAGGCTGACCGCGGTGCCGTTGCCGGCGTAGTTCATCACGCCCGTCAGGAGCTGCATGTCGTCTTCGAGCGCGCGGTGCGGCTTGACGCCGAGCTGCTGCAGGACGCCATGATAAGCCTTCACCGCCTCCTCCGCGCCGATCTCGCCGTCGGCGAGGTAACGGAGGAAACGGATAAAGGCGAGCTGGTTCTCCGCGTTGTTGATCTTGCGACCGAAGAGGGCGACGCGGGCGCCGTACTTCTTCGCCTCGCTCAGGAGTTTGAAGGCGTCGTAGGTGGTGCCCGCCGAGCCGCCGAGGATGCCGACGACGAGGTGCGGGTCGTAGTGGACCAGCTCCTCCATCGCCTGCGGGCCGTGGTAAACCATCTTCAGGAAGATGGGCCGGCCCGCGGCGGTGACGCCGCCGAGGGTGCGCACGATGGCGTCGTTGATAAAGCCGGGGATCTTGTCCGGCGCGACGGCCTCGGGGCGGTTGGGGTCGAAGACCTCGAGGAAGTGGCGGAAGCCCTTCGCCTCGGCCTCCAGGCGGAACACCTTGTACGCCTCCAGCGCCTCGCGGTCGAGGGCGGTATCGTTATTGAAGGTGATGCTGTACAGGCCGAGGTTCACGCCGCGTGAGCGCTCTTCGGGGGTGCAGGCGAGGTGGCCGCACTGGATGTGGTCGAGCGTGGCGGTCCGGAACGGCCGCGACGGGTCGGCGGGGTAGCGGGCGCCGCGGATGATGTGGATGTCGGTGGTGTCGTTGGCGCGGGCGGCCGGCGTGACGGGGCTGTTGTCGAAGAGGCGCCGGTGCAGCGTCAGCACCTCGCTGGTGCTGGCGGCCATGAGCATGATGTCCACGAGCTTCTGCTCGACGATCTGCTCGATGACGTCGCGGAACTCCTGCAAGGTCCGGTAACGCAGCTCGCCGCTGTGGGCCTCGGGCGAGCGGCCGGGAGCGCCGATGGCGAGGGCCATGTCGGCGTCCTTGGCGTCGGCGAGGATGAAGTCCTTGCAGCCGCGCGGGTCGGCGTGGATGCGGCGCAGCTTGACGTCGAGGGATTTTTCCACGGGACGTTCTCTCTCGTTTGGAGGCCCTCACCGAACGTGGGGCAAGTTGCCAACTTGCCGGAAAAAATGGCAAGTTGGCAACTTGCCCCACGTCCTTTGAGGCGCTCTTACTTGTTGCCTGTCTTCGCGGCGCCCCACGCGGCCCGGGGGATGCCCCGGCCGTTTGTCGTCGTGGCGGGGACGGCCTGCTTTGGCGCCGCGGCCGGCGCTGCCGTCTTCACCGCGCCGATACGTTGTTCGACCTGCTGGATGATTTCGCGCAGGACGCGGGCCGACTGCTGGATGCCGAGGCGCTCCTTCTGCGTCAGTGGCAGTTCGACGTGCTGGCGGGCCCCGCCGCAGCCGACCACCGTCGGCACCGACAGGCACACGTCGCGCACGCCGTAAGCACCCATCTGCAACGTGCTGACGGGCAGGACGCGGCGGCTGTCGAGGGCGAGGGCGTGGACCACCTCGCGGATCGACAGCCCGACCGCGAAGCCCGCCCCGCCCTTCATCTTGATGACGCGCGCCCCGGAGGTCTTCGTCTCCTCGAACACCTCCTTCTGCACGACCGGGCTGAACCCTGGCCACTGCTCCAACGGCAGGCCGCCGATGGTGGCGCTCGACCAGATCGGCACCATGCTGTCGCCGTGCTCGCCGAGGATGACAGCCTGGACCTGTGTCGCCGGCACCTGCAAGCGACGGGCGAGATGGCTGCGGAAGCGGGCGGTGTCGAGCTGCGTCCCCAGGCCGAGTACGCGCTGCCACGGCAGGCCGCACCGCTGCACCGCGAGGTACGTCAGCACGTCCACCGGGTTGCTCACGACGATCAGGTAGGCGTCCTCCTTGAGGCCGACGGCCTTGACCTGGTCGAGGATGCCGACGAACAGATCGACGTTGCGGTTGATGAGGTCGAGGCGACTCTCGTCGGGCTGGCGGCGCAGGCCGGCGGTAATGATGACGACCTTGCTATTCGCGACTTCTTCCATGCCGCCGGCGCTGATGCGCTGGTCGGCGACGAGGCTGGCGCCGTGGAGGAGGTCGGTGGCCTGGCCCTCGGCGAGTTCTTTGTTGGCGTCGATGAGGCAGATGCTGCTGACGACGCCGCCGCACTGGAGCGCGAACGCCGTCGTGCTGCCGACCAGGCCGCCGCCGCCGATGATGCTGACTTTCATGTGTTCTTCCCGGGATGCCTGAACGGGGCGTTCATCTCAAGGGTCGTTCTTTCGCTTCCGCTACTTTCTCGGGTTAGCGCCTGGCTCAGCGATCAGGCGGTCTGGTGCGCTGCGAGCAACCGTCGAATCTCTGGCAGCAGGGACGCAGGTACGGTAATCACGGCCTGGCCGCCCCCGTCGGCAGCCGCCGCCTCGTCCGCCGCGACCCACTCCTCGTCCGTCCGCGCGTCCAATTCGGCGAGCAAGCGCTTGACGCGCTGCTCATCCCAGCCGGCCGGGAACCGCTGTTCGTTCATCGTCCACGTCTCCTTCTTCGCCGCTTCGGGGTCGCGGTAATAGCGGACTTCCATGACCAGCCCTCGCCGTCATGCGCCACGGTTGTTGTATCACGCCGGCCGGTGAGGATGATTGTCGCCTTTCCTCCAACCGGGGACAGCAACTCGCTCAAGCTGTACTCCCAGCGAGCGCCGCCATCACCTGGTCCGTGATCGTCCGCACCAGCACGTCGATGTCGGGCGCCGTCGCGACGTGGCCGTTGCTGCTCGCCTTGCTGTTCGCCGTCGCGCACTTGCACGCCGCCGCGGCCGGCTCCTCGTAGCCGCGGCCGAACGTGTTGTTGCTGCACAGGTCGCAGTCCTCGCCCTGCCCAAAGCGCGCGTCGTCGTAGCCCAGCCGCTTCTTCAGATCGAGCAGCTCCTTTGTCTGCACCGGCGTGAAGTAGTTCACATTGCCGAGCTGCTTCGCGAGGATCAGGATCTTGCAATAGGCGTCGATGATCTCGCTGTTCCAGTACGCCTTCTCCAGGTCCGGGCCGAACGTGACCGTACCGTGGTTCGCGAGGATGATCGTGTTGCTCGCCTTGAGGTGCGGCACGATCGTCTCGGCGAAGCGCTGCGTGCCGGGCGTGTCGTAGACCGCCGTCGGCACGTCCCCGAGGAAGACCTCGACCTCGGGCAGCACGCACTGCGGGATCGGCACGCCGGCGACGGCGAAGGCGGTGGCGTGCGGCGGGTGGCAGTGGACGACCGCCTGCACGTCGGGCCGGTTCTTGTAGACCGCCAGGTGCAGCAGGATCTCGCTGCTCCGCTTGCGCGTGCCGGCGAGCTGCTTGCCCTCGTAGTCCACCTTGCAGATGTCCTCGGGCCGCATGAAGCCCTTCGAGACCATCGTGGGACTGCACATGACCTCGCGGTCGTTGAGGCGAACCGAGATGTTGCCGTCGTTGGCCGCCGCGAAGCCGCGGTTGTAAACGCGCCGGCCGATCTCGCAGATCTGCTCTTTTATCTTGAATTCGTTCATGATCGCTTGATACTCACTTGGTCGAGGATGCAGGCGGAGTAAGCGTCCACAGGTTTCTTCTGGGGGTGGAACGGGGCGGCCGCCTCGCCCCCCTCGCTGAAGCCGATGCGGCTGCCGTTGCCGGCGCCGAGGTCGTCGTAGATGACAAGATCCTCGCCGTCCGGCGGGCCGTCGGTTTCCAGGGCCTCGAGGCTGAACGGCACGCCGAGGATCCAGCGGAAGCCGATGACGCTGGGGTGCGCCCGCGACAGCGTGACAGTGCCGATGACCTCAGCGATGCGCATGGCCGTCCAGCTCCTGTAAGGTGCAGGCCACGCCGGGCGGGCAGGCGGACTCGCCCGGCACACACAGCACGCGGAGGATCTGCCGGATCTCGAAGAAGGTCCGGCCCGGCATCTCGACGGCCACCAGGTTCGGGCCGAGGGTCAGGACGGCCCGCCCCGCCTGAGCGACGGTCGTGACGGCGGCGGCCCGGAGTCCCGCGACCTTGTTCGCCACGCAGCAGACCAGACCGGGGTCGGCGCAGAAGACCACGCCGCCACGGCAACCGCCGCTCGCGATGCACTCGGCCAGCGCCCGCGCCCAGAGGCAGTCGGGACCGCAGTCCGTCTCGGCGGGCGGCAGCTCCTTCCACGCCAGTCCGTCGCGCTGCAGCGCCTGGACGGCGCTCTTGACCAGCGGGTGCGGCCGGTCCTGGGCGTAGCCCCACGCGGGGCGAGCGCCGGCCTTCTCGGCGGGCGCCTGACGGCGAACCTCGACGCCGCGCTCGCGGAGCTGGTCCAGCGCCAGCGGCGTGATGACGGCGTGGGGCGCGACGAGCAGTTCGCGGTGGCCGTTCAACGCGCGGCGCAGGTCCTCCTCGGCGACGACGCGGCCCGTCCAGCGCAGCACATGCTCTGCGGGAGCGTCGTCACGGAGTTGGCCGTTGCCGTTCATTCGTCACAGAGCCCCAGGACCATCCAGCGCACCGGCGAGTTCTTCGCGCCGACCAGTTGCCGGGCCGCCCCGCCCTCGTTTGAGACCACCACGCGGTTGCCCGTGCCCGCGCCGACGCTGTCGATCGCCAGCAGCGGCTCACCGTCGGCCTTGCCGTCGGCGGTCAGCAGCTGCACCACCAGCAAACGCCAGCCGTTCAGGGTGGGGTGCTTCACCGTGGCGGTCGCGTGGCCGACGACGTGCGCGAGTTGCATCGCATGGATCCCATCCGTTT
>JBBRPS010000570.1:0-6819 GCA_038227745.1 Gemmatales bacterium | reverse complement strand
CTATGCGCCGCTTTGGCTCTTTCTTTTCCACTGGACGGGTCGCGGGGCGAGGAAAGAAAGAGCCAAAGCGGCGCATAGCGCCGCACTCCAAAGCACTCTAAACGGGAAGCGCTGTCGGCTGCCGAACCGCGAGTTCCAGCAGCTGCGCGTCGATGAAGAACTTGCACGCCCAGTTCGGGTACTGGTACGCCTCATAACCTCCGTCCACTGGGAACGACCCCTTGACTCCCCCGCGCGTCTCGGGCGGCCCGTCGAGCCTCACCGTGCGGCGGACGTAGCGGTTGACGAGGAAGCCGGCATCGCGGTAGCGCTCGTCGCCCGTGAGCTGGTACAGCATCAGCCAGCAGTGCGCGACCTGCGCGCTGCCGGTCAGGCACACCCAGCGGGTGGTCCCACGCCAGGCGGCGTTGATGTGCCCGGGCAGGAACCCGTCAGGCCGCAGGGCCGTCAGGAGGCCGTCGGCCGTCTTGCGTGCCGCCCGCAGCAGGGCCGCGTCCTGGGTATAGCGGTACGCCTCGAGCACGCCGCGCAGGACGTAACCCAGGGCGTGCGTCAGCGGGTTGGAGGCGTCCTCATGCGAGCAGTCGGCGAACCAGCCGTTCTCGGTCTGCTTCGTCAACGCCCAGCGCACGTTCGCCAGGGCGGCGTCGGCGTAGCGCGGCGAGCCGACCCGTGCCGCCTCCAGCAGCCCCCACGCGACGTGCGTCTCGTAGGCCTTCTCGCCGGGCTGCGCGAAGGGCGTCGGGTGCCTGCGCCAGCAGCCGTCGGGATCCAGGGTGTCCGTCAGCCAGTCGGCGGCGCGACTCATCGCCTCCCGGTAGGGGTCGCCGAACTCCTGCACCCCCGCCGCCAGGCCGAGCAGGATCTGTCCGGTGTTGAAGGTCACGGGCACCTTCGGCGTCGCGTCCACCAGGCCGCCCTGGAAACCGCCCTCGGGATACTGGATGCGCGCCAGCCAGTCCAGCATCCGCCGGACCCGCCTCCGCGCCTCCTCGCCCGCCGACCCGCCCTTGTGCCGGGCGTAGGCGAGCAGGGTCGGCACGATGTAGCCGGTCGTCTCGGGGTACGAGCTGTTCCAGCCGCTCACCAGGCTGAAATCGCGGGCCACGCCGCCGTCGTTCGTCCGCGAGTTGTCCTGCGCCCGCCCGAGCCAGGCCGCCGCCTCGTCGATGGCGCGGGCGGGATCGACGCCGCGCTCCGGCAGCCCACGGCGGTCGAGCCGCGCCTCCGCCCGCGCCGCCGCGGGGAGTTGCCGCTGGCGCAGCCAGCGCCGGACCGGGCGGCCGACCGCCCGCAACCATTTCGTCAGCATCGACACCTCACGCATGGGTTGGCTCCACGGGGGCCGCGGCCAGCGGGCGGCAGGTCCACTGCGAGGGCGCCACGCACACGCCCCGGTGGATGCCGTGCCCTTCGCCGAAGGCGTCCGCGTCGGTGACACTGAAATGTAGCACACGCTCGATCTCGTCGATCTCGACGCCCGCGCAATCCATGCCGAGCTTGATCCAGTACTCGCCCGGCGCCAGCGGGAACCGCTCGACGCGCAGCTCGATGCGCGCCGCGCCGTCGAGGCGGGACACGACCGGGTTCCGGCGCGGCGGCAACAGGCTCAACAGCCGCTGGCCGAGCGTGTCGTCGATGCCGATCGTCATGTCCACGGGGTCGAGCGGCTGTGCCGCGTCCAGGTCGAGGCGTAGGTGGAACTGCCCGCCGAGCGGGATGAAGTTCGTCGGCTCGCCGTGCTCGTCCAGCAGCGTCGCGGCCTGGTAGACCTTCTGCCGGCGCGTCGGCCCGTGGCGGTCGGCGAGGGCCACGCCGTCGCCCTCCTGCGGCGCCAGGACGGTGCGGTGGTACTCCCGGATCATGTCCTTGACGGGGCCATCGCCCACGACGCGGCCGCCGTCGAGCAGCACGGCGCGGTCGCACAGCGACTCGATCGCCGGCATGTTGTGACTGACGAACAGGACCGTGCAGCCGGAACGGCCGACGTCGTGCATGCGCGCCATGCACTTGCGCTGGAAGCCCATGTCGCCGACCGCCAGCACCTCATCGACGATGAGGATTTCCGGCTCCAGGTGGGCGGCGACGGCGAAGGCCAGGCGGACGTACATGCCGCTGGAGTAGCGTTTGACGGGCGTGTCGAGGAACTGCTCGACCTCGGCGAACTGCACGATCTGGTCGAACTTCTGCCCGATCTCGTGGCGGCGCATGCCGAGGATGGCGCCGTTGAGGTAGATGTTCTCGCGGCCGGTCAGCTCGGGGTGGAAGCCGGTGCCGACCTCCAGCAGGCTGCCGACGCGGCCGCGCAGCCGCACCTCGCCGCTGGTCGGTCGCGTGATGCGCGACAGGATCTTGAGCAGCGTCGATTTGCCGGCGCCGTTGCGGCCGATGACGCCGACGACCTGGCCGGGGCGGGATGTCGAAGCTGACGTCCCGCAAGGCCCAGAAGTCGTGGTCCGGGGCGAGGCCCGAGCTGCCCCGGAGGGCGCGGACCGGCGCCGTCAGCCAGCGGACGAGGTCGTCGCGCAGCGTCCGGTAGCCGGAGACACTCCGGGGGCCGATTTGGCTGACGCGGTAACTTTTGCAGACGTTATCGACCTGGACGGCAACGGGCATCGAAGTCCCCTCTGGCCGCGGGACGGGCCGCGGGAATAGTCCCTAGATAATGTCCGCAAAGCCGTCCTCGACCTTGCGGAAGTACAGGCACCCGGCGACGAACAGGGCGACGACGACGACCGACGACAAGGCGACGTGGTCCCACGGGATGGGGCCGCCGAGGGTGGCGGCGCGGAAGGCCGCTACCAGCCCCGTCATGGGGTTGAGCGCCAGCAGCGTGGCCACGATTCCGTCCGGCTCGCCGGCGCCCAGGTCCATGTACACGCTCGGCGTGGCGAACATCCCCAGCTGGAGCAGGAACGGGATGACGTAGCGGAAATCGCGGTAGGCGACGTTGAGGGCCGCCAGCAGCGTGCCGACGCCCAGGGCCGCCAGCAGGATCAGCGCGAAGAACAGCGGCGCCAGCAGCACCGCGGCGCCCGGCACCACGCCGTAACACAGCATCAGGACCAGCAGCAGGCCGAACGCCAGGGCGAAATCGACGACGGCGGCGGCGACCGCGGTGAACGGGATCGCCAGCCGCGGGAAGTAGATCTTCGTGATGAGGCGCTCCGAGCCGATGACGCTGTTGCCGGCGTTGGCGACCGCCGTCGCGAAGAAGGTCCACGGCAGCAGGCCGGCGTAGACGAACAGCGGGTAGGCGACACCGCCCGACGACACCTTCGCCAGCTTGCCGAAGAAGACCGTGAAGACGACCATCATCATGGCCGGCTGCAGGATGGCCCAGGCGGCGCCGAGGAGCGTCTGCTTGTAGCGCACCTTGACGTCGCGCCACGTCAGGAAGTAGAGCAGGTCGCGGAACTGCCACAGCTCGCGGAGGTTGATGAGCTGCCAGCCGCTCGCCGGCCGGATCACCGTCATGGGCGGCTCGGGCGGGGCCGCCTCGGGGGGCGCACCGGCCAGTTCGGGGATCTGCTCACGGGGGAGTTCGACCTGCGTATTCATGCACCGTTTCCCACTAGAGAATGCCTTCCGCGTTTAGCCGCGGTTCGCAGAACCGCGCGGTTCTGCGAACCGCGGCTAAACAGGGATGTCCTTCCTCACGCCCAGCGCACCATCAGGCGGACGTAAAGGTACGCCACGGCGAGGAAGGCGATGCTGACGAGGGCGAGTCGCTGCAGCATCGGCAGGTCAACGCGGACGACCGGCCGCGCCGCGCGGGGCACGGCGACCACGAGATACACCGTCGCCAGGCCGAGCACCATGTACGTCGGCACGATGTAGCTCAGCGACAGCGTCATCATGCACACCGCCGAGCCGGTCACGACCGCCATCAGGTGCGGCCGTAGCCGCGCCATCTCGGGCGAGACGAGCGGCACGCGGCCGCCGCCGGCGCGGGACAGCGTCAGCAGGGCGAGGTAGAAGGCCCCCACGAACAGCGTGCCGCCGAATAGCCCCAGCTCCGCGTAGCACTGAATGAAGGAGTTGTGGCTGACGTGCGACATGTGCTTGCTCACCTCGTCCATGCCAATGCCCAGCAGCGGCGCGTCGCGGAACAGCTGGAAGCTTTCGCTCCACAGCTGGATGCGCGACTGTCCCGTGCCGGAGCCGGTCTCGATGTTCGTCATGCGGCCGGCGAACAGGACGAGCGCCACCGGCAGGCACAGTCCGCACAGGGCGAGGCTCCTGCGCCAGCCGTAGCGCGCGTGGAACAGCGTCAGCAGCCCCACCAGGAAGCCGAGGAAGCCGCCACGCGAGTAGGTGTAGTAGAGCAGCACGCAGAACAGCGCCACCGGCGCCAGCCACAGCACCCGCAGCGAGCCGAGGCGCCGGTCCGTGAGCCAGAACAGGCACAGCGGCACGGCGATGACGACCGCCAGGCACATATCGTTGGGGTCCTGGAAGATGCCCGTCCCCTGCAGGCGCTTGATCTCGACCAGCTCGCCCTTCGCGGGATCGAAGACGTATTCAACGACGAAACCGCTCGCTTTGGGGTCCTTCTTGTCGCCTTCCTTCTCGGAGCCGACGGGGGGCGGCGGCGCCTTGATCTCCATGACGCCGTGGTAGTTGAGCAGCGACACCAGCGCCATGGCCCCGCAGAAGCCGACCGTCCAGAAGAGGAAGCTGCGCAGCCGGGCCGGCGTGTTGACCACACTCACCAGGAGGACGTAGTAGATGACGATCTTGAGGAACTCGTAGCCCTTCTCCGACGCCTTCTCGAACTCAAGGTGGCTGGAGTGCGACAGGAACACCGCCGCCAGGAGGCCAAACACGAAAAGGGTGATCGGCTGCGTACCCAGCGACCGCCCGAAGAGATAGTTGAGGATCTCCGGCAGGGCCGCGAGGAAGCAGGCGACGATCAGGGCCTCGTAAATCCTCCAGCCGATCAGCGCCGGCACCACTTCCGCGGGGCGGATGAACAGCGTCGCGTTGACCAGGAGGAAGAGGAAGAAGGACATAAGCAGGGACCAGGGGTCAGGGGTCAGTACACAAGCCCGAAGCGCAAGCGAGGGATCTCCTTGACTTCTGACTCTTGTTCACGCGGTCTGGGCGCGGGCGGCGATCGGGCCATCGCCGCCGAGGGCCAGGTACGCCGCCTCAATGGCCCCCCGCGTTGGGAAGCCGAACAGCCGCTTCAGCACGCGGAAGGGCGTCCCGACCATCTTCAGCGCCGTCGCGAAGCCCACCCGCAGGTCGAGCCAGAAGCCGCAATTGCCGATATAGTAGAGGTCGTAAGCCAGCTTCACGCGCACGCTCTCGAGGTCGGTGTCCGGGGGCAACTGCACCTGCGCCAGGCCCGTCACGCCGGGCCGCACCCGCAGGCGCTGGCGGTAGTGCTTGAGGGCCTGCTCCAGGTGCGGCACGAACTCGGGGCGCTCCGGGCGCGGCCCCACCAGGCTCATGTCGCCGCGCAGCACGTTCCACAGCTGCGGCAGCTCGTCGAGGTGCGTCTTGCGCAGGAACCGGCCGACCGGCGTGACACGCGGGTCGCCGGGCACCGACCAGGCGGCGCCGGTCAGGCTCTCGCACTTGTGGTACATGCTGCGCAGCTTGTAGATGGTGAACGGCCGGCCGTTCCGCCCCAGGCGCGTCTGGCTGTACACCGCCGGCCCGCGCGACGTCGCCTTGATCAGGAGCACCGCCAGCAGCACCAGCGGCCCGGTCAGCAGCAGCAGCAGCAGGGCGGCGAGGAAGTCGCCGGCGCGCTTGGCGGCCTGGTACCAGCGGGCGGGGTCGGCCACCCCGGGCAGGGCCCGGGCGTGCGGCAGCAGCCGGGAGGAAACGCACCCGTCCGCGCCCGGGCTTCTGGCAGGGCCAGGCGCTTCGGCGCCCTCGTCGCCCGCCCCGGGTGGCGCCTCCCGCGCCGGGGCGGCGGGCGCGGTGCAGGGCGTCTTCGTGCGCGCGAAAAGGAGTTTCAACACGACCCCTGACCCCCCTCTTGATCCGTTGGAAGACGGCCGAGGCGCCCCCCGCCCGTGCGGGGAGGCGTCACGCAACTATAGCTTTCGCATCACGGCTCGATGGGTGAAAACAGAGATTTCTTCAGGGCCGGCAGGAACTGCCGCGCGAACGCGAGGCCGGCATCCGCCCCGGAGCGCTCTTCCGCGGTGACGTCGCGGACGAGGTAGAGCTTGCAGAGGAACGGGGAACCGGCGAAGCTCCAGCGCGGCCGGTCCGGCGCGCGCCAGCTGCCGTCGGCGCTCCACGTCCAGTGGATGCGGAGGAAGGTGGTGCCCGCCGCCTCGCGCTTGCGGAAGCGGGCGCTCCAGAACTCGGCCTTGCCGTCGGGCAGGGCCTGCGTCTGCCGCGCCGACTCGCCGACGATCTCGTAGCCGGCGCCCTGGTAGCACATCTCGGGCGTGTGGACCGACATCTTGCCCCACGGCCCGCACATCAGCAGGACCGTGACGGCCTCGCCGGTGCGCCGGTGGGTGTAGGTGCGCATCCAGTACCCCAGCGCCCCCGCCTGGGCGTAGGCTTCCGGGTCGGTCGGCAGGTCGCGCCCCTCCCAGTCGCCGACCTTGTGCGGCACGCCCTCGACGCGCGCCACCGCCGCCTCCAGGGCCGGCAAGGTTTCCCAGCGCCCGGTCCACAGGCCGTGGACCAGCCCGGAGAGCAGCACGACCGCGAAGCCGGTGAGGACGGGGAGTGCTTTGAGCATGGCGTTTCTTGCGAGGGGCGCGGAAGCCGTTCAACGCGGGTTCAGGGCCCGGCGAGCCGGGTGGAGCGGTTCGTGGCCGACTCGCTCCGCGAGTCGGTGTG
>JBBRPS010000569.1:0-6830 GCA_038227745.1 Gemmatales bacterium | reverse complement strand
TGAGCTTGGCCTGTGGGGGGCAAGCCTCAGGGGAGAGGAGGTGGCCGTCGTCGTGAGGAGTGACAGGGGGGTGACACTGCCTGGTTCGCAGTGCGCGCCGGGGGCAGCAGCGGGGCCGCGCGGCAGGGGAAGGCCAGCCGAACAGCGGCGGCGCAAGGCAAGAGGTGTTGGCACGAACCGCGCCGCGAACCAATGCCAATGGCCTCCCGGGAAGTTTCCATAAACCATGTGCCGAATTGTGGTTGCGCAGGACAGTGTCATTCGTTCCTGACACCTTTCCCCCCTTCCCGGACAGACTTCTTAGCGGGCGGGCGCCTCGGCCAACTCCAACAGGGCGGCACGGCGGACGGGGCCTTCGCCGACCAGCACCCAGGCCTCGCCCTTGACGGCGTCGCTGCGGGCCGCGCGCAGCCGGTCGATCAGTTTCGCCGGCGCCCGCACGCCCAGGCGCACCCCCTGGAGCTCGACCGCGCACGCCTCGACCTCGGCCGCCGGCAGGCCGCGCGGCTGGCACCACGTCAGCCACGCCTGCCGCCACACGTCCGCGGCCGGCGCGGCGCTCAGCTCGGGGAACAACTCGTGCCAGCGCTGCCGCACCACGAAGGCCGGCTCGGCCCCCTGGAGCACCCAGCCCTCCTGCCGCGCCGCGAAGCCCAGCAGCCGCTCGCCGCCCTCCCCGCTCACCGGGGCCATGACGGTCAGCAGCCGCTCGGGCCGATCCACGATCACCTGCTGCCAGGCGGGGGCCGCCTCCGCGGCGCCCGGCCCCAGGATCGCGCGGACCTCCTGCGGGAAGCCGTACCGCTCCTTCCATTCCTCCGGGCGGTTGACCGACTCGTGGAGCGCCCCGGGGTCGAACTGCCAGTCCTCGCCGGCCGGCAGCGGGACGCAGCTATGCCCGTTCAGGTTGAGGAAGTGGAGGGGGGCGGTCGGCGTGCCGTCCGCCGCCCGTCGTTCCACGAAGTGGAAGCCGCGCCGCTCGCGCACGCTCCGCGGATATTCGCCCTTTTCGACGGCCTGTTCTCCGAGAGAGGTCAGCGACCAGCCGCGGGCGTGCGCCGCGAGCAGGCCCTCCGCCGTGAGGGCGCGCAGGGCCTGGCGGAGCAAGGGGCGGCCGAGGTGCAGGCCTTCGTCGAGGCAGGTGAGCAGGTCGTCGGCGGACGCGGCGGCGCCGGCGCGTTCGAGGCGGACGGCCTGCAGGACGAGGGCGCTGAAGCGGTCCGGGCGGCAAGGGCGGGCGAATTCGACCAGAGCCTCGACGCGGTGCAGGGCGAGGTGGGCGACCCAGATGGCTTCCGGGCGGTGCGCGGCCAGGTGCCGCCACCACCCGGCCAGGATCCGGGTGCCGGGGAAGGCCAGGGCCGTCGCCGCAGTCATGTACCGCCACCTTCACAGAAACGGAACGCCCCGGGGTGGCCCCCACACCCCTGCAGATAGCGGACGAGGTGGCCGATGACCGTCCCTTCGCGCGCCGCCGCCGCCTCATCGAGGTGGTCCAGCACGCCCGACCAGTGGCTGCGCCGCGCCAGCGTCCCCGGGTCGCCGAACAGGATCAACCGCCCCCGCGCTCGCGTCAGCGCCAGCCCCAGAAGGTGCGCCTCCTCACCGAAGGAGACCGCGCGATGCGTGTGGCTGCGCGTCAGGCTGACCAGCGCGACCGGCACCTCCCGCTGGCGGAACGCCCCGGGCACGTCCACGGCCAGGCGGAGCCCGCCGACCGCCAGCCGGACGGACTGGCGGATCAGCCGGCGGATCAGTTCGGCCTGCGCGGAGTACAGGGCGATGACGGCGACCTGCGGCCCGTCCTGCGCCGCTCCGGCGTCGCGGACCGCCGGGTCGGCGGCCAGCTCCTCCAGCTTGCGGACGACCGCCTGGGCCTCCAGGTAGTTGACCAGGCCGCGCCGCGGCAATTCGGCCCGGACCTCGGCCGGCAGCCGTTCGCCGTGACCCAGGACCGCCAGATCCTGTTCGAGGCCCGCCCCCCCCTTGGGGAAGGCGGCCACGGAGGCGGCGCGGACGCCGGCCAACGCCGGCTCGCGGCGGCTGCGCTCGTGGGACCGCCCGGTGGGGACGGCCTCCGCCTTTCTGGGCAGGGGCGGCACGGCGACGAACTCCACCGGGACGGCGTCGCTCGCGGCGTGGTCGCGCGGCGCTTCGAGGACGCGGTAAGCGTTCCCGAACAGCACGTCGGAAACCACCCGGGCCAGGCCCGGGGCCATCCGGTAGGGCACTTCCAGCCGGGCGGTGCGCCCCAGGTCGCTCAGGTGCAGGTGGCTCGCGACCCACTGCTCCGCCCGGGGCTGGGTCCAGCCGAACGCCCGGTCGAACTCCAGGGCGAAGGTGTGGCAGGAGACCTCGGCGTGCGCGTCCACCACCTCGCGGACGCCCGGCTCCAGGGCCACGGTGGCCGGCGCGCCGTCGGGGGCCTCCTCCGTCAGGCACAGAACGAGCCGCTCCGGCTCCTCGCGCCAGAGCAGGCTGTGGGCGGCGGCCTGCACGGGCAGTTCCTGCAGTTCGCGGTAGATGAACTCCTTGGCGCGGGCGACCGTCATCGACGGCGGGAACACGACCTCGGCCAGGAGGGGCCGGACGCGCGGCAGTGCCAGGATGCGCAGCTCGATGTCCGGGCAGTCCTCGACCCGCTCGCTCTCCAATCCCTGGCGCTGCTCGGGGGCGAGCGGGCGCAGCCGGCAGCACAGCCGCTCGCCCTCGTGTACCCACGCGTACGGCAACCGCGTCGGGTCGGCGTGGAGGGACTGCCAGAGGCGCTGGAAGACCTGCGTGCGCGCGAGCGCGGCCGACGGGGAGGCGCTGCGGTAGTGGCCCCGCCGGGGCGGGGCCTCCGCCGGGGTGGGCTCGCCGTTCGGGGTGGGCTCGCCGACCAGCACCCAGCGACGGGCGCGGCGCGCGAGCTTGAGCAGCTCGGATTCGGTGACGCCTTCCGCCTCCTCAAGCACCAGAAGGTCGAACTGGCCGAGCGTGGAGGAGACGTCGCCGAAGTGTCGGTCCCCGGGGAGAGTCGCGGTCGTGGCGGCGACGAGGTTGGCGTACCCCGGCAGGCGCTCGGCAAGGCCGTCCGCGGACTCTTCGAGGTAGGCGGCCCACTGGCGCGCGAAGGCGCAGCGCTGCTCGTCCTCCTGCAGCTGTGCCCGCCAGCGCTCCCGCGCGGCGCGGACCGCGTCGGGGGTGGGCGTTTCGGGGCTCGCCTTCTCGTTGAAGCCGGCGCGGGCCTCCGCCCATTCGCCCTCGAGGGCGCGCTGACGTTCCCGGAGGGAAGCGCTCTGCCCGTCCAGCTCGGCCAGGCGGCGCGCCGTCTCCCCCTCGATTAGCCGCCGCCTCTCGGCCTGCAGCGTGTCTTCCGCGGCGCGGAGGTCGCGGGCGAGCGCCGCCTCCTCGTCGTCGAGAACCTGAACCTTCTTCAGCACGGTTTCGCGCTCGGCCTGCAGGGCGGTGAGCTTCGCGGGCACGTCCCCCTGGAAGGTGGCGCGCCAGTACGAGGGCGACCACCAGCGGCCGTGGCTCTTGGCCTCGACGAGCGGCGTGAGGGACTCCGCCTGCGTGGTGAGCGCGTCCAGGTCGTGCGCGCGCTCCTCGCGCTGCTTCGCCAGCCCCGCCCGGACTTCCTCCAGGCGGGCTCTCGCCGCGCGGCAGGTCTGCTCGGCGCGGGCGACGGCGACGGCGAACTCGTCTGTGGCCGCGGGGTCGGTCGCTTGCGCGGCGGCGACGGCGACTTCCGCGGGGGCCCGGTCGCGCTGCCCGGCCAGGGCGGCGAGATCGGCCCCGAGGCGATCGTACTGCCCGGCCAGATGTTCGAGGCGGGGCCAGGCGGCTTCTTCCAGGCGCTGGCGCTGGCAGCGCTGCTCCGCCGAGGCGCGGGCGCGCACCACCTCTGCCAGGGCGGTTTCCCGGAGGGTGCGGACGCGCTCGGCGAAGGTGGAGGCCCGCGCGGTGGAGGACAGCTCCTCCGGGCGTTCGTCCGGCCCGAGACAGCGGACGGGGCAGAGGATGTCGTTGGCCGGCAACAACTCCAGGACGCGGTCGAGGGCGGCGGTCGAGGGCGCGACGAGCAGCACGCGCTCGCCGCGGGCCGCTGCCTGCGTGACGAGCTCGGCAACGACGCGCGACTTGCCCGTGCCGGGCAGTCCCTGGATAAGACAGATGTCCGGAGTAGACAGGGCGCGGGCGACGGCGTCGCGTTGGCGCTCGTCGAGGGCGGCGTCGGTGGGCTGGACCGGCTCGGGGCGGACCGGCTCGAGGTCGGCGGTCTGGCCCTGGAGCAGGTGCGACAGCAGGTGCAGGCCGCGCGGGTCGTCGGCGGGCTGCGAGCGGGCGCCGTTGCTAATTTGAGGTAGCTGATGGGCGTAAATGAGCCCCTGGCGGCCAGCCAGCGCGAGGAGTTCCTTCTGCTGGGCGGGCGAAGCGCTGCGGAACACGTCTTCCCAGAGCGAGGCGCGGGGCGGGTTCACTTCCTGCGACGGTCCGGGGCGAGCGGGCGCGGGATGGCCGGTAGCGCCCCCAGGAGGCGGGGCGGATACCGTGGCGGACAGGCCTCCGGAGGCATGCCGTTCCCGTTGTGTCATCGAGAGTCCTCAGTCTGTCTCAGAACGCCTCGGGTGCGAGGTTCGCCGAGATCCCGGGTCGGCGGGTTGACTCGACTGGGGGCCGGGCACGGGCGCCCCCACTTCGGTCACCGCCTGATATTATCCTGTTCCGTGAAAGAAACTGCGCCTAGAAATTTCCCGACTTCATTCTTTTTTCCTATTCCGGGGCTCAGGCCCGTCCGGCAGGGGGGAAAAAGTGTCTGGAACCTTCTTCCGGGTTTCAGACACTTTTTCCCCCCTGCCGGACGGACCCTCAGGCGGCGGAGTTGGCCGACAAAGGAGGGAGGAAGGTCAAGAGTTTGAACGGTGGTCGCCCGATCCTCATAACCCCACCTCGCGCCGGGACCACCCCGGCGTTCGGTCAGGGCGTTGCCACGGGCGAGACGCCGCTCGTCATCCCGATTTGCGCCGCGTCTCGTCCCCGTCAACCCCGACTAGTATAGACGTTTCGACTCCGGCAAGCTATCCGATTGTTCGCCGATTTTCTTCCCCGCCCTCCGTCATCTCAGCGAATCGCGTGCCGCCGACGGCAGGGGCGGCCACGAGGGACTCTTCTCTGCTGGCCCCTCCATTTGCCCATCTCCTCTATTGACTATCGACCACCTCGACCGAGATCTTGCCCAGGACGCGGACGACGGGCAAGAGGGGCGCCAGGTCACGGCGGTTGTGCCAGCTGGCGTCGGTGATCTTCAGGTGGGTGGCGCCGACGAAGCCGCGCCCCAGGGTCGCGTCGAGGGCGTGCCAGTGGCCGCCGGCCCAGACTTCCGTCCACATGTGGAAGGCCAGCACCGGTTGCCGGTCCACGTCGGCGTAGACCAGGCCGATCGCCGTTCGCGAGGGGACGCCCGCGGCCCGGCACATGGCCGCCGTCAACATGCTGAACTCGGTGCAGTCGCCTTCCAGCGTCCGGGCGACGTGGTCCGCCGTTGCCAGCGCCTCGTGGTTGCGCACCGTCATGTTCTTGTTGACCCAGCGCTCGACCTTCAGCGCCTTCTTCCACGGATCCTTTTCCGTCCCCACGGCACGGCGGGCCAGCTCCTTCACCTTGCTGTCATCGCTCGTGATAAAGTAGGAACTCTGCGTAAACTCGTCCCCGACTTTCGTCCCCGCCGCGGCCGCCCCGCTGCCACCGGCGCGGACGTGCATTTCAAAGGTGTCGCCCTTCACGTTCTTGACCTGCTGGCGCTCGTCGCGTGAGAAGGCAGTGGCCGCCTCCTCGTCGCCCTTGATGCGGATGCGGTAGATGGCGCCGGTCGTGCTGAGGCCGCGCGGCAGGCGCTTGTTCAGCTTGATGAGCTGTCCCAGGCCGATGTCGGTCGCGCTCGCCAGGGTGCCGGGCGACTGCGCCTGCTGCTGCGTGGTCCGGTAGAGGGTCATCGGTCCCAGTCCCGGCACCTCCACCTGCGAGCGCACCGGCTCGAAATCCGCTCCCAGCCAGGCGGTCATCGTCGGCAGCTGGACGTTGTCGATCTTGTCCGGCCTGGCCTCGACGCGCAGGAGCTTCTTGCGCGCCTTGCCGCCGAACAACTCGACCTCCTCGTAACCCTTGAACTTGACCCGCGTGGTGACGACGAGGTTCACCGTCGGCTCGAAGCTGCGGTAGCTGAACTCGTCGCCGGGTTTGGCGTTGTGCTCCTGAAAAAGGCGCTGCTGCCGGTACAGGCCGAGGACCTGGTCGTCCCACGGGGCGGGCTTGAGCGCGTGCTTGCCGTCGAGCGTCAGCTGCAGCTCCTTGCCGGCGACCTTGCCGACGATGGTCAGGAGCTTGCCGGCGCCGAGCTGCTGGCGCATGAAGATGCCGATCACCTTGCCATCGGCGGTCTCGTCGGTGCCGGTGGTGGCGCGCATCTGAATGGTGTCCTTGAAGCGCTTCAGGGTGAGGTTCAGCTCGACGCTGGAGCGGAAGAGCTTGTGGCCGCCGATGTCATACTGCGTGACGGTCGTATGGACGAAGCCGGCCTTGCCGCCGCCGAGGTACGCCGCGTCCCACAGGTCGAGGACGAGCTTCCCCTTCGGTTCGCCGCCCGCCCCGCCGCCGCGCGGCGCCTGCGCGGCGGCGGCGCCCCTCACTACCGGGCCAGTGGCCAGCAGCAGCCCGACGACAGCCGCACTCAAAGCGCGCATGGAAAGCTCCTTGTGTCAGCGGAAGCCCCGGCCGGCGGCCGGGGGACAGGGTAATCATACCCCCTCGGCCGTTGAGGCTAACCCCGGAACCGTCGCCGGGCAAGG
>JBBRPS010000568.1:0-6839 GCA_038227745.1 Gemmatales bacterium | reverse complement strand
GTTCGGCCCCGCAGAAGGCGTCGGCGGTTTGCTTGATGTGGTCGCACACGGGCGCGCTCAGTTCCATGGCTCTGCCTCCTGGCTTGGGGAGGCAGGTAATATACAACAGTCCCGGGACCAGACAATAACCTGCGGCCGCCTTAGGTGCGGTTTTCCAGGCGTTTTTAGATACACGGCCTTTTTCGGCCTGGCATACCAAAACGACACTAGCCGCAAGTACCTGCTATTCATGGTACTTGCGGCTAGGTATCAAGAAATAGAAGCGGGAGTGTATGGGAATCGAACCCACTGGGAGCTTTCGTCAAACCCCCCACTGGTTTTGAAGACCAGGGCCACCACCAGGTGTGCAAACACTCCCAGGGTTTCTACTGCTTGCCCGGCCGCCGCCTCCCCACCTGACTCGACTATCCCACCCATTGTAGGTACGGTGACAGTCCGCGCCAAGCAATAAACCCCGCCCTCTGAGAGGAAGAGCCTCCTACTCTGCCCCTTCCCTCTCGGCGCGCTACCTGCTGCCTTGCAGTGCTATACCGTCGCCGTTGCAGAACCGCCTGTTTAGCCGCGAGCGGTGAGCCAGATCCCGCTACGCGGGGGGCGAGCGCGAGCCAACGCGCTCGCCCGAGGCTCGCGGCTAAACAGGCTCGCGCTCGCGGCTAAACAGGCGGAACTCGGCCGACGACGGTATATCATCAAAAGTACCACGCCCCGGAGCGCCGGGCCGTACCCCGTGGAAAAGGAGAAGCCCGCCGCCGTGACGCCAGTCCCGCTGCCCATCGACGCGGTCCTGCCGCAACTGCTCGACGCGCTGCGGCGCCACCCGTGCGCCGTCCTCCGCGCACCAACCGGCGCCGGCAAGACCACGCGCGTCCCCCCCACCATCCTCGACGCCAGCCTCGCCGGCCAGGGTCGCATCGTGATGCTCGAGCCGCGCCGCCTCGCCGCCCGCGCCGCCGCCCGCCGCATGGCCGGCGAGCGCGGCGGCCGCCTCGGCGACGAGGTCGGCTACAACGTCCGCTTCGACCGCCAGTATGGCCCCCAGACGCGCATCCTCGTCGTCACGCCCGGCATCCTCCTGCGCATGCTCCAGGATGACCCGTTCCTCGAGGACACCGGCGCCGTCCTCTTCGACGAGTTCCACGAGCGCGGCCTGGAGAGCGACCTCGCCCTGGGAATGGTCCGCCTGATCCAGCAGACCGTCCGCCCGGAGCTACGCCTCGTCGCCATGTCAGCGACCCTGGCGACCGACGCCGTCGCGGCGTACCTCGGCGGCTGCCCCATCGTCACCGGCGACGGCCGCCTTCACCCCGTGGACATCGTCTACGAGCCGCGCCCGGAGCAGCGCCCCTGGCCGGTCGTGGTGGCCGGTGCGGTCGAGCGGCTGCTCAACCGCACGGCCGGCGACCTCCTCGTCTTTCTGCCGGGCCTGCATGAGATCCGGCAGTCGGCGCGGCAGCTCGAAGCGCTGGCCCCCCAGCGTGATCTGGCCGTGCTGCCGCTGCACGGCGACCTACCGGCCGAGCAGCAGGACGCGGCCCTGCTCCCGCAGGGCCGGCGCAAGGTCGTCCTGGCGACCAACGTCGCCGAGACCTCGGTCACCGTCGAGGGCGTCACCGGCGTGATCGACACGGGGCTGGTGCGGCTGCTGCTCTTCGACCCGCACCTCGGCCTGGACCGGCTGCGCCTGACGCCCGTCTCGCGCGCTTCCGCCGACCAGCGCGCCGGCCGCGCCGGGCGGACGCGCCCCGGCGTTTGCGTGCGGCTCTGGAGCGAGGGCTCACACCGCGCGCGGCCGGAGCAGACCGAAGCCGAGATCCGCCGCGTGGACCTCGCCGGGGCCGTGCTGCAACTCCTCTGCCTCGGCGAGAAGAACATCGCGAACTTCCCCTGGCTGGAGCCGCCGCGGCCGGCGACGGTGGCGCGCGCCCTCGAATTGCTCCGCAGGCTGGGGGCCGTCGGCGACACCGGCGTCACCGAACTGGGGCGCGCCCTGGTGCGGCTGCCGGTCCACCCCCGACTCGGGCGGCTGCTGATCGAGGGGCAGCGCCGCGGCCAGCCGGAACGGGCGGCGCTGGCGGCGGCGCTGCTTTCCGAGCGCGACCCGTTCGCCCTCCCCGCGGAGGAGGCGGGAGCGCGGCGGCACGCCGCGCCGACGCAGTCTGACGTGCTGGACCGTGTCGCGGCCCTGGAAGAGTACGAGCGCGACGGCCGCTGTGCCTCGCCCGCGGGGCCGCTGAACCGCGGCGCCGCCCGCTTCGTCCTGCACACGCGCGATCAACTCGTCCGCTCGCTGCGGCACGCCGGCAGCACCGCCTCACCCGCCGCCGACGCGGACGAGGTGGTGCTGCGAGCGCTGCTGGCGGCGTTCCCCGACCGCGTGGCCCGCCGGCGCGAGCCGGGTGGGCGCAAGGGCGTCATGGTCGGCGGCCGCGGCGTGTACCTCTCCCCGTCGAGCGGCGTGACCGAGCCCGAGCTGTTCGTCTGCGTGGACGTCGATGCCGGCCGGACCGAGGCGGTGGTGCGGCAGGCCTCGGCGGTGCGGCGCGACTGGCTGCCGGAGGAGTTGGTCCGCACGGCGGTCGAGGTGGCGTTCGATCCCGAGACGGAGCGCGTCACGGCCCGGCGGCGCCTGTGCTTCGAGGATCTGGTGCTGGAAGAAAAATCCGCGGCGCTGCCGGACGGCGAGGAGGTGGGCCGCGTCCTGGCGGCGGCCGCCGCCGAGCGGCCGGAGCGCGTGCTGCCGCCGGCCGATTCTCCCGCCGGCGGCTACCTGACGCGCGTGCGCTGCCTGCGCGACTGGATGCCGGAACTGCGGCTGCCCGCGTTCGATGAGGCCGACCTGCGTGAGGTGCTGGCGTGGCTGTGCCCCGGCCGCCGCTCGTTCGCCGAGCTGCGCGACGGTCCGTGGTCGGCGGCGCTGCAGGGCCAGCTCACCCACGTCCAGCGGCAGGCCGTCGAGCGCGAGGCGCCGGAGCGGCTGGCGGTGCCGAGCGGCAACCGCCTGGCCCTGCACTACGAAGAGGGCCGGCCCCCGGTGCTGGCGGTGCGGATTCAGGAGGTCTTCGGACTCCGTGAGACGCCGCGCGTCGCCGCCGGCCGCGTTCCCGTGCTGCTGCACCTCCTCGCCCCGAATTACCGGGCGCAGCAGGTGACGGACGACCTCGCCAGCTTCTGGGCCAACACCTATCCCCAGGTTCGCAAGGAGCTGCGCGCCCGCTACCCCAAACACGCCTGGCCGGAGGACCCCCTCGCGGCCCGCGCAGAACGTCGCCCGGGTGGCAAGCGACCCCGACCTTGACCCGGAACGCGCCGGAGGAGGCAACCAGGAGCAAGGTCTGACGACTTGCTTCGCCGCCCGCTCGCCCCGACAATACGCGGGAGATGATCCTGCCCCCCTGCCGCCCCGGATCCAGGCAGTCCCTCTTTCGCGGAGATCCCATGGTCCCAAGCGCCCGCTCCTGCCGCCTCGCGGTCCCGGTCGTTCTGCTCGCCGCCGCGGTCCCCCTCTGCTCTGTCGGGGCGGGAGGGGACGGGAAGGCGTCCCCGCTCGAAAAAGAGATCCGCAAGCTGGCGGCGGAGGCGCCGCTGGAGATGCGCTTCCGCGGCTCGACCGCGGACGAGTGCCGAGCCTGGCAGGCGGCCTTCGCCCGGAAGTTGCGCGAGCTGCTCGGGCCGCACCTCCCGCCCCACGCCTGGAAGACGACCGTCGAGCGCGTCGTCGAGCTGGACGACCACCGCCGTGAAGAACTCCTCCTGACCGCCGAGGGACACCCGCCCCTGCCCGTATACGTGCTGGTGCCGAAGGGGGCGAAGGGCCGCGGTCCGGCGGTGGTGGCGGTCCACGGCCACGGCGCCCACGGTTACGACGCCGTCGTGGGCCGGGAACTGACGCCGGGCGTGGAGAAGGCGGTCGCGAACGCCAACTACGACTACGGCAGGCAGCTCGTGCGCCGCGGTTACGTCGTGGCCGCCCCGTGCCTGACGCCGTTCGGCCGCCGCCTCGGGGATCCCAAAGCGTACCGCGGCAACGATCCCTGCGCCATCACTTCCCTCCGCCTGCAGATGCTCGGCAAGCTCCTCATCGCGGAGAACCTGCGCGACCTCCTCTGGAGCCTGGACCTGCTGGCGCGGCGGAAAGAGGTCGATCCGCAGCGGCTGGGGTGCGTCGGCCTGTCCTACGGCGGTCGGATGACGATGCTGGCCGCCGCCCTGGAGCCGCGGATCCGCGTGGCCGTGGTGTCGGGGGCGCTGAACTGTTTTCAGGAGCGGATCAACGGGCGCTACAGCTGCGGGGCGCAGCTGATCCCTGGGCTGCTGCGGTACGGCGATGTGCCGGAGATCGGGTCGCTGATCGCGCCGCGGCCGTGTCTGTGGGAAGCCGGCACGGAGGACAAGCTGTTGCCGACGCGGTGGCTGGAGGAGGCGCAGACGCGGCTGCGCCGTGCCTACCGGGCGCTCGGGAGGGAGGGGCAGTTGCACGTGGACCGCTTCAAGGGCGGCCACCGCTGGCACGGCGAGCGCGCCTACCGGCTGCTCGACCAGGAGTTGAAGGATCGCCGCGACGCGGGAGAGGGGAAGACAGGGCGTCCGCAGTGACTCCGCGAAGCCGGCTACCGCCGCGCAGTGCCGTTTTCCCTTGACTTCGCGCCCCGGGCCTTTTAGCCTGAGCTTGATCTCCCACTCTTACGGTCCGCCTGCAGAAAGGATGCCCGCCGTGACCTCGTCCCGACGGAACCGACGGCTCGCCGTCAGCTCCCCGGCGTCCGCGGCGCGCTCTCCCCGTCTCCTGGCAGGACCGGCCGCGGTCTCGGCACGCGCGAAAGGTTGGCCCGCATGAACGGCGTTCCCCTGCTCGACCTGCACCCCGAGGTGGCGGAGGCCGTCCGCCTGGGGCGCCCCGTCGTGGCCCTCGAATCGACGCTGATCGCGCACGGCCTGCCCTGGCCGTCCAACCTGGAGACGGCCCGCGAGGCGGAGGCTGCGGTCCGCGCCGAGGGGGCCGTGCCCGCCACCGTCGCCGTCTGGCAGGGCCGCCCCACCGTCGGCCTGCGCGACTCCGACCTGGAGCGCCTCGCCCGCAGCAAGGACGTCCTCAAGGCCAGCCGCCGCGACCTCGCCGTGGCCATCGCCCAGCGCCGCAGTGCCGCCACCACCGTCGCCGCCACCATGTTCCTCGCCCACCTCGCCGGCATCCGCCTGTTCGCCACCGGGGGCATCGGCGGCGCCCACCGCGACACCGCCCAGCCCTGGGACATCTCCGCCGACCTCCTCGAGCTGTCGCGCACCCCCGTCGCCGTCGTCTGCGCCGGCGCCAAGAGCATCCTCGACATCCCGCGCACCCTGGAGATCCTCGAGACACAGGGCGTCCCGGTGGTCGGCTACGCCACCGACACGTTCCCTGCCTTCTACATGCGCTCCAGCGGCGAGCCGGTCAGCGCCCGCGTCGATACCCCTGCCCAGGCCGCCGAACTGCTCGCCGCCCACTGGGGCCTGCAGGGCGCCGGGGTCGTCCTCGCCCAGTCGATGTCCGAGGAGCGGTCCCTGCCACCCGAGGAGTTCCAGGTGGCCCTCGCCGAGGTCGAGAGCCGGGCGGCCAGCGTCGGCGTGCGCGGCAAGGAGATCACGCCGTTCATGCTCGCCCGCCTCGCCGAGGTGACGCGCGGCCGGACCCTCGAAATCAACCAGGCTCTCGTGACCGCCAACGCCCGCCTCGCCGGCCGGGTGGCGTGCGAACTCAGCAAGCTCCTCAGACCGACGGCCTGACTGCTGCGTCCCGCGTAGTGAATGCGATTACTCCGGCACGAAAGAAACCGGGGCCGGCGGCAAGTTTCAGGAGCTGTTGGCAACCTTGTTTCCGACGCAAAGATCGGAGAGTTTGTACGCTCCTGAGGTCGGGCCGCAAGCCCCGGCTTCAGACATCTTACTAGGCCGGCTTCCGTGTCGGCAACGGGTACTCCATGATCTCCATCAAGAGATCCAACTTCGACGGCCGGGCCAGCAGCGGCACCAGGTTCGGCAGCGAGTAGTAGTCGCCGGTGAACTGGAACGCATCCGGCACGATCCCTGCCTTGCGGCAGCTCTCCTCCAGCTGCGTCGTCGCGCCCGGCGTTCGCACGAAGCAGACGTTCGGGTCCGCCTTCAGTTCGGCGCGGTACTTCTGCAGGCTGTCCGCGAACAGCGGCGGCGTGTTCTCGCCCTCGTCCGTGACGACGATCAACTGCTCGACGTACTGCCGCTTGCGCAGCATGTACTCCAGGGCCACGCCGCACGACGTGCCGCCGCCGGCGCCGATGCCCTGCAGCGCCTTTTCCCAGCCGGCCAGGTCCTCGCCGGCCCGCTCGATCGGGTAGGCCATGGTGTCGAAGGCGTAGACGTACAATTCCGCCTCGCACACCGCCGAGATCATCGCGCCGATGCGCTTGCCCAGGTCGATCGCCGCCTCCATCGAGCCGGACTTGTCGATGAGCAGCGCGGTCGGCCGCGTGATCCGGCCCTTGGCCTTGATCTGCGTGTCGGCGACCTGCTCCAGCTTGCGCTTGATATCCTCCGATACGTTCGCGACTTTCATGGCCTCCTCGGCCTTGAAGGCGCTGACGCGCGCGCCGCCCTTCGCCTCGTCGAGCGTGTGCTCGACGAGGGCCTTGAGGTCGGCGTGGTCGAGGGCGCCGCGCCGCTGCAGGGCCGCCAGGTTGTTGATGACCTCCTGGGGGCTCATGCGCTCGACGAGGGCGAGCAGGACCGGCGACGTCATCTGCTGCACCACCGTGGCCGCCACGCGGTACGGGATGCGGTGCGCGCGGATGGCCGCGGCCTGCTCGTCCGGCGTGGCCGCCTTCGCCAGC
>JBBRPS010000567.1:0-6839 GCA_038227745.1 Gemmatales bacterium | reverse complement strand
GCGCCAGCGCCTGCAGCGGCACCGTCGAGACGTGACGGCGGGCGCAGCTCTCCAGCACCGCGTTGGGGCCGTCGAACAGCGCCGGCAGCGCGGGCGGCTTGCCGCGGCGCTGGAACAGGTACACGCTGCGGCGCAGGCTCTTCGCCGTGTCCGTCGCGCTCGCCCCGCCGACGCGCCGATCCAGTTCGCCGCTGACCGCCAGCAGCGCGTCGCGGACCGCCTCAGCCTCCAGGCGCCGCGGCGTCCAGCGCCACCACAGCGCATTCTCCGGGTCCAGGCGTGAGTTGCCGGCGTCCGGCCGCGACGACTGCCGGTAGGTGGCCGACGTGACGATCAGGCGGTGGACGTGCCGCGTGCTCCAGCCGCTCCGGACCAATTCCGCGGCCAGCCAGTCGAGCAGCTCGGGGTGCGTCGGCGGCGCCCCCTTGAGGCCGAAGTCGCTCGGCGTCGCCACGATGCCGCGGCCGAAGTGGTACTGCCACAGCCGATTCACCCAGACGCGCGCCGTCAGCGGCTGGCGCGGGCTCGTCAGCCAGTCCGCCAGGGCCAGCCGCGGCGCCTTCTCCACGGTGCCCGTGTCTACCGGGCCGAACACCGCGGGCCAGCCCACGTCCACGGCCGGGCCGCGGTGGTGGACCTCGCCGGCGACGAGCAAGTGCGGCCGGGCCTGCGCCAGTTCCGTGGACCGATACGGCAGCGGGTAGAAGCCCTTCATCGGCAGCACGTCGATCCGCGTCGGGCTGGTGGGCGAGTAGAAACCGAACGTCTGCGGCCGGTCCGGCATCCGCTTCTCCATCGCCGCGACCTTCTTCTTCAGCTCGTCGTAGAGCTTGCGGTCCTCGTCGTGTACCGCCTTCTCGATCAGGCCGATGCTGAACTGGAACTTGAGGTCCGCCGCGCGCGCCAGCTCGTCCTGCCGCGGCGTGCGCCGCTCGGGAGGCACGGCCAGCGCCGCGCGGGCTTCCGCGGGCAGCGCTCTCTTCGCCTTCTGGACAAGGCGGGCGCGGGCGCCCTCGAAGAGCGCCTCGCGCAGCTTGACGGCGGGCTCGTACTCCGCCGGGCGGGCGGCCTCGAAGGCGGCGACCAGCTTCGGGTCGCGCAGCGCCAGGTTCGCCACCTGGCCCTTGAGGAAGAAGCCCTGGAAGCGGTAATAGTCGCGCGCCGCGATCGGGTCGAACTTGTGGCTGTGGCACTGGGCACAGTTGATCGTCAGGCCGAGCAGGGCGCTGCCGGTCGCGTTGGCGATGTCCACCAGCATGTCGTTGCGCTGCCGGCCCTGGTCCTCCTCGTTGCTGCTCAGCCGGGCGCCGGCGAGGAAGCCCGTGGCGATGAGGTTCTCGTCGGCATACGGCAGCAACTCGTCGCCCGCCACCTGCTCGCGCACGAAGCGGTCGAACGCCTTGTCGGCGTTGAAGGAGCGGACGACGTAATCGCGGTAGCGCCAGGCGTACGGCCGGACGTGGTTGCTCTCGTAGCCCTCGGTCTCCGTCCAGCGGGCCACGTCGAGCCAGTGGCGTGCCCAGCGCTCGCCGTGGTGCGGCGAAAGCAGGACGCGCTCGACGAGCGTCTCGTAGGCCTCGGCGGAGCGGTCGGCGAGGAAGGCCTCGACCTCCTCGGGCGCGGGCGGCAGGCCGGTCAGGTCAAGGGACAGTCGGCGGATCAGGACACGCCGCGCCGCCTCCGGGGCCGGCGTCAGCCCTTTCGCCTCGTGGTGGGCGGCGATGAAGGCGTCGATGGGGTTGCGCAACCACGCCGCGTTCCGCACCCGCGGCACGGCGGGCGCCTGCACCGGGCGGAAGGCCCAGTGCGTCGGGACGGCGACGGCCTGCGGCAGCAGCGCGTCGTCCCACTTCAGCCCCTGGTCGATCCAGGCGCGCAGCACGCCGACCTCGCGGGCGCTGAGGCGGTCGCCCATGCGCGGCATCACCTTGCCGGGCACCCGTCCCGCGACGACGTGGATCAGGCGGCTCCCGGCGCTGTTGCCGACCTCCACGAGGGGTTTACCGTTGCCCTCACCGAGCAACTCGGCCCGCAGGTCCAGGCGGTGGCCCGACGAAGCGCCGGCGCCCTGGTGACACTTGAAGCACCTGGCGGCGAGCAGCGGGTAGACGTCGCGGCGGAAGTCCACGTTCTCCTGGTTCGGCGGCGGCAGGCCCTCCACGGGGGCATCCGCCCCACGGAGGAGTCCCGCGAGGGAGAGCAGGATCGGCACGAACACGAATCGCCGCCAACGCAATCGCACCGCGTTTCGCATCGCCGACCCCCCCCCACGCTGAACCCAGGACGCCCGACCCGTGCCCTTCAGTCTATTGAGGGCAGCACGGTCAAAGCGCGCTTTAGCCATGCGGGACCCAGGAAAGCCGGGACTCCAACCCCGCCCCGCCTCTCAGCGTTTCGCCCCGGCAGGGGGCTGGTAACGGACCCAGGACACCTGCGTGATCAGGTGGTCGAGCGATGCGAAGGAGATCGCCGCGTTCGTGGCGAAGCGCGGGTTCGGGTTCGCCGGGAACGTCGCCAGCGTCGCATCGCCGATCAGGAAGACGTTGAAGTCCTTCGCCAGGTTCTGATAGCCCGCCGTCGTCCGGCAGTAGCACATGTCCGTCGCGTAGCCCGTCAGCAGCACGTGCCGCACGCCCTGCCTCCGCAGGAACTCCTTCAGTGGCCCGTACCCCTGGGCGTCGTAGATGACCACGTCGTCGGGGTCGGCGTCGAGGTCGCGCGTCACCGGGATGGGCAGCGCCCAGAAGCCGGCGTTGTTGTAGCGCGGCCCCGCGTCCAGGCCGGGGAACTGCCGGAAGTAGTCCGCCACCGGCCGGTCCGCCGACAGCGTCAGCTTCGCCGGCAGTGACTCGCCACGGTACTTGAAGCCGTTCAGCTTCGCCTGCAGTTCCTGCGCCCCCTGCTGGCGCTCGGCCGCGCCCGGGCGGTGCCGGAAAGAGCGGTAGAGCTTACGGCGGATCGGATCCTCGTCGCCGGGCAGGCTGTACAGGACCAGCGCCACCTTGCCGCGCAGCGTCTTGAGGAAGGGGTTGATGACGGTGCGTGTGTGGCGGCCAGCGAGGCGGTTGCGCTGCGGCGTGCAGAAGTCCACGACGCCGGCCGGCTCGGGCGTCCGCCAGCCCTGGCCATCGTCGATGCCCCAGGGGTGGACCACGATGACGGCGGTCCGCGCCGCCCGCAGGTGGTTGGGCATTTCCACGATGCCGCGGGCGTTGTACGAGAACCGCCACGCCCGCACGTGCAGGTCGGCGTCGGCGTCCTCGACCAGCGCCGGCGCCTCGAAGCGCACCGTCTCGCGGACCGGTTCGACGAACTCGGGGTGGTCGGCGAGCAGCGGTTTGGGATGCGCGAGCGGCGTCAGGCGGTTCTCGTAGGCCCGCGCCGGCGGTTTCTCCTGGGTCGGCGTGGCGGCCGGGCGCGGAGCGACGAGAAAGCAGACGGCGCCGCCCAGCGGCAGCAACCACCGAGCCGATCGTACCGCGTTCATGGGGACTCCTCGGAACAGGTGCCGGGGACCGGGTGACTTGACTCTATCCGACGCCGCAGCCGGTCGCCAGCGGCATCCGGGGGAGAAAGGTGGTAGGGGCCGCGCCCCCGCCCCTCTCCCTTGCCTCCTCGGGACAGCGCCGCCATTTCCCGCCCGACCGTGGTGTCCTCTTCCGAGCTCCACTCACGCCTGACCAGGCCTCTTGACGAAATGTTTATCAAGGTGATAAAGATAATAGGAGGCCCGGAACCGTCCTGAGTGTTTGCCCCACAACTGACTATTGTCACCCAGCTTGCGACCCACCTCAAACCGCGGGCGGCCCGTGGCCCCGCGGCGTTCTGTCGGCGGCGCCGGGCGAACGAGGTGGGGCCGTGGGGGTAGACCGTAATCGCACAGGAGCCGGAGACCCGCGTTCATGGTGAAGGCAGAGTTTGGGCAGGAGCAGATCGCCGCCGCCAGCCGCCTGCTGGCCGACCAACCGCCCCAGGAGATCCTGCGCTGGGCGGTGAAGACGTTTCACCCGCGCCTGACCATGGCGACGGCCTTCGGGGCGGAAGGATGCTGTCTCATTCACATGCTGGCGGAGATCGAGCCGGCGGTGCGCATCTTCAACCTGGAGACCGGCTACCAGTTCCGCGAGACCCTGGAGTTGCGCGAGCGCCTCCGGGAGCGCTACGGCATCGAGGTAGAGTACATCCGCCCCGAGCTGACGGTCGAGGAGTACGAGGTGGAGCATGGCGGACCGCTCTACGGCCACCGGCCCGACCAGTGCTGCCACGACCGCAAGATCCTGCCGCTGCGCCGGGCCGTCGTCGGCTACGACGCCTGGATCAGCGCCATCCGCAGCGACCAGACCAATCACCGGGCGGTCGCCGGCGTGGTCCAGTGGGACGCCAAGTTCAGCCTCGTGAAGGTGAACCCGCTGCTGGGCTGGACGAAGAAGGACGTCTGGAACTTCGTCAGCGCGCACGACATCCCCTACAACCCGCTGCACGACCAGGGCTACTCGAGTATCGGCTGCTGGCCGTGTACGCGGTCCGTCGCCGAGGGCGAGGACGAGCGCGCCGGCCGCTGGGCCGGCACGGCCAAGAAGGAGTGCGGGCTGCATGTCGTCGAGCACGAAGGGGGCAGCGGCATCTGAGGCATAAGAGGCCCTACAAAGAACGTGGGGCAAGTTGCCAACTTGCCGGGAAAGACGGCAAATTGGCAACTTGCCCCACGTTCTTTGCCATCGAACAGCCCGCGCCGCCGTCGCCGCCCGCGCTCGCCGGTCTGACGCCGTCACCGGCCGTCCAGGCCGTCGGCGCGGTGCTGCAGGAACTCGAAGCGAAGGAAAAGAAGGCGCTGCGCGAGATCAGCCTCGCCGACGTGCTCCGCCGTGCCGAGGCCGGCGAGATGCCCACCGATCAAATCTGAGGGGCCGCGGCGGTCAGCTGTCGATCGTGTCTTCCGGCGACCCGTCCAGGCAGGCCAGCAGCTTGGTGCGCAGGCGGAGCACACTGCGCAGCACGCGCCCGGCGACGGGGTGCTCGTCTACGAGCAACTCCACCGGCAGGTCGTCCGTGATCCCCGCGGTCCCCGGCTGGAGGATCACCCAGGCGGTGCGGAAGAAGTGATCGCCGCCCTCAAGCGTGGGCTGGCCCTTGCTGGCCCGGCAAGCCGCCTGCCGCCCGGTGAGACCGCGCTTGAACAGGCCGAGGGCCTTGCGGAAGTCCGGCTGGGCGCGGAAGCAGTGGAAGAAGGCGGCGTACTGGGGCGCCACGCCCTGCGGCCCGAGTTTCGTCTGCACCAGGCGGATGGCGGCCAGGCCCTCCTCGGCAGCACGGGCGGCGGCCGCGAGGTCGCCGGTCGCGTAGGCCTGCTCGGCCCGCTGCAGGGCGGCGTGCATCTCGTGCAGGTACTCCGGCGGAGACCCCACCAGGTCGGTCGCGGTGACCTCGTCGGGGTGGGGGGCGGGGCGCGGGGCGTTCACGTTCCGCGTGTCCGGGCGGTGCGGGGGTGAGGACATGCCGGCGATACTCCTGGAGAAGGACAGGCGGCCGCCTTGTCGCGGCGGCCTGTCACGGGCCGTCCCCGGAAGGGATGGCCGGAAGACCTCCCCGTTCCACGGGGAGGCGCCCCACAACGTTCCGTATCGATCTTGCACCATTTTCCCGCGGCCCGAGATTCAGTCAAGTGTTTTCTTTCTGCGCGGGGCGTGGGGAGAGGACGGATGGCCGCGGTTCACGGGACCGCGGCGACCCCTCACGCCTGCCCGGTGGCCCCTCGGAGGGAGAGGAGCAGGTCGGCCGTGTCGTGGGCTTCGAGCTGCTTCAGCGGCAGGCGCACGATACGGGTCTGACCTCCGTCCGTCCGGACGTGCAGCACCGTCTTCTCCCCCGTTTCCATTTCCACGATGTCGCGATAGCGGATGAGCTGCCGGCCCGCCAGGGGGGCCGCCTTCACCTCCAGGTGATCTCCGTGGAGGCGGACGACCGGCGTACGCGCCATCCACGCGCCCTGGCAGAGCAGGAGCCCGCCGACGCCGAGCGCGGGGCCGGCCGAGCCGCCGCCGACCAGGGCGGCGCCGCCGAGGACGCAGAATACGGCCCCCAGTGCGAACCAGAGTCGCGGGAAGAACGGATTGACGTAGAAGTCCGCCGGCGTGACGGCGTGGCGGCGGAACCGGCGAGCGTCCCGCGGACCGATGACCACGGTCGAGGACATCGCCCACTCGTCCACGACGGGCACGGCGGCACGGAACGCCTCGACGCCGACCCGGTCGAGGACCTTGCGGGCGCCCAGCATGCCGACGACGCCGAGCGGGAAGAAGGCGGCGCCGCCGATGAGGACCAGAACCGCCCCCGCCCTGCGCTCGCCGGCGAAGATGAGGGCCAGGCCGAGCGCCGCCAGGCCGACGAAGCCGACGCCGACCGCCCCCAGCGCGGGCAGCTCACTGTGCAGGAGGGCGACGCTGAGCGGGAGGTTGAGCAGGGCGCTGAGGACGATCAGGCCCTCGCCGCTGAGGGAGGCGTCCGGCACTTCGGGCGGGTGGGATTGCCGGCGGGATGTCGGCGTGCGCAGGGAAGACACGGATCGCTCCTCTTGCCTCTAGGGGTTAGGATCGTCGGCCCGGGGTCGGCCTGGACGGGCCAGGTGGGGCAGGAGACTTCCGGGCGCGTCTGCCACTCGCCTTCAAGTAGGGGGGCCGCGGCGGCGTGTGACAGCCGAATGGGCGCACGACATGGTTCGTAATCAGCCGGCACGGCGGTAAGGGCGCTGGCCCGTGGCCGCCGCCTGCCGGCGCTGCCAGAACGCCTCCAGCGGCTGGTCCTCGCTCAGGTGGTCCGCCCGCACCTGCAGGATCGCCTCG
>JBBRPS010000566.1:0-6848 GCA_038227745.1 Gemmatales bacterium | reverse complement strand
GGCCAAGCTCCAGGAGATCGACAAGAAGCTGGCCGTCCTCAAGGGCAACGGCCGCCTGGAGCGGGCGCGCGTCTACGTCAAGGACCAGGTCCGGAAGATCAAGCTGGCGTCCATTGAGGCGATCTGACGGGGCGGCTGGCCCAGGGGAAGGAAGCCTCCCCTTTCATGTCGAGGAGGGGGGGACGGTGAGGGGGGACGGTGAGGGGGGGACGGTGACGCTTTACGGACCGCTGCCACTCGAAAGAACTTCCGGCGATATTCGGCGCATCGGCGGGGTGCCAGCGGCGCGGCCGGGCCAGCGGCCGGCCTTCGCCGCTCAGCGGGCTTGCCGCCCTGCCCGCCCGCCAAGGATTGCACAATTTCGCCGTAAGCCCTTTGTCTCGAAAAGGAACGGTAAAGCGTCACCGCTTCCCCTTGAAGATGCCTCCGCCCTCGGTAGCGGTGGTGGCGGACGGGTAGGTGGCGGAGTTGCCGCTGAAGGTGGCGTTGCTCACGGTCAGCGTGCCTTTGTTGAAGATGCCGCCGCCGGCGAGGGCGGAGTTGCCGCTGAGGGTGGAGTTGGTCACCGTCAGGGTGCCAGAGCTGGAGATGCCGCCACCTTGATTGCCGGCAGCATTGCCGCTGAGAGTGGTGTTGGTCACTGCCAGCGTGCCAGCGCGGTTGTGGATGCCACCGCCGTCCTTGAGGGCGGAGTTGAGGTTGAAGGTGGCGTTGCTCACTGTCAGCGTGCCAGCATCGTTGTAGATGCCGCCCCCTTTGTCGGTGGCGGAGTTGCCGCTGAAGGTGCCGTTGCTCATCGTCAGCGTGCCAGCATCGTTGTAGATGCCGGCGCCGAAGCTGGCGGAGTTGAGGATGAGGCTGACGTTGCTCACGGTCAGGGTGCCAAGATAATTGAAGATACCGCCGCCGTCGCTGGCGGAATTGCCGATGAGGGTGGCGTTGCTCACTGTCAGCGTGCCAGCATCGTTGAAGATGCCGCCGCCGAAAGGATAGGTGCCGTCAGTGGAGTTGCCGTCCCGGATGGTGAGGCCGGTGAGGACTGCCTGCACGTTGGGATCGACCTTGAAGACGCCGCTGGCGTGGTTGCCGCTGACGCTGACGACGCCGCCGCCGTCGATCGTCACCGTGCCGACCGGGACTGCGGCCCCGGTCACGTCCAGGAGCAGCGGCCCATTCACCAGTGTCACGGTGGACGTGCCCATCTTGGCGGTGTCGAAGGTGATGGTGTCCGACTGCCCGGCCATGGCGTCCGCGTTGGCCTGGATGACCGCAAGGCGCAACGTTCCCGCGAACGCCCCCGCGTCGAGGGGGCTGGTCACGATCAGGGACGCCGGCACCGTCCGGTCTTCTAGCCGCTCCAATTCCAGACGCACCCGGCGCGGCCGCCGTGACGGCACCTTGTGGGGAGCCGCGTGCCGGTTGCCCGAAGTCGGAGAACGCTGACTGCGAAACCATGATGCAAGACCCATGTTTCCACTCCTTGAGGGAATGCGGTCTGCTATAGAATGACTGCGGCCTCACTCCCGGCGCGCAGACCGAGCGCCGGGGCGGTGCCGGGCCGGTGAGGAGCTTGCTTGGCGGTAAGGCCTCACCGGCCGCTTTTGTTCAGTAATTAAGGGTTCGCGTTTCCATCACACGATCTCGATCCACTCCTCGCTCAACAAATCCCTGTCGAGCAGTTCGGAAGCGAGCCTCGCGAAGAACAGGTCCCGCTCGGTCGGCTCGGTCCCGCCCCTGAGTTGGTTCGCTTGCCCATTGCTGTGGACGGTGTTGGCGTTGAGGGCCGGCACGCCGTTGGCGCCGCTCTGGAGATTGGCAACCCGCGTTTCGTAGCCGATGTCGGTCCGAGCCCACTCGGCCATGATGGCGTTCAGAGCCGCCGGGGCGGTGTCGTAGTCGGTGCTGCCGCCGATGAGGATGTCCTCGTCGCCACCGCCGTTCAGGATGCTGGCAAAAGCGCCGGCGATGAGCAGATCGCGGCCTGGGCCGCCGTTGAGCACGTTGCCGCCATTGCCGACGAGGATGTCGTTGCCGGCACTGCCGGTTACGTTTTGAATGTTGCTGATGCCGTCCCGGATGGCGGTCGCCGTGCTCAGTTGCAGGTTCACGGTGACGCCGTTGCTCTCCACGGCCGTCTTGCCGGCGCTGCCCGCGTCGAAGAGGCTGCGGATTTCCGCGGGGGTCAGGGCGCGATTGTAAACCGATGGCTCATCGATGAGACCGGGGAAGTCGAATCTCGGCTCTCCGTCGTAGGACCCGATGAAGAGGTCGTTCGTATTCGACAGCCCGTAACGGATGGCGATGTTCGACGGACTTCCGCTGCCGACTTCGGCGCCATCGACGTAGAGCCGGACCGATGCACCATCATAGGTTCCGACCACGTGATGCCAGTTCCCGTCCCAAATGGCGGTGTCGTTCTCTGAGTCCGTATAGGTCGTACCGTTAGAGACAGTGAAAACGAGTCCGCCGTTTTCGTTTTCGAGCGAGTACGACGGCAGGAGGTTGCTGTTGTCGCCCTTATCCAGGATATGAGCAAAGGCTGGCGGGTTCGTCGCGTTGACCCACGCCTCCACGGAGATGTTAGCCGACTCCAGAGCCGGGGAATTGGGCACTCGGACGTAGGAATCCACGCCGTTGAAGCTGAAGGCCTGGCCGACCATGCCCGGCGCGTACTGGACGTCGCCCACCGGGACGCCATTATTGCCGCTGACGGCATCGTCGGCGTTTCCTTCGCCCTTGTACCAGGCCACCAGGGCGGAGAGAGCCGTGGAAGCCGTGTACGCTGAGTAATCCAGCGTGTTGACGCCGCCGAGGCCGTTGATCGTGCCGTCAACGCTACCGCCGCTGCCGAAGAGGAACGCGTCGGCGTTCGCGCCGCCGGAGAGACTCTGCATGGACGAGAACGTGATGTTGTTGTTGAGCATGCCGGAATTGGCACCGGTGATCTGCCAGCGGTTGGGCAGGTTGGGTCCGGTGAGGAGATTGCTGCCGCCGCCGCCGTTGAGGAGCGCGGTGGTGGTGGTTGCCAGCGCGTTCACATGGAACGTGTCGCTGCCGCTGCCGCCGAACCACTGGAAGCTGGCGAGCGGGTTGAACAGGACCGAAATGTCGGCCGCACCCGACCGCCGGAACGACGTTCCGAAGAAATTCGGGGCAACGTCAAGCTGCTGCGTCGTCGTCGCCGCCCGGTCGTCGAGAATCAACTTGACGGAGTTGCCTGCGCCGGGCGGAGTCACAACGATTGCGCCTTGAATGTTGTCCAGCGAGCTGGCGGCGTTGCCGACGCTGATCACACTGGAGACGCCCGGGTAGATGCTCAGCGTCCCGGTCGTGCGGCTGACATCGATCGCATCGTTGCCGCCGCTCAGGGCAATCGTGGTGCTGCGGCCAGGCCCGACTTGCATGGTATCCTGGACGACGATGTTGTCCTTCTGCGCGCCCGCCTGCAGGGTCAGCTCCGAGAGGTGCTCGTAGCCAATCCGAGCCTTGTCGAGGCGCTGGACGAAGTTTGCACCAATGACGTAGTCGCGCCGAACGGTCGAAGCGGCGTCGTTGATCGAGAGGCTGTTCACCACACCCGCGCCGCCCGTGATGTCGATCCGGCCGCTGATGCCGTTGATGCCGCCGGTGGGGGAACCGACGGTGACGCGGTTCACCCCTTGCAAGGCACCCTGGACGTCGAGGGCGAGCGCGCCGGTGGTGCCGTCTACGGTCACCGTATCGCTTCCTGCACCAGTCTTGACCGTCGTCCGGGTGTGTTGAAAGCGACCGTAGAACGCCGGAAGCGTATCATGGATTCGGAAGGAGTTGTTGCCTTTGCCGGCGCTAATCGTCAGCGAACTTACATCGAACCGGCCGAGTTTGATACCGCCTGGCGTCAAGCCGCTGATCGCGGTGAAATCGCCGCTAACGGTTTCGTGATAGAGGATGATCCCCGTGCGTGGGTCCCGATTGGCGGAGTCGTCCACGATGACATCGCTGTTGCCGAGGTCATTGGTGATGGTCAGCGTGCCGCCGATGCCCTGCACGCTGCCTTTATCCCCGATGTTGACCGTGTCGGCGCCGCTTTGGCCATTCACCCTCAGCGCCCCATTCGTGGCGCGGACATTGACGACGTCCCTGCCGATGCCCGTGTTCAGGATCATGGGGCCAGAGGCGGAGCCGGACACGTTGTAGGAGTTCCCGAGGTTGCCGCCGTTGATGACGACGCCGTTGAGAAAGCCGCTGTACCGAATCAGGCCGGTAGCAAAGACCCCCAGGCGCTGGAAGCTGTTGGGCGCGATGTCGTAATCGGCTTTGAAACCGTACTTGTCGTCGTTGATGACGAGCGTGTCTCGCTGGCTGCCAGGGTTGAGCGTCACCTTCCCATTAATGGTGCTCAGGTCGTGGGCGACCGAACTCAAGATGATCGTGTCGTCCCCGTCCCCGCCGATAACGTCCAGTGAGACGCCGCTCACCAGGTCCTCGATGTTGACGGTGTCGCGGCCGTCCAGCCCGTAGATGAACACCTGGCCGAGAGAGGCCCACAGGCCGGCCCACTGCGTCTGCCCGTTGACGATGACCTCGGCAAACTTCGAGTTGAGTGGGTGGCTGCGCAGCGTGATCACGTCGTTCCGGGCGACCCCGCCGTCGTCGCCGGTGATCCTCAGTATGTTGCCCTTGGATACGGTCGCCACACTGGCCGAGTAGGACTCGGTGTCTTTGGTGAACAGGCCCTGCTTGGCGCCCCGGTTGTCGGCCCAGAAGGCCTGCGCCGTGCCGTCGTGGACGGCAAGGCCGATGTACTCCAGGAACTCGTTCGGGTCACTCATGGAGCTGGCCTGCGACCGTTGCGTCGTCACGTTTGTCTTGCGGAACGTGGTGCCGCCGTTTGTGCTGCTGGCCAGCCGCAGGTTGACCTGGGTGTTGTCTGGCGCGCCGTCGGTGGTGTAGTAGGCGACGTTGACGCTGCCGGTGTCCTGATCGACGGCAACCCAGGGGAGGAAGTCCGTACTGCCGAACCCCGCGGCGCTGCCCTCGACGTTGCCGGAGCCGGATTCTTTCGTCCAGTGAGCGCCCTGGTCGTCCGACCAGACTAGATAGATGTCGGTGCTGGACGGCGGGAATGGAAATCCGAAGCCGTCCAGGAAGGCGACATAGAGTCGGCCGTTGTGCGAACCGCCGCTGCGGTCCACGTCCAACACGGGTCCGTTGGCGACGCCGCGTCTTGGCTGAGCCGGCACCTGGGTGAGGTCGTAGACCTGATTTAAAGTGCGCACGTTCACGTCCCTGCCGAAGGTGTTGTTGCTGGACCACAGTCCGTCCAGGTCTCGGTCAACAAAAATGTGCGAACCAGAACTCCAGGTGACGTACAGTTGTCCGTTGGGGCCGACGCCGGGAAAGGCATCGCTACCGACGTGGTTGGTATCCGCAAAAGTTACAGGGGCCGTGAAGTTCGCGCCACCGTTCCGGGAGCCGGCAACCACGTTGCGATTGTTCCGGATGTCCCAGTAGGCGACGTAAACGGCCGGTGTCGTGGTATTTGGGCCGGAGGGACCGGTGGCGATCTGCCACTTGTCAAGCCCGACTGAAGGCGGCTGGATAAATGGGAAGGAGAAGAGGTTGTTCACCTGGTCCACCTGGACGAACTGGGTGAACGTGTTCCCGCCGTCCGCGCTCGCGGCGACCACCAGGGTCGTGGTACCGCGCGTCGTGGGCGTGGAACTGTCCATGCCGTACGCCACGTACAGCCTTCCACTGGCGTCGAACTTGATCGCCGGATCAAACCGGGCTCCGCTTCCAAGGCCGTCGTCGTTCGTCCCGGTGAGTTTGTCGTTGCCGACGTCGGTGATGAGCCGCCGTACCCAGTTGCTCCCGCCGTCGGTGCTGAAGAAGACCTGAATCTGATTCAGGTTGCTCGTGTCGTGGACGAAGCCGACCACGTTGAGCGGGTTGGTGGGGTTGATATCGACCACCATCTCGCTCTCGTTGGTGTTCGTCATGTTGACGGCGTTGTTGCTGACGTTCACGTTGGTATTGGCAACCAGCGTTTGGTTCCCGATCAGGTCGAGGGTGGCTGCGAGCAGCGTGCGGTCTTCCAGCGCCTCCAGCACGGGCCGGAACAGCTTCGGCTGCTGCGTCGGCTTCGCGTTGCCCTTCCGGCACTGCCGCTGGGCCGTCTCGGAATGCCGGTTCAACCCGCTCTGCGAATGCTTGCGAAACATGGGAAAATCCTCCAGTGGATGTTCAGTACGGCCTGCGGTAGAATCAAAAAGACATCGCTGCCGGCGCGCAGACCGAGCGCCGGGGCGGTGCCGGGCCGGTGGGGGGCTTGCTTGGCGGTAAGGACCCCACCGGCCGCTTTCGTTGATGCGATCTCGTAGGACGGTTTTGCAAACCGTCCCGTTGGGCCGGACGGTTTGGAAAACCGTCCTACATCTGCTTCTCTTTCACGCCTAACAGCTCCACGGCCTCAGCTCGAAAGCGGCGGAGTTCCTCATTCTTTGGCTGGTTCTTGTCCATCCACGCAGCGCCCTGGTCATACCACTTGCGGGCCTCTTCCTTGTTGCCCAATTGCCAGTGGGCCATGGCCAGGAAGAAGGTGTTCCAGCTTTCCAGTTGGCCGCACAACAACCCCATCGACTTGCGCAGGGCGGCGATGGCCTCCTTCCAGCTCCTGGCCCGGTAGTGGGCCACGCCGAGCGTGTTCCAGTAATGCGCGTGTTTCGGTGCTAGTGTCCCGCTGCGGAAGTTCTGCAAGGAATTAGGGAAGGCGATATCATGGGAGTAATCCTCGCCGAACAACGGAGGTTATCTCATGCGCGGCCGCAAACCTCGTCCCTTCTCGGTGCTGTGTGCCGATCTCCCTG
>JBBRPS010000565.1:0-6861 GCA_038227745.1 Gemmatales bacterium | reverse complement strand
TTCGCGGTCCCCTCGCGGAGGACCATGTCGGCCGGGGCGAGCCGGCCCGCGCTGGCCTCCGTGCGCAACTTGGCCCAGGAGAGCGGCCCGACCTTCTCCTTGCCGCGCGCGACGTACCAGCGGTCCTGGACGACGCGGGCGTCCCCCGCTGCCAGCGCGGGGGACGCCGGCGGTGCGGACTCCTGTGGGGAGGCGGCCGCACCGGGCAGGATCGTGGGCTGATCGGGAAGGGAGAGGGCGGCGGGTGGGAGGGTCGCATGCGCGTCGGGACGGTTCGGCTTCGGCATGGGGAACCTCAGGGGGATCTGGGGGCAGCCAACGGTAAGTTAGCACGAACTGTGGGGGGATACCAGCAGGTTCTCGGGACGAAGAGTCGCCTCCCGCTCTACCGACCTCGCCGACGTTTTCGAGCCGGCCATTCCGGTCTTGACGTGCTTTCGGCTCGCCGCTATGTTCCCGCCGCTTACTGTCCCTTACTTGAGCGAAATTGAAACACTCAGGTGTCACGGCGGACGCGCCGGACCGGCCTTGGGGAAGGCTGGGACGGCGCCGCGTGCTCGCCAACTTGTTGGCGGCCCGCCCCGTGAACCAGAGACCGGGACAGCTCTGGCTGCAGGCCGGAGTACAGGGGGTCTGACGGGGAAAGGAGGCCAGGGTGGCTAGGGTTAAGGCTCAGTCCGAGGGGGGCGGCGCCCACAGCAGGGACACAGGCAGCGGCGCCCGGCAGGCGCGGCCGATCCGCTTCCTTGTACCTTTTTCCATCTTCCTCGGCGCCGGCCTGGCGCTGGGACTCGTCGCGACGACAGGCGCCCAAGAAGACGCTGCGCGGCCGCGCGCCCGCACCGCCTTCCAGGCGGCTCGCGAGTGCAACAACCGCCGCGATTACGAAAAGGCCGCCCTGTTCCTGATCCAGGTCCAGGGCAACGAGGGGCAGCTCGAGGCCGCCGAGCAGCGCGACCTGGCCGAACTCGTCCGCCAGAACAAGACCGCCCTGCAGGAGCGCCGCGACGGCGCCGCCCGCCTCCTCCAGGCCGAGGAGGCCCTCACCCAGGGCCGCGTCCAGGAGGCCAACGCCCTCGCCAAGGTGCTGACCGTCAACCAGTACCTCGCCGAGGCCGACAAGCAGCGCGTCAGCCAACTCAACGAGCGGCTGCGGACCGCCGCCGCCGGCACGCCCGGCGGCAACCCGGCGACGCGCGAGGACGCGCGGACGCTGACTGCCGCCGCCCGCGCCGCCCTGGCGCGCGGCGACCTCGACCGCGCCGAGCAGTTCGCCCACCAGGCGGAGAAGGTCGCCACCGGCCTGCCGGCGTGGATGCAGCCCTGGAACGACAATCCGTCCCGCGTGCTGCGCGACATCCAGGGCGCCCGCAGCAAGCTGGCCGCCCGGGACAACGTCCGCCCCGCCCTGACCCCGGACAAGCAGCGCCCCGACGCCGGGACGGGGAACGCCCCCGCCGTCGCCGCCGCGCAGAAGCCCACCGACCCCATCAACCGCGAGACGCAGTACCGCCCCGGTCAGGACGCCACACCGCGCCAGGAGAACAACACCGCCGCCGGCCAGCTCGTCAAGAACGGCTACGAGGCGCTCAGGCAGAACGACGTCGCCGCCGCCCAGCGGTTCGCCGAACAGGCCCAGGCGCTGCACCCGAACCTGCAGTGGTGGGAAGACAGCCCCGAGAAGCTCATGGCGGAGATCCGCCGCCGCGGCACCCCGGCCGCCCAGGTTGCCGAGCGGCCGCCGGCCCGGGACGTCCTTCCGGCCGTCGCCACCACCACGGCGGGTCAACCGCCGCCCCGGGAGCAGGCCGACAACACGCCGTCCGACCCGCGGGCCCTCGTCCGCGACGCACGCCGCCTGTTCAAGGAAGGCCGGCTCGACGAGGCCGACCGCCTGTCGCTGCTCGCCGCCGCCGTCCCGAACACGCGCTGGGGCCTGTTCGAGGACTCGCCGGAGAAGCTGCGCGTGGACATCCAGAAGGGCCGCGCCCGCAAGGACAAGGACGAGTCGGCGAAGCTGCTCGTCCAGGCCCGCGAGGCGTTCAAGAAGGGCGACTACCAGGCGGCCCGGACGATGGCGTACCAGGTCAAGCGGCTGCACGGCCCCTACAGCATCTGGGAGATGGGCGACCGCCCCGATCGCCTGCTGACCGAGGTCCACAACGCCGAACTAGCCGGCGGCCGCAGCTCGAAGGTACACGACCCGGTCGCCCGCAACCACTCCGGCGCCGCCGGTGCGCCGAATCCGCAGGACCAGGGGCTGGCGTCGATGGTCAGCGTCCAGGCCAAACAGCGTGCCCAGGCCCTCCTCGCCGAGGCGAAGGGGCTGAGCCAGCAGGGGCTGCTGGTCGAGGCGCGGCAGAAGGCCATCGAAGCCCAGCGCTTCGCCGCCGAGGCGGCGCGCGGCGGCGTCTTCTTCGAGCGGAACGAGGAGAACCCCGACCAGGCCGTCGGTCACCTGGGGGCGCTGTGCGAGGCCCGCATCCAGGCCATGCTCCGCGACGCCGAGGGCGTCGTCAACGCCGCCCCCAGGGACGCGGCCGCCTACCAGTGGGCCATGATGTCGCTCGGGCAGGCCCGGCAACTGGCCGTCAGCTTCAGCCTGGACACGAACGCGATCGACCAGAAGGCCGCCTGGGCGCAGGTGGCGAGCGGGCAGGCGCCCGCGCCGCCGGGGCTGCCGGCGCCGGGCGGTGTGCCGGCGCCCGTGCTGCCGACGCCGCAGGTGACGCAGACCGGCGGGCCGCAGGCGGCCGCCCCCCTGACGAGCCCGCGGGGCGAGGGCATGGAGATCCTCGAAAAGGCCCGCCTGGAGCTGAAGAACGGTCAGCTCAACCTCGCCCGCAAGCTCGCCGAGCAGGTCTTCATCGGGCCGTACGGCCTGCAGGCCGAGGCCCGCGGCTTCCTGAACAGCCTCGACCTCGAGGAAGAGGCCCAGCGCCGGAACGCCTCCAACCGCAAGTTCGACGACGCCTACGAGGCCTTCGTCCAGAAGGACTACAACCTGGCCCGGACCATTCTCGCATCGGTAGACGAGGGGATGTTGACGGCCAACCGGCAGTCGCGGCTGCGCGAGGTTTCGGGCACGCCGGAGATGCAGCCCGGCCGCGTGATGCCCTCGGGCGGCGCGGTCCAGACGGCGAGTGTCCCGGGCAAGGCGAGCGTGACCGACCTGGGGCCACTGGCCGCGAACAGGCCTGCCCCGGACGCCCCGGGCGCCGGCCCCGGCGACATCGGCTTCGCCGACCACATCAAGGCCATGGAAGAGGTGCTGTTCGACAAGCTGCGCCGCGACGGCCTGGACGAGCAGAAGCGGGCGATGGCGTCGGCGAACGCCAAGGTCGGCGACTACGACACCGCGATCGACATCCTCCGCACTTACGTGGAGCGCGTTGCGGGCGCCACGCTGCCGCCCGAACGCATCACGCTGCTGCGCAAATCCGCCGAGAACCGCATGCAGGAGTACCGCAAGCTCAAGGCGCAGAAGGAGTGGGAGGAGAAACAATACGCGGCCGGTCACGAAATGGGGGGCAAGGACCGCGAGAAGAAGCGCGTGCTCGACCAGCAGAAGCGCGACACCGAGATCGAAGGCCTGATGAAGCAATTCAACGGCCTGACGCGGGAAGGCAAGTACGACGAGGCCGTGATCCTGGCGTACAAGATGAAGGAAATCGACTCGGACAACGTCGCGGCCGACGCCGCCATCCAGCTCGGAAAGATCCGTCGGGAGGTCCACAAGAACAAAGAGAAGTCGGAGCAGAATGACGAATTCCGCCTGCGGGCCTGGGACGACGCCGAGAGGCTCGGCCCCTACGTGGACGGCATCAACACCCCGCTCGACTTCAACAAAAACATCACCCAGAAGAACCAGGCCCGGCTGGGCTATGGCAAGGGCATCCAGTTCGACAACCGCAACGCGAAGGAGCGCTATATCGAGCAGAAGCTGGTGTCGCAGCACGTCACGCTCAACGTCAAGGACATGCCGCTCAAGAACGTCATCGAGTACCTGCACGACATGAGCGGCGTGAACGTGGTGGCCGACAAGTCCGCCCTCGACGACGCCGCCATCAACCTCGAGCAGCCGCTGACGCTCAAGGTCGAGGACATGTCGCTCAAGTCGGCGCTGAACATCCTGCTCAAGCAGGTGCGGCTGACGTACGTGATCCGCGACGAGGCCCTGCAGATCACGACCGAGAACGAGGCCCGGGGCAAGCTCAAGATGGTCACCTACCCGGTGGCCGACCTGGTGGTACCGGTCGAGAACCACTCGCTGCCGGTCGTCGCCGACTTCAACGAGGTGGCCAAGCGGCACACGTCGCCGAGCTTCGGCAACAACTACGGCGGCCCGGTGCCGTTCACGCCGCCCAACGCGATGCCCGGCGCCGCGCCGGTCAGCGCCCCCGGCAGCGGCACGGGCTGGGCGGGGAACAACAGTGCCGCCGGGGCCGGCCCGAGCAAGCCGCCGCCGGGCAGCACCATCGAGGACCTGCTGATCCGCATGATTACCAACACCGTCGAGCCATCGAGCTGGACCGACATGGGCGGCAAGGGCACGATCCAGTACTTCCCCCTGGGCCTGGCGCTGGTCATCAACCAGACCCAGGACATCCAGGAGCAGATCCAGGACCTGCTGGCGGCCCTGCGGCGCCTGCAAGACCTGGAAGTCGCGATCGAGATGAGGCTGGTGTCGGTGTCCGAGGCGTTCTTCGAGCGCATGGGCGTGGACTTCGACATCAACATCACGAACAACAGCGCACGCTACGAGCCGCAGCTGGTCACGCAGCAGTTCCAGCCGCCGGGGTTCATCAACGCGTTCCGCCCGAGTAACTTCTTCTCGGGCATCACGCCGGCCGGCACGTTCACGCCGGACCTGGGCGTGCCGCTGAAGAACAGCAGCTTCGACTTCTCGCTGCCGCCGTTCGGCGGCTACCCGGGCACGCTCGGGGCGGACGGCGGCCTGACGCTGGGCCTGGCGTTCCTGAGCGACATCCAGGTGTTCATGCTCCTGGAGGCGGCCCAGGGCGACCGCCGCGTCAACGTCATGCAGGCGCCGAAGATCACGGTGTTCAACGGCCAGAATGCGTTCATCCAGGTGACCGACGCGCAGTTCTTCCTGACGCAGATCAACGTGGTGCCGTTCGGGTCGCAGTTGATCTTCAACCCGCAGAACTCGCCGATCTTCTTCGGGGTGACGATGAACGTGACGCCGGTGGTGTCGGCGGACCGGCGGTTCGTCCGCTTGAACCTGCAGCCGCAGTTGAGCAACCTGTTCTCGGCGACGGTGCCGTTGGTGCCGATCCAGATCCCGGTGAACGACCTGTTCAACGACACGATCGTGTCGGCCCAGCCGCGTATCTTCCAGACGTTCTTCCAGCAGCCGGCGGTGAGCCAGGTCACGCTGAACACGACGGTGGTGATCCCGGACGGCGGCACGGTGCTGCTGGGCGGCCTGAAGTCGCTCTCGGAGGGCCGCAACGAGTTTGGGCCGCCGGTGCTGAGCAAGATCCCGTACCTGAGCCGTCTGTTCAAGAACGTCGGCTACGGCCGCGAGACGCAGAGCCTGATGATCCTGGTGACGGCCCGGATCATCATCAACGAGGAGGAGGAGCAGGTGTTCCTCGGCACCCTGCCGCCGATCCCGCGTTGAGCGGAAGGATGAAGGAAGAAGGCAAAAGGCAGAAGGCAAAAGGCAAAAGGAAAGAGCAACGGTCTTTCCTTTTGCCTTCTGCCTTTTGCCTTCTGCCTTTTGCCTTTTGCCTTCATCCTTCTTCCTTCATCCTTCCGATGATGGCGTCGGCCATCTCCGCCGTCGTCGCCGTGCCGCCCAGGTCGGGCGTGCGGACGCGGCCCTCGCTCAGGACCGCCTGGGCGGCGTCCCAGATGCGCCGCGCCTCGGCGTCGAGGCCGACGCCCTGCAACAGGTCGATCGCCGGCAGCAGCAGCGGCAGGGGGTTGGCCCGCCCGGCGCCGATCTGGTCGCGGCTGCCGCCGTGGAAGGTCTCATAGACGCGGACGCCCTCGCCGACGTTGATGCCGTGCGTGGCGCTGATGCCGCCGACCAGGCCCGCGCCCAGGTCGCTGACCATGTCGCCGTACAGGTTGCCCATGACCATCACGTCGAACTGCTGCGGCTTCGACACCATCTGCATGCAGCAGTTGTCCACGATGATCTCGCGCGTCTGGATCTCGGGGAAGCCCTTCGCGGTCGCCCGGAACGCCTGCAGAAACAGGCCATCGGCGAGCTTGAGGATGTTCGCCTTGTGGACGCAGTGGATGAGCTTGCGGCCGTTGGCGCGCGTCCACTCGAAGGCGAACTGGAAGAAGCGGCGGCAAGCCGGCTCGGTGACGACCTTGATGCTCTGCACGACGCCGGGGACGACCTCGTGCTCGATGGCGGCGTACAGGTCCTCGGTCAGTTCGCGGATGACGATCATGTCCACGTTCTGGAAGCGGGCGGGCAGGCCGCGCACGTTGCGCAGCGGCCGGACCGAGGCGAACAGGTTCAGTAAGCGCCGCAAGGCGACATTGTAGTTCGTGTGCGCCTCGGCCGGCACGAGGAGCTTGGTCTTCAGGGCCAGCTGGTTGCGGCGGACCGAGTCGAGCAGTTCGGCGGACAGGGGCGGCAGGCCTTTCTCGACGGCGGCCTGTCCGGCGAGGTGCTCCTCCCACTCGATGCGGACGCCGGCGGCGTCGAGGATGCGCTGCACGGCGGGCACCTGATCGAGGCCGATGCCGCCGCCTTGAACCAGGGTGACGCGGAGCGCCATACTCGTAACCCGTGAGATGTTTAGCCGCGAGCGGTGAGCCAGATCCCGCTACGCGGGGGGCGAGCGGGTGAGCCAGATCCGCTGCGCGGGGCCC
>JBBRPS010000564.1:0-6863 GCA_038227745.1 Gemmatales bacterium | reverse complement strand
TGGTCCTGAACGTCTGTCGCCGGATCTTGCACGACGCCCACGCGGCCGAGGACGTGTTCCAGGCCACCTTCCTCGTCCTCGCCGACCGCGCCGGTGCGATCCAGCGGCCGGCAGCGCTGGCTGGCTTCTTGCACGGCGTCGCCTACCGCCTCGCCGTGCGTGCCCGGCGGCGTGCCTTGCAGAGTCTGCCCGCCGCCGTGTGCGACAAGGCCGTGGGGCCTGCGGAAGGGCTGGCCTGGAAGGAGATGCTCGACATTCTGGACCACGAGTTGGGCCAGCTGTCGGACCGCTACCGCGCCCCGCTGGTGCTTTGCTACCTGGAGGGGCGGACGCAGGACGAGGCGGCCCGGCAGCTCGGCTGGAGCCGCAACACACTGCGGCGGCGGTTGGCGCAGGGCCGGCGACTGCTCGAAGCGCGCCTCCGCGGCCGGGGCGTCACGCTGCCGGCGGCGTTGGCGGGATTGTTGGCCGGAGGTGCCGTTGCCGTGCCCGGCCCCCTGCGGGCGACGACGCTGGCCGCGGCCGGCGCACGGGCGGTCGGTGGCTGGACCGCCGGCGCCTCCGCCCTCTCCTCGGCCAGGAAAGGGATCACCCTCTTCCTCTCCACATCGTACAAGAAGGTCGGGGCCCTCGTCGCGGTGGCGGCCCTGGGGGCCGCCGTCTGTTTCGCATTCTGCTGGACCCCGCACGCGGATCAAGCCCCGGCGGCCAGCAAGTCAACCCCCACGGCCTCGCCCCCGGCGGCCGGCGCGGACCAAGGCGATCCCGCGGCCGACCCGCTCCCGGCCCAGGGCGCTGTTCGCCTCGGCACGGCCAGATACCGCCACGGCAGCCGGATCGAGAGCCTGGCCGTGTCCGCTGACGGCAGGCTCGCCGCTGCGGCCAGCGGGTGGGGCTCGTTCTCGCCCGCACGGGTGTTCGACTTGACCGATGGCCGCTGTCTTTATTCCCTCCCGCATGAGCGCGGGTCGAATATTGAGGCCGTGGGCCTGTCGCCGGACGGGAAGACCCTGGCCACCAAGGATGACAAGTTCCTCTACTTCCGGGACGCGGCGACGGGAAAAGAGCTTCGCAAGCTCAAGTATTTGCCGGATTCCGGCGGCTCGCGGTCGATCACCGACTGGATGACGTTCACGCCGGACGGCAAGCAGGTCGCGGCTACGTTGCTGGGGCAGGCGGTCTGCTTGATCGACGTGGAAACCGGCAAGGTGACCAGGACGTTCGAGCACGGCTGGGCGGTCTCCGCCTGCGTCTTCTCCCCCGATGGCAAGCGGATGGCGGCCGGGGGGTATGAGCAGGAGAAGGGGCCTGTCCACTTCGCCCGGATATGGGAGGTCGGCACGGGGAAAGTACTGCAGCGCTTCCCGGCCGGGGACGGCCCCATCCGAGCGCTCGCGTTCTCGCCCGACGGGGCAACGCTCGCAGGCGGCGGTTGGCGGGACGGTCGGCTCCGTCTTTGGGAGGCGGCCACCGGCAAGGAGTTGAAGGTCTTCCCCAGGATCGGGGGTAATCTCGAGGGTGTCGCCTTTGCCCCCGACGGCAAAACGGTCGCCGCGGCCGGCGACCACGTCACCCTGTACGACCCTGCTACGGGGAAGGAACGGTTCCGGATCGAGCGGCGGGCGCAGCGACTCGCGTTCAGCCGGGACGGATCGGTCTTGACTGGCGCCGTGAGCGGAGCGATCTATCGGTGGGACGCGGCCAGCGGGCGTCAGCTCACCCCAGCCGCGGCTCAGGACAGTGCCGTGGAGCAGATCCTGGTCACCGACGGCCGGCGGGTGTTCACCACCGACCAGGACGGCGACCTCCACATCTGGGACACGTCCGGCGGGAAATCCCCCCGCCGCATCGTCGGTGGGATCGAGAAGGGAGTCGTGGCGAGCCCGGACGGCCGGTTCCTGGCGTGGGCCGTCGCGGACGACACGGTACGGAACCCCGGCCGCGCGCACCCCTTTGCGGTTCGGACCGGCAGCCGGGTCCGGCTCTACGACGTCGCAGGCCAGCGGGTCATCGACCGGTTTCCGGGCTTCGCGGACGACGCTACCGTGGCGGCGTTCCTGCCGGATGGCAAGACGCTCCTCACGCTCGGCGGCGGGGTCGCGACCGTCCGGCTCTGGGACGTCGCATCCGGGAAAGAGCGGCGTTCGTTCCCGGTCTCACCGAGGTTGGATGCCGACCTTTACAACTCCGCCAAGTGGGCCTACCTGCGCTGGACCACCCGGCGGGCCGCGCTCTCGCCCAACGGCAAGACGCTGGCGATCAGCCGCGACAGGGGGGCGGAGAGCTTCAGTCCCGAGGATCGCGACGTGCCCGTCCGCCTTTGGGACATGGCGACGGGTAAGGCCGGGCACGGGCTCAACAAGCCCATGAACGTGGTGGGCGTCCCAGACGAAGCGGGCTCAGGTGATACGACCGAGCTGGGCAATACGGAGGCGAGATTCAACAGGAAAATGAAGTCAACGCACGGCCGGGCCTTCTCCCCGGACGGGCGGCTCCTCGTCGACTGGGCGGAGAACCCGTTCGGGCGCAGCCGGATGGACCACGTGTACGTCTGGGACGCGGCGACGGGCCGGGCGGTCGCGACCCTCGCTTTCGGCCCGCGGAACGGGGCAGCGAACGCGGCGTTCGCGCCCGACGGGCGTACCCTGGCCACCGCGTCGGCGGACGGGATCGTCCGGCTCTGGGAGGCGGCGACGTGGACGGTCCGTGCCGAGTTCCGCGGGCACAGGGACCGGGTCACCGCCCTGGCGTTCGGCCCGGACGGCCGGCTGTTCTCGGGCGGGCTCGACACCGTCGTCCTCGGGTGGGACGTCCGGCCGCCACGGGGCGCGGCCAAGGGAACCCTCGCCCACGCCTGGGACGCGCTCGCCTCTGCCGACGGGAGTGCGGGGTTCCAGGCGCAAGGGCGCTTCCTCGCGGAGCCCGGCCAGGCAGTCGAATGGTTCGCGGCCCGGCTCACCGCCGCCGTTCGGCCGGACCCGTCCCGCGTGAAGGCCCTGATCGCGGACCTCGACCATGCCAACTTCGCCACGCGTACACGGGCGACGGCGGATCTCAAGGAGCACTGGCCGGTAACGGAGGCCGCGCTCCGCGAGGTCGTGGCGAAACCCGCCTCGGCCGAGGCCCGTCAGCGGGCAAAGGGCATACTCCGGGAGATGGAGAAGGCGGTCACGCCTGCGGGCGCGCTCCGCGCCCTGCGGGCAGCGGAGGTCCTGGAATGGATCGCGACGAAGGAGGCCCGCGCCCACCTGCTCGAACTGGCGAAAGGCGCCCCGGACGCCCGCCTGACCCGCGAGGCGGCGGCCGCCTGCAAGCGGCTCGAAGGGCGGCAGTAGTTGGCCGGGAAGCGCCGCTGCCGTCGTGGAGTAGGGCAAGGACATTCTGGCTGCCGTGAACGACCAAGCCGGAGAGGTTAGCCCCTTCGGCAGTGGCTCTCCAATTCGTCGCGTTACAGCGTCGGCGACGGCGTCTTCCCCGCGCAGGAGTTGATCGACGCCGGGGAGTTCAGCACCTGCGGACATCGTGGCCAGGTGTTAGCGGCCCTGGGAGACCGCGACTCCGGCTCACGGGCGAGAACAGCGCGCGGCAGTATCCGGTATCATGTCGGTTACGTTTCCGGCCGGCCACTACAAGGGCAGGGCAACGCCTCCCCAGGGGAACGAGCAGACAAGGCCAAAGCACCGCGAACCGTGATCCTCCGGCAGCCCCGGTCGTTCGCCGCCGGCCGGGAGCAGTCGAGTCGAACGGACGGCGAGTTGCTCCGCGCCTTCCTCGACTCCGGGCGCGAGCCGGCCTTCGAGGAGATCGTCCGGCGGCACGGCTCGACGCAGACCAGCCACGACAACCTGTACGCGACGCCTCACGGCCAGCAGCGGCAGGACGCCTTCGAGGAGCGGCTGCGCGACAACACCCTCACCCCCGTCCCGGAACAGGCCGCGTTCCGCATCGACTTCCCGGCCTGGCGCGGCACGCGCAACGAGCGCGACCGGCGCGTGGTCGATGACCTGATGGCCGGCGGGCGGACGAAGGACGTGAGCCGGAAGTTCGAGATGAGCCCCGGCAGGGTCAGCCAGCTGAGGCGCGAGTTCAGGGAGGACTGGCGGCGCTTCCCCGCCATCCTGTCGCCGACCGGCCTCGCCGGCCTCCTCGGCTTGAGCGTCAAAACGGTTTACGAGTGGAGCGCGCGCGGCCGCGCTTGCGGAAGGCGCCTTCCGCAAGCGCGGCAAGCACGTCCTCATCTGGCGCGACCGCGCCCTCGACCTCCTCTTCAACGGAAAGGACTGGACCCATGGCTGACATCCCCGCCCGCGGGCCGCGACGGCGGGTTCACGCTGCACTCGCTGCGGCACTTCTTCGAGACATTCGCGGTCAACGAGGGGATTCCGCAGCGGGTGGTTGATAGCTGGCTGGGACACCGTTCGGACCGGTCGATGGCGGCGGTCTACTACAAGTTGAAGGACGAGGACTCGCAGAGGTTCATGGCGAAGGTCCCGTTCGGGACAGGTCTGCCGACGGCCGGCGTCGGCGCGGAGGAGTGATTTCATGAAGACGAAGATGCTCGTGGCGGCGGTGACGGTCGGCATGATGCTGGCCGCGGTGATGGGGCGGCCCGTTCTGCGGGTGTGGCCTCTGGACAACTCCGGGACAATGGGGGGCGTCGTCATCGATGATGTGTCACAAGCCCTTGTTGTGCAGCGGCTTGCGATGGTCAGCTCTTTTCAAGCGGAGAGGGCGGGATTCGAACCCGCGGTGAGGTTTGACCCCCACACGGCATTTCCAGTGCCGCACCTTCGGCCGCTCGGTCACCTCTCCTAAGATCGCAAACAGTTACACCACTAGCGCTTGCGTCACTTCGTTTTTGTAAACCCTTCCACGCCGGGCCGTTTGTAAACTTTCTTGTAAACCATCGGTCCGGCCGACGGTACGGAAATCATATATGGGGTGCGGCAAATTGTAAACCCTCCGGGCCGCCTGGAGGGTTTGTAAACCGCTGTAAACCGCCCTCACCGCCCCCGGCCGCGCGGTTTCCTGGCCTTCTTCTGCGGCTCGGCCCGGGCTTCTGGCGCCTCGTCGGCAGCCGTGGATTCCCGCTTCGGCCGCTCCCTGGGCGTGCCATCGGGATGGCGGTAGAAAGCGTCTTCTTGCTCTGGAGCTGGCCCGAGCAGCTGCCAGCAGCATCTCTTCACGTCGTCGCGTAGCTCGTACCGTGCCGGGGCCTTGAGCACGGATTTGAACAGGCCGATCGGGGTCAGGCCGCCACCTTGGCCGGTTTTGGGTCCTGTTTGGCAGGCCGAGGCGGGTCCGGAAACCGCTCCAGCAGCCACGCGAATAGATCGGCTGGCTGCTGACCGAAGAACCGCGCCGCCGCCTTACCCGGGGCGCGGGCGCCCGCCGCGTGTGCCCTTCACGCGCGTGGACCAGTGATGCGCGGCGCTGGCGACCGAGGCCTGGCAGACGGTCGAGGTGCGTGCGGGCGAGAAGGGGCCGGTGGTGGTACAGGCCGTGTGGGGGTTGATGCAGGCGCGCACCCTTCGCGTGCTTCGTGCAGGACAGCATCGACCCCGAGGCGAAGGCCCGGGGGAGGTGTGCTCCCGCCCCGCCTCCTTATCGGGAAGTGTTTCTCCTCGTAGTCTTCGACCAGATCGGTCAGGACGTCCAGGTACTGCTGCGCCCCGTCGTCCAGTTCCTCCTCCAGCAGGCGGTCGATCGCATTCAGGGCCGCGCGCAGGTGGTCATCGTCGCGGAGGTGGGTGAGGGGGGAACTGCTTTACCAACGCGAAGTAGGTGTCCGATACATGCCGGGCGGAAGTCTTAACGGCCATAGCGATTACCTCCTTCCCTTCTGCCGGCGCGGGGCCGGCTTCCCTCTCGGGGGTGCCTGCTTCGCCGAAGCCGGTTGCGATAAATCAAGCTCAATTATCGCAACGTGCGATAAACGTCTTGCCCGCCGAATGTATTTGTGCCGCGCCGGCCAGGGTGCTATCCTGACACCTGAATCATCCCTACCCGAAGGATCTCGGAGGCGTGCCGACCGTGGTACTGTTCGAGCCGGAGCGTACGCAATTCGACCTCAGCTGGCGCATGTTCGGCATCGGTGTGCGCATTCACCCGATGTTCTGGCTGATGGCCTGCCTGATGGGGGCCAACCTGCTCAACCACCCATCGGGCCAGGGGATTGGCCTGCTCTTCCTCTGGGTCGGCTGCCTGTTCGTATCTATCCTCGTCCATGAGTTCGGCCACATCCTCATGGGCAGACTGTTCGGCGCCCACGGTCACATCGTCCTGTACGGCTTCGGCGGTCTGGCGATCGGCAGCGCGAGTCTCGCCAACCGATGGCAGAGGATCGCCGTCTCCTTCGCCGGCCCTCTCGCGGGTTTCATCCTCTACGGGTTCGTGTTCCTCGCCGTGCAGTATTTGTTCACCGACATTCACGATGGCCCTGCGCGGTTCTGGGTCAAGGAAGCCGCGCGGATGCTCATCCTTATCAACCTCTTCTGGGGACTCCTGAACCTGCTGCCCATCTGGCCGCTCGACGGTGGTCAGATCAGTTATGACTTTTTCAGCTGGGCGGCGCCCCGCCACGGTGTCCGCATCGCACTGGGGCTTTCGTTCGTACTCGCGGCGGCCCTCGCCGTTCACTGCCTCCTGGGGGAGAGAGGAACGGTCCTCATCCCGTTCCTCCCCCGGCTGGGCTGGTTCGGCGGGATCCTGTTCGCGTTGCTGGCGAAGGAGAGCTTCATGATGCTCCAGCGGATCAACGATGAACGGCGCCGGACGTGGCACGACGATGACGACCCGTGGCAGCGCTGACCCGTTTAGCCGCGAGCGGTGAGCCAGATCCCGCTGCGCGGGGGGCGAGCGCG
>JBBRPS010000563.1:0-6865 GCA_038227745.1 Gemmatales bacterium | reverse complement strand
GGCCGTCGGGGGCGAAGGCCACGCTCGTCACCCGGCTCCCGTGGCCGCGCAGGCAGGCGAGTTCCGCCCCGCTGTCTGCGTCCCACACCCGCACCGTCTCGTCCCATGAGCCGGACAGCAGGCGGCGGCCGTCGGGGGCGAACGCCACGCTCATCACCCCCTCCTCGTGGCCGCGCAGGCAGGCGAGCTCCGCCCCGCTGTCGGCGTCCCACATCCGCACCGTCTTGTCATGCGAGCCGGACAGCAGGCGGCGGCCGTCGGGGGCGAACGCCACGCTCGTTACCCGGCCCTCGTGGCCGCGCAGGCAGGCGAGTTCCGCCCCGCTGACCGCGTCCCACAACCGCACCGTCTTGTCCCGCGACCCGGACAGCAGGCGGCGGCCGTCGGGGGCGAACGCCACGCTCATCACCCCCTCCTCGTGGCCGCGCAGACAGGCGAGTTCCGCCCCGCTGTCCGCGTCCCACACCCGCACCGTCTTGTCATGCGAGCCGGACAGCAGGCGGCGGCCATCGGGGGAAACCGCCACAGCATGGACTCCCTCCAGATGCCCCCGCAGGATGGCCCGCAACGCCGTGTTCAGATGATGAGCAGGCGGGCGCAAGGAACGCAGCCAGCGGAAGGGCTGGGTGCCACTCTCCTTCACACCCCGCCACCGCTCCAGCAGGGTCGAGAGCCGCGACCCTTCCTGCTTGCCGAGCAATCGTTCCGCCGGCGGCCCCGCCGTCTCGTAGTGCTTCGCCGCCTCTGGGCAGTCATACCACCACCCCCGGTTCCACAGGCACTGAAACAGCGTCGTCGGGTGCCGCGCCAGAAAGTGGATGTCCAGGCGAATCGCCTCATCCAGCAAAGCCAGCAGGCGCCGTCTCGGCTCCTCGGGGGGCAGAACCTTGACCGCGTTGGTGAAGTCGGCCGCGAGTTCAAACACCAGCCCCGCCTCCGCCTTGGCCTCCAGGAAGGCCAGATCGGTCAGCAGGTCCGTCAACGCTTGCCAGTGCCGCGCCCCCGCAAGGTGCGCCGGCAAGTGCATCAGCGCATAGTGCCCCATCGTCCGCGGCCCCCGTCGGTAGGCCCCCAGGCACCAGTCAGCCAACCGCTCCTCGCCGCGCCGCGGGCTGACATGGTGCAGCGTGCCGCGCGAGCCGAGGCCCGTCAGCCAATCCGCCAGCGATTTGTGATACAGGACCCGGCGACTGTCCCCGTCCCGGCCAGGGCGTTCGGGCAGGTACGCCGTCAAGCTCCGGAGCACCGCGGGCAGTTCGTCCTCGGCGTCCAGGCCCGTGACGGCGGCCAGCTGTTCCTCCGTCAGCGGCGCGCGCGCCGCCACCACCGCCTGCAGCACACACCGCGCCGGCTCGTAGCGCTGTTTATCGGGGAACTGCCGCTCGAAGAAGCGCAGGTACAGCCCGGGCAGGCCAGGCGGCAAGTCGCCCAGCCGGTCGAGACGGGCCTGGTCGTGCTCGACCGCCTGCAGCGCTTGCTGGACGTACAGGAAGTTGCCGTCGCTCCTGGCACGCAGCACCCGCACGACTTCTCCGACGGCGAGCCCGCTGTCCGCCAACCGCTCGGCCAGCGGCCCGTCCTGGAGCCGGCCGCGGACGTACTCCTCGACGTCGTCCAGGTTGCGCGCATCCTGGGCGTTGAGGTGCAGCGGCCGCAGGCCGCGCAGCCGGTCGAGGACGGGCGGCTCGCGCCGGGTGGTGGCGACGATCCGCAGCCACGGCGGCGACTGCCCCAGCCGCGCCGCCAGCACGTCCACCAGGGTGAGCGGGCTGGCCGCGTCGCGCAGGGCCAGGGCCTCGTCCAGGGCGTCGATGAGCAGGTAACAGGCGCCCCCGGCCGGTCCCGGGAGGTGGTAGAGCGGGGTGAGCAGGCCAGCATCCAGGGCACGGACCGGGTCGGCGGTGCCGCCCTCGCCCAGGGCCGCGGCCACGGCGGGGTCGGCCAACCGTTCCGCGTAGGCCGGGACTCTCGCCGCGACCTGCGCCGCCAGCCCGCGCACCACCAGGCCCGGGCGCAGGGTGTCCGGGCTGTCGGCCCGGCAGCAGTGGTACGCCAGCACCTGGCCGCCGCGGTGCCGGTGAACCAACTCGGCGACGATGGTCGATTTGCCGATGCCGGGGTCCCCGGTGATGAGCAACGCCCGCTCGCCCCGGCCTGTCCGCCAGCGCTCCAGCTCACCGAACAGCCATTCGCGGCCGACGAAGAGTCGCCTCTTTTCTTCGAGAAAAGCAGTGAAGTCAAAGGGGTTGACCAGGGCCGGCACTGCCCCCGTCGGGGCAGCCTTTCGCAGCCAGCGCGTCACGGCCGGCAGGACAGCGATCGAGTCGGGTGATTGTTTGAAGGACGTGACGCCATGCCGCCGGCACAACTCCTCCCGCCAGGCGCCGATCCCGAGGTCCTTGTCCATCTCGTCGAAGCGGCGCGGCCAGGCCTCGTCTTCGTGGAGCAGGAAGACCAGCACCTCGACGCCGCGCCGGACCGCCTCCTGGTACTCCATCTGGGTAATGCTGAGTGCGGAGCCGGCCGGGACGAACCCGCGCCGAAATGCCACCAGCAAGACGCAGAGCTGACACCCTTCGAGGCGCTCCAGGCAGAAGCGCGTCGGCGCGGCGCCGTCGGCGGCCCACTCCTCCATCGGATCGACGTGAACGCCGGCCTTGCGGAGGGCGGCGATGACATGGGCGCGGTGCTCCCTCAGATCCTCATAGGTTGAGGAGACGAAGGCCTTGCAGGGGCGCTCTTCCGCCATGACGGGTTGCTCCGGGATGTGGACCATCTGCGGAATCCTGTCGGACCGGGGTCGGCAGGGGGTAATCCGATCGTGCGTCCATTCTACTGAGTCCAGGACGGAGAAAGGCACCTCGTTTAGCCGCGGTTCGGAGAACCGCGCTCGGCGAGCGCGGTTCTCCGAACCGCGGCTAGAGCGGTTTGCGTTCGGGTGTAGCGGGGAGGCGCTTTGGAGTGCGGCGCTCGGCGCCGCTTTCGGTCTTTCTTTCGTAGTCCCGCGGCTCGGCCCGAGCGAAAGAAAGAGCCAAAGCGGCGCCGAGCGCCGCACTCCAAAGCGCCCCCCCGCTACGCCCGAAGGCAAACCGCGGCGAAACGAAGGCAGACCTTGTCCGGGCTGGACTCCGTAACCGGCCCTGGAGGCAGGCCAATGGGGGCGATGTTCCGTGGCGCCCGACGGTTACAGGAAGCGTCTCTGCAACTCGGGTGTGGGCATCATGCAGCTCTCGCGCCGGCCGAACAGCAGATAGCGGTTCCCGGCGACGCGGTCATAGAACCAGTCGCGCAGGCCCCGCGGCACCACCAGGGCCAGCGCCAGCCAGCGCCACGGCCGGGGGAGGTGACGGGTCAGGCGCAGGGCGGCCGTCGATTTCACATACGACCTCCCCCCCTCAACGAACACGATCGTGTCATAGTGTTCGGTGGGCAGGCCGGCCCATTCGAGGAGGGCGCGGCCGGCGTCGGACTGCAGCGACGCGAAGCGCAGCTTGCCGGCCCGGTCACGCGCCAGCAGGAACTGCACGGCGCCACTGCACAGGTTGCAAACGCCGTCGAACAGGACGACGCAATCGTGCGGCCCCACGCCGGGGGGCAAGTCTTCGCGTCTGCCGTGCATCGGGCCTCCACTCCTCAGGGGGCACCCGGCGTCCGGTGCGCGTAATGGATGAACCAGACGGCGAGGGCCAGCGGGGCGATGTAGACCGTGGCCCACAGGCCGCCCCAGGCGAGCGACCGACCGACGCGGCCGTGGCAGTGATGGCGGTCGTTCACCACGCGAGCGAGCATGCCGCGCACCACGCCGTACAGCAGAAACGCGATGACCGGGACCGCGATCTCCACGAGGAACCAGACGGCGCCGACCAGCAGGATCAGGCCGACGACAATCAGGCAGCCGATGGCGAACGCCTCGCCGTCGAAGGCGCTGCCGCCGCCCCAGTTGAGGCCGTCCAGCCAGCCGCCGCCGCTCGCCGACTGCCGAGGCGGCTTCTTGGCGGCGTCGCCGCGCGCGCCGAACCAGCTGCGCGGCGCCTGCAGGGCGTGGTCGTCGGTGACGCGCTGGCCCGTGTAGAGCAGCCGGGCCAGGACGAGCAGCCACACGAGCCACCAGATGCCGAGGACGATCTCGAAGTCGATCCAGATCGGCAGGCGGACGGCGGCCGGGATGAGGAAGGCGGGCAGCAGCAGGCAGACGATCAGCCAGGCGGCGCCGGCGCGGCCGGACAGGCGCGGCAGGCGGGCGCGGTGGGCCAGGTGGCGGACGAAGCGGACGCGGGGCGGTGGCGCCTCGACGGGCCGCTCGGCGGAACTGGGCAGGGGTGGCGTTTCTTCCATCGGTCGTCGGCGCTCGGAGGTCGCAAGGCCCGTCCACGGAGACGGGCGGCACACACGACGCAGCATATCGGGGCGAGCGGAGCGCCGCAACTCCGGGCGTGTCCCCACGCCCCGCCCGCCGTATAATCGCAGTGTTTCCCACCCCAGCCGGCTCACCGGAGAATGGAGGTCCCGCATGTGCTTCCGCAGCCGCTTGGCCGCCCTGTCCGCCGCGCTCCTCCTCGGCGCCGCGGCCGCCCCCGCCGGCGCCCCCGGACGCGACTGGGAACCCGTCGAGCTGGTCGGCCGCGCCAGCGACTTCCGCCACCAGCGCTATTACCCCAGCTACTACTGGGCCGAGGACTTCACCTTCCTCCTCAAGGAGGACGGCGGTAAGACGTGGCGGATCATCTCGCGCGAACCGACGCCCGCCTACGAGTGGCGCATGGGGCCGACCTACACCGGCCTCAAGGTGGACTGGAAGGCGAACCCGCGCGTCAAGGTCGTCGGCGTCAAGGCCATCGACCGCATCCCCGAGAAGTTCCCCGGCCTCAAACTCGACGACGCCAACCTGGCGACCGCGCTGCTCGTCTTCGTTGAGACGAAGCCCGGGATGTGGAAGGAGTTCTACGTCAACAACTGGTTCCACGTCTGGGGGCCGCGAGCCGACAGGAAGGTCCACGCCTACTATGCCGACCGGCCAGCGCCTTACGACGTCTACGGCTTCGCCCGCGCCCAGGCGGCGCCGTTCGACAACAAGTCGCAGGCGATCATCGACCAGCACAAGGGCAACCCGTCGCTGATGTTCCGTGGCCGGGTGCGGACGAACAAGGATCGGCCCTTCGGCTACGAGCTGGAGTTACTCGACCTGATCGGACGCAACGTGAAGTCGGGCGGCGCCACGATACTGCACGGCGACGCCCGCTCGATCCCGCGGCTGGAGAGCAAGAAATGACGGCGGGCCGTGCTGCCCGCGGCCACAGGGGAGACCGGCATGCGCATCGCCATCGGTCAGCTCTGGCAGGAGACGAACACCTTCAACCCGCTGCCGACCACGCGGGCCGACTTCGAGCAGTTCGGCGTCCTGCGCGGCCCCGAGCTGGTCGAGCGCATGGCCGACACCAACGAGCTGGGCGGCTTCATCCAGTCCCTGCGCGCCTGGCCCGAGCGACCGGAAATCGTCGGGCTGGTGCGCCTCCCCGCCTGGCCGAGCGGTGCCGCCACCCGCGACACCTTCGACTGGCTGCGCCGCCAGCTGCTCGACGCCCTGCGGGCCATGCTGCCGGTGGACGGCGTGCTGCTGGCCCTGCACGGCGCCCTCGTCGCCGACGGCGCCCCGGACGTCGAGGGCGAGGTACTGGAGGCGGCCCGGCAACTCCTCGGCGCCGACGTGCCGCTGGTGGCGACGCTCGACCTGCACGCCAACGTCACCGAACGGATGGTGCGCCACGCCGACGCGCTCGTCCTCTACCACACGGCGCCGCACGTCGATGTCTTCGAGACCGGCCGCCGCGGCGCCGCGGTGCTGCGCCGCATCCTGTGCGACGGCGCCCGCCCCGTCACGGCGTTTCAGAAACTGCCTCTCGTCGTCCCCGCCGAGCGGGCCAACACGCAGGACCCCGCCAGCGTCAGCTTCGCCTTCCGGCAGCGCCTGCAAGAACTGGAGACCGACCCGCGCATCCTCGCCGCCGGCCTGGCGACCGTGCAGCCGTGGCTCGACATCCCGGAGATGGGCAGCGCCGTGCTGGTTGTGGCGGACGGTGACGCGGTGACAGCGGAGGGGGAGTGCCGGCGCCTCGCCGAGGAAGTGTGGCGGCGCCGCACCGAGTACCTGCCCGAGCTGGTGCCCGTCGCGGACGCCGTCCACCGCGCCCATCAGGACGCGGACGGCCTGGTCGTGCTCAGCGACAGCGCCGACGCGACGACCTCCGGCGCGCCCGGCGATAGCAACTGGGTGCTGCAAGAGCTGCTAAAGTACGATTGGCCGCGGCCGGCGCTGGTGCCGCTCGTGGCGCCGGCGGTGGTGGAGGAGGCGCAACGCCTGGGCGTCGGCAAGGAGCTGACGGCGGCGCTCGGCGGGGTGCGCGACCACCGCTTTTCGCGGCCGCTGACGCTGACGGTGCGGGTGGAGAGGCTGTTCGAGGCGCGCTTCGTGATGTCGGGGCACCTGGCGCGGAACATGCCGATCGACATGGGGCCGTCGGCGGTGCTGGCGTGCGGCGGCGTCCGCGTCCTGGTGACGTCGCGCTCCGGGCCGCACTTCGCGCCGGACTTCTTCCGCTCCGCGGGGTTCGACCCGTTCGCCGCCAGTGTGCTCGTGGCCAAGAGCCCATGCGGCTTCCGTGCGGCCTACGCGGAGCGGGCGAAGACGATCCTCGTCGTACAGGCGCCTGGCTGCGCCCCCTCGGATTTCTGGCGCTACGAGTATCAGCACATCCCCCGCCCGCTGTGGCCGTGGGATGAGATCGAGGCGTGGAAATCTGCCCCGGTTATACTCGACGCGGGGTGAACGGACACAAGCCCGAAGCGCAAGTGAGGGACCCCTCGCTTG
>JBBRPS010000562.1:0-6877 GCA_038227745.1 Gemmatales bacterium | reverse complement strand
GGGTGCCGTACCAGCCGGCTTACGCCGGCCGTTCGCCCTCTTCGGAAGCGGGGTGCCGTACCAGCCGGCTTACGCCGGCCGTTCGCCCTCTTCGGAAGCGGGGTGCCGTACCAGCCGGCTTACGCCGGCCGTTCGCCCTCTTCGGAAAAGCCATTCCACAATCCCCCACTCCCCCTTATGCTGTCCCTGGAGCGACACCAAGGGAGTGGACACCATGCAGCACTTCATCATCTGCGGACTGGGGCGCCTGGGCGGCCGCGTGCTGGAGTACCTCCGCGCGACCGGCGCCGAGGTGGTGGCCGTCGATACCCGCATCAAACCGGACGACGCCCGCCTCCACGGCGTGCGCCTGGTCAAGGGCGACTGCCGGCGCGAGGAAATCCTCCGCGAGGCCGGCCTCGACAGCGCCCGTGCCGTGCTCATTCTCACCAGCGACGACCTCGCCAACCTCTCGACCGCACTGACCGTGCGCCACCTCCGCCGCGACGTGCGCATCGTCGTCCGCATGTTCAATCCGACGCTCCTCGCGGGCCTGGGCAAGGTCCTCGACAACGCCTTCGCCCTCAGCGCCTCGGCCCTGACGGCCCCGGTGCTCGCCCTGATCGCGCGCACCGGCGAGGCGCTGGGCACGTTCCGACTGGGCGACGGCCGCCGGCAGCAGATCACCGAGCTAACCGTGCAGGCGGGCTCGCCGCTGCGCGGCCAGCGCGTCGCCGACGTCTCCGCGAACCACCAGGCTATCGCGCTGGCCCACCTCCCGGCCAGCGGCACCGCCTCATTCTTGAACGAAGTGGACGGAGAAAAGACGCTGGGGGCGGGCGATAACCTCGTGCTGTGCGGCCCGCCGCGCTCTCTCGCCCCGCTGGCGGCCAAGGCTGGCCAGGAGACGTTGCCGGAACTGCTCTGGGCCGGCCACTTCCGCCGGGTGGGGCGCATGCTGCGGCGCACCTCCGGCGAGATGGACCTGGCCGTGAAGATCTGCGCGGCGGGGCTGCTGGCGGTGATCCTGTTCAGCACCGTGCTGTTCGTCTGCACCGTCCCGAACGAACGCTTCGCCGGCGCCTTCTACCGCACCATCAGCCTGATGGCGACCGGGGCGGACATGCACGGCCGCGAGCTGGAGGAGGACTGGCAGAAGACGTACGTCGGCGTGCTGCGCCTGGTCGGGGCGGCGCTGACGGCGGCCTTCACCGCCATCCTGACCAATTACCTCGTGCGCGCCCACCTGCGCGGGGCCCTGGAGGTGCGGCGCATCCCCGACAGCGGGCACATCGTCGTCTGCGGCCTGGGCAACGTCGGCTTCCGCGTCGTGGAGGAACTGCTGAGCGAGGGCGAGCGTGTAGTGGCCATCGAGCGGGCGCGCGACAATCCGTTCATCGCCACGGCACGGCGGTTGGGGGCGGCGGTCATGATCGGCGACGTCACCGTGCCGGAAGTGCTGCGTCAGGCCAACGCCAGCGGCGCCCGCGCCGTCGTCGCCGCCACCAACGACGACCTGGGCAACCTGGAGATCGCCCTGCTGGTCCGCGACGCGAACCCGAGCCAGCGCGTCGTCGTGCGCCTGGCCGACCCGCGGATGGCGCACCTGCTGCGCGAGGCGGCCAACGTGAAGCTGGCGCTGTCGATCCCGGAGCTGGCGGCGCCGTCGTTCGTGGCCGCCCTGTTCGGCGACCGCGTGCGCTGCGTGTTCTTCGTCGAGGGGCGGCTGCTGGCGGTGGTCGAGCTGTGCGTGCCGGCGGGCGACGCCTTCCTGGAGGGGCAGTCGGTCCGCGCCCTGGGGGTGGACTACCACATGCTGCCGCTGTTCCTGGAAGGGGGGGCCGGCACCACGAAGCCCGCGCTGCTGCAGGCGGTGCTGGCCGCGGGCGACCGCCTGACGGTGGTCCTCGCGCAGGCGGACCTGCAGCGGCTGCTGCAGCGCGAGCGGGCGCCGCGCGAGTACGCCGTCGAGGTGACCGAGTGCCCGCCGCCCGCCCGGCCGTTCGTGGCCCAGCTGGCGCGGACGACGCACGGCCTCAGCGCCGAGGCGGCCGAGGGGATGATGGCGCGTTTGCCGTTCTGCCTGGACCGGGGGCTGACGCGCGGCCAGGCGGAGGATCTGAGGGCGCGGCTGCTCCGCGAGCGCGTGACCGCGGAGCTGCGCCGCCTCGACGGCACGGGCGCCTGACGATACAAGCCCGAAGCGCAAGCGAGGGGTCCCTCGCTTGCGCTTCGGGCTTGTATCCCCTCGACGGCACGGGCGCCTGACGATACAAGCCCGAAGCGCAAGCGAGGGACCCCTCGCTTGCGCTTCGGGCTTGTATCCCGCGGGATTGGGAGCGATTGGCGTTGCATTTCCGGGGCGGGCAACGCAATATACGCCCCGTCCCTCCCGGCGTTCGGGCAGGGTCGCCGTCCAGAAAGCGCAGGTGCATGGATGCCTTCCCCGACCGGGCGCAGTCTGCCCCTCTCGCTGCCGCGTCGCTTCATCTGCGACCTGATCCACTTCGCGCAAGGCGTCCCGACCGTGCCCGTCGAGCGGCGCATGAACATCGGCGACGCCCTCGCCGCCCGCAAGGAAGCCTTGCACCGGCCCAGCTGGTGTACGATCTTCACCAAGGCCTACGCCCTCGTCGCCGCGGCCCGGCCCGAGCTGCGCCGCGCCTACGTTTCCTTCCCCTGGCCGCGCCTCTACGAGCACCCCCACAGCGTCGCCTCGGTCGCCATCGAGCGCTCCTGGGAGGGCGAGGACGCCGTCCTGTTCGCCCACCTGCGCGCCCCGGAGAAGCAGAGCCTCCTCAAGCTCGACGCGGCCCTGCGGCACTACCGCCGCGCTCCGGTCGAGAGCATCGGGCTGTTCCGCCGCATCATGCGGCTGACGCGCCTGCCGTGGCCGTTGCGCCGCCTGGCGTGGTGGGCGACGCTCGCGACGTCGGGCTACCGCCGCGCTCGCCAACTCGGCACGTTCGGCGTCAGCGTCTACTCCGCCCTGGGGTGTGAGTCGCTGCACCCGCTGTCGCCGGTGACCACGACGCTGAACTACGGCGTCATCGGCAAGCGCGGCCATGTGACGGTGCGGCTCCTGTACGACCACCGCGTCCTCGACGGCGCCGCCGTCGGACGCGCCCTCGCGGAGCTGGAAGACGTGCTGAACGGCGCGGTCGTCGCGGAGCTGCGCGGGCTGGCGCCGGTGAAGGCGGCCGTGGGCCGCCGGCCGCGCGAGGCGCGCGAGGACGGCCGCTAACGGCGCGCCCTGCGTCCGGGCCCTGTCGCACAACCCTATCTCGGGCCTTACACGGGAACAGAGATGACTCAACCGTCTGGGAGGAGCCTGCCGCTGTCGCGGTCGCGGCGGTTTATCTGCGACCTGATGCACCACGCGCGGCAGGTGCCGACGGTGTCGATCCAGCGGCGGATGCGGATTGCCCCGGTCGTCGCCGCCCGCCAGGCGGCCGGCCCACGGCCGAGCTGGTGCGCCGTCTTCACCAAGGCGTACGCCTTCGTCGCCGCCGCCACCCCGGAGCTGCGCCGCGTCTACCTGCCGTTTCCCTGGCCGCACCTGTACGAGCACCCGCTGAACGTCGCCTCGGTCGCCGTGGAGCGCCGCCTGGACAGCGGTGAGGACGCCGTCTTCTTCGCCCACCTGCGCGCCCCGGAGACGCAGGGCCTGCTGGAACTCGACGCCGCCCTGCGCCGCTTCAAGGAAGAGCCGGTCGCGGAGCTGTCGCTGTATCGCCGCATGGAACGGCTGTCGCGCCTGCCGCGGCCGCTGCGCCGGCTGCTGTGGTGGATGGGACTCAACCTGTCGGGGCACCGCCGGGCACGGCTGCTGGGCACGTTCGGCGTCAGTGTGGTGGCCGGCCTGGGGGCGAGCATGCTGTACCTGCTGTCGCCGCTGACGACGACGCTGAACTACGGGGCGGTTGCCGAGGACGGGTCGGTGGACGTGCGGCTGCTGTTCGACCACCGCGTGCTGGACGGGGCCACGATCGCGCGGGCGCTGGGCAACATGGAGCGCGTCCTGAACGGTGAAATCCTGGCGGAGCTGCGCTACTTTGAAGCCCTCGACGCGGCGTGAGGGGCGACGGGTCCTGGAGGAAGGGAGGCCCTTCCTATTACTGCGGCACGAAAGATCTTCACACAAGCCCGACGCGCCAGCGAGGGGTCCCTCGCTGGCGCGTCGGGCTTGTGGGATCACCTTCCGCGCCGGAGGAATACGGGGTTCCGAAGCACTCTCCTCCCCGCTATGCGGTTTCCCTATCATGTCGGGAGATCTGTCCCGTCAGAGTGTAGTCCGCAGCGATCCAGGTTTGACCAAGGAGAGACACCGATGCTCCACACCCGCATGTTAGGTCTCGCAGGGTTTCTGGGGGTCGCCGTCCTCGCCACCGCCGGCCTGCGAGAAGGTCGGGCCCAGGACGAGAAGGACGGCTACAACCTCATCTACGTGCCCACGCCCCAGAACGCCGTCGAGAAGATGCTCGACATGGCGAAGGTGACGAAGAGCGATGTCGTCTTCGACCTCGGCTGCGGCGACGGCCGCATCGTTGCCACGGCCGCCAAGAAGTTCGGCGCCAAGGGCGTCGGCATCGACCTCAACCCGCCGCGCATCAAGGAGGCCCACGAGACCCTCAAGAAGTTCGGCGTCGGCAAACTCGTCGAGATCCGCCAGGGCGACGCCCTCAAGGTCAAGGACCTGTCGCGGGCGACCGTCATCTGCCTGTACATGCTCCCGGAGTTCATGACCAAGCTTGAGCCGATCGTCAAGGAGAAGCTCAAGCCGGGCGCCCGCATCGTCGCCCACGACTTCCCGTTCCCGAACTGGAAGGCCGACCAGACCGTCGAGTTCGAGGGCATCGACGACTCGGGCAACCGCCGCGAACTCAGGCTGTTCCTCTACACCGTGAAGGAAAAGAGCGAGTAGTCCGGACTGTGGGTCAGGACTCCGATCCTGACAGGAGGAAACCTGTCCGGATCGGAGTCCTGACCCACGGCCTTTTTCCACCCCCGCAATCCAAAGCCCCCTCTCTCCCGTCTAGACCAGGGAGGCCGTGCCTCCCGTTCCACCAACGCATCCACCGACGCCCGAGTTCAGGCCGGCTCCGCCGCCTGTGACCGATCCTACTCCTTGCTGTACGGAGGTATCCATGCCTGGAGCCCACCCCTGCTGCCAATGGTCCTGTCAGCGGCTCCGCCTGGGGACGCTGACCGCGTTCCTGCTGGCGCTGGCCTGCCTCGCCTTCCTGAGTGGCGTCGCGAGCCGCGCCGGGGCACCGCCCTTCGCCCCGCAGGTGGCGGCCTTCTTCCCGAGCAAGGACAAGGTGGTCATCGCGGTCGCCGCCATCGCCGACGCCGGCGAGCAGGCCCTGCGCGTCGAGCTGCTCGGCGCCGACGGCAAACTGGTCGCGGCCGGCGACCACAAGGTCACGCAGGCCGGGACCGCGGTCGGTCGCTTCGAGCTGGCCGCCGACAAGGCCCGGGCCGACGGGCTGACTCTCCGCTGCCGCCTGGGCGCCCAGCGCAAGGATCAGCCCCTGGCGCGCGTCCTGCTGGCCAAGGCCCACGAGTCGGCGGTGACGTGTGGGCAGGAATTCTTCGTCGGCAGCAGCACCGCCCTGCGCTGCAGCGTCCACGGCGTGCGCTCCGTCACCGAGACGGTGCCGCTGCCCGGCGCCGAGGTGGTCGTCCGCCTCCGCGACAAGGATGGCAAAGCGCGTGAGCTGCACCGCGCCGCCTTCGGCAAGGAAAGCACGCTGAACCTCCAGGTGCCGATCCCCGCCGTCCCGAGCGGGCAGTATACCCTGGAGGTCAACACGCGCTCGGCCCTCGGCGAGGAGAAGCTGGAGCGGCAGGTCCGCGTCAAGTCCGAGGCGCGCATCCTCCTCGTCAGCGACCGGCCGATCTACCAGCCCGGCCACGTCATGCACCTGCGCGCCCTGGCCCTGCGGCCGTTCGACCTCAAGCCGATCGAGCGCGCCGACCTCCGCTTCGAGGTCGAGGACGGCAAGGGCAACAAGGTCTTCAAGAAGACGCTCCAGACCTCCGAGTACGGCATCGCGTCGGTCGATTTCCAGCTCGCCGACGAGGTCAACATGGGCGACTACCAGCTCCGCGCGTTCCTCGGCGAGCAGCAGTCGCAGAAGACCGTCGCCGTCAAGCGCTACGTCCTGCCCAAGTTCAAGGTCGAGGTGAAGACCGACAAGACCTTCTATCTCCCGAAAGAGACGGTCAAGGGCGAGCTGCAAACGGATTACTTCTTCGGCAAGCCGGTCGCCGGGGGTAAGGTCGAGGTGACGGCGAGCACGTTCGACGTCGCCTTCCGCAAGTTCCAGACCTGGAACGGCCAGACCGACGCCAACGGCCACGTCAAGTTCGAGATCAAGCTCCCCGAGTATTTCGTCGGCACGCCGCTGCAGAAGGGCGACGCGCTGGTGAAGCTCGACGTGAAGGTGACCGACACCGCCGACCACAGCGAGGCGGTCGTGAAGACGTCGAGCGTCAGCGATCAGCCGATCCGCGTCAGCCTGATCCCCGAGGGCGGGCGGCTGGTGCCGAACATGGAAAACCGCATCTTCGCGGCAGCGGTCTACCCCGACGGCAGCCCCGCCCGCTGCGACGTCCAGCTCTGGCTCGGCAAGGAGGCGAAGGGCGAGCCGCTGGCGAAGGTCAGCACCAACGACGCCGGCCTGGCCGAGTTCAAGCTGACGCCGAAGGCCGAGCAGTTCCGCAGCGACGGCCGCAACGAGCCGCGCAACGTCGAGATGCTCGGCGGCCAGACGGTCCAGGCCTGGGGGCCGCGCATCCTGCTCGACATCCACGCCGAGGCCCGCGACCGCAAGGGCAACGTGGCGAAGGCGACCGCCGAGGTCAACAGCCATCCGCTCGGCGAGAACGTCCT
>JBBRPS010000561.1:0-6884 GCA_038227745.1 Gemmatales bacterium | reverse complement strand
GTCAGGATTCCAATCCTGACAGGTCAACACGTCAGGATTGGAATCCTGACCCACGCCAGGCAACCCAGTCAATCCACCAGCCGCAGCTTCGCCGGCGTCGGGTCGATGGCCGCCAACAGCGGTCGGGTCATGTGCGGGAAGGACACGATCGCCTGCCCCGGCGCCAGGCCCGGCAGGCGTTTCCACAGCCCCGCATCAATGCCACTCACGGTCTTTTGCAGCGTGCTCACCACCTGGGGGTCGGTGATTTTGTGCAGCACATACGAGTTGACTAACCCAAACACGGCGCGGGGCAAGTGCTGCGGCAACTGCGTCACGAACACCAGTCCGAGCCAGCGTTTGCGGCCCCGCTTCGCCACCCGCGCCACCTGCTCGAACAGCGTGCTCATCTTCTCCAGCCGCTCGGCGCTCAAGAACTCGTGCGCCTCCTCGATCACGATCAGCACCCGCGCCGGCGGCGCCGCGGCGGCATCGGCCTTTTTCGCCCTCTCGTAAGTGCGGTATGCCTTGTCCTGAGCGTCCTGCACGCCGCGCAGCAGGTCGGCGATCACCAGGTTGTTCAGCTCCGACGCCCCCGAGTCGGACAGGTCCACGATCGACACCGCCCCCGGCCGCAGCATCTCGGCGGGCGCCAGCGGCCGCGCCTTCACCTTGCGCGACGGGTCGTGGAACACGCGCAGGCGGTTCAGCCGCCCCAGCTTGCCCAGCAGCGCCCGCCACGAGACAGCGCTGTCGAACGGCCCCGCCGCGTGGACGCGCCGCCGCAGCGCCTCGCGCCCCGCCGGCTTGCGCACGTCCTCGTTGAGGAGCACACGCTCCGGCGCGGCCTCCTCGGCCTCCTCCTCCGCGCCCCGGCCCCGCCGCCCCCGGGCCTGCGGCGGCCTCTCCGCCAGGTCGTGACAGGCGTTCGCCACGTCGATCAGGAGCGAGAGCGTCAACCTCGGGTAGCCGCGCTCGAACTCGTCGATCTCCGCGGCGATCCGCTCCTGCTTCGCCCGGACCTCGGCGGCGGCCGTCGCCTGCGGGAAGATGCCCAGGTCGCGCACCAGTTCGCGGGCGATGTCGTACGCCTTGTGGAAGCGCAGCGCCTGGGCGTCGGACAGGCCGAGGATCTCGATGACGGCGTAGGGCGACAGCATGGCGAACTGCAGCGAAAACGGCCGCAGGTTCGGGTGGCCGGGGTTGGCCGGGTCGCGGCCGACCAGGTGGTACAGGGCCGTCCGCCCCACCGGCAGGCCCTCCGCTTTCATCCCGCGGTCCGCCAGTGCCGCCAGCATGCGCGCGTCGTCGGTCGGCTCGTGCAGGTGCGCGTACTCGCCCTCGACGTCCAGCAGGATCACCGCCATGTCCGCGGCCTGGGCCTGCTGCACCAGGCGGGCCACGGTCGTGGACTTGCCGCCGCCCGTCGTGCCCAGGATCGCCAGGTGCCGCGGCAGCACCGCCTTCTGGCCGGAGGGGACGCCGACCGCCACCTTCTCGTGGCCGACCACCGTGCCCAGGCGGATGTCGCCCTCCGTCTTCAGCACCTTCGCCGACTCCTCGTCGCTCAGGGCGTGTACGGGGCTGTTGGGCAGCGGCCGCAACCGCGGCGGCACCAGCGTGCCGTCGGCCAGCTCCTCGCCGAGGATCGCGACCTGGACGCGGCCGTGGTAGGGCGGCAGGAAGATGCCGCCGCGCGTCGCCACCGTAACGAGCAGGTGCGAGTCCGCCCGCAGGCTGTCCGGCTCGGCGAACGGGCCGGCGGTGACGATGCCGAGGTAGTGGCGGCCGTCGCCGCCCTGCCGGCTGCGGACGCGCACCAGGGCCTGCGACGGGGCGCCCTGGACGTGGTCGCGCGACAGCAGCACCGTGACGGTGTTGTCCTCGCTGCCCGGCAGGTCGAACATGGTGGCGCCGATGGCGCCGGCCGACTCGGGATCCTCGGGCAGCTCGCCGCCCGCCGCCGCGACGTCCGCGGCCAGGCGCTCCAGGAGGTCGGCGGGCAGTGCCGCCACCCCGTCCGCCAGGGCCTCGTCGTCGGGCGGCTCGGCCACCGGGACGGCCTTCGCGATCATCTCGGACATGGTGCGTCTCCTTCCTCAGAGGCCCAGACAGAACGTGGGGCAAGTTGCCAACTTGCCGTTTTTCCCGGCAAGTTGTCAACTTGCCCCACGTTCTGTCAGTCGCGCGTGGACCGCTCGCTGAAGTAACGGGACGGGGCGCCCGCCTCGGCGTAGGCGGCCTCGGTCAGGGCCTCCAGGTCGCCGCCGAACACCGCCGCGCACACGTGGTGCGCCAGGTCGATCAGCAGCGGAAAACCGCGGTGCTCCTGCAGCACGCTGTCGGCCAGGACAATGTGGGCGGCCAGGTCGGAATGGTCCGCGTGGGCGTAGAACAGCTGCGCCGGCGCCGCCGCGCTCGCCCGGTACAGGCCCACGACCACCTGCGACGCCACGCGGTCGAGGAAGCGCGGGATCCACTCCACCGGCGTCAGCCGCTCGCCGTCCCAGTCCAGCTCCCGCGCCACGCCCGCCTTGAAACGGCCCTGGCGGATCCAGTCGCCCAGCCGGTTGCCGAGGGTGTCCACGACGGCGTACTCCAGCGGCCGCAGCGCGTCGCCGATCGTCAGCAGCATGCGCTCGCGCGGCTCGCTGGCCACGAAGACGAACTTGCGGTGCCGCTCCACCAGCTCGCGCATGACCGCCGTCGCCGCCAGCATCAGGTCCAGGTTGCCGCCGCCGGTCAGCAGCTCGTACGGCACTGGGTTGCCGTGGCCCATGCGCCAGACCGCCTGCGGGCCGGCGCGGCGCAGCAGCACGGCCCGCTCGGCGTAGGCCATCAGCGACCGCTGCACCAGCTCGCTGTACGGATCGTCCGCGGCCGTGCGGTTCAGAGCCGAGCGGCGGTCGCGGCGGCGCAGCAGCTCGGCCATCTCGGCGACGGGGTCGGTGCCGGCCTGGCGCAGGTCGCGGTGGAACAGCCGTTGGCACCACGTCCCCTGGTCGCCGCGGTACGACACCAGGCTGACGCCGACCTGGTAGACCGTCAGCGGCAGAGTATCGTGCGTCCGCACGGTGCCGTCGCACGCCTCGACGCCGCCATTGAACAGCAGCCCGCGCTGCACGGCCGCGAGCGTCTCCGGCCGGGCCTGGAAGACGCCGCCGCCCTTTGGGGCGGTGCGCGGGTCGTGCAGCAGGGGGAAGAGGTACTTGCGGACATCGCGCTGCCCGGTGGTCTCGCGCGCGACGGCCTCGCGGACCTCGCGCGCCAGGCGCGGGTACTCGCGGGTGAGGTCCCAGCCGGCCTGCCAGGTGTCGAGGTCGAGGACCTGGCGCAGCTCCTCGCCGAAGTTATCGCGGAAGCCCGCCGGCGTGACCTCGACGGTGTCGGTGCGGTCCAGCGGGCCGGTGACGTCGAGCGCGGGGGTTTGTTCGAGTGGGCGTTTCGCCTTCGCCATGCCCGTCCCTCCTCCTCATGTTCCGGGCGGACGGCAAGAGTTCGACAGCTTTTTTCGCGGAATTCGACATTTACCGGCTTGCGGTCGGGTGACGTGGTTCGTGGCCGACTCGCTCCGCGAGTCGGGAAGCCAAGCCCCACACCGACTCGCGGAGCGAGTCGGCCACGAATCACCTCACCCGACCGGAACTAGCCTTTGCCGGGTGCCAGGCCGAGCCTGCGGAGCAGAGGATCGGCGGGCAGCGCGGGCGGCAACAGCAGTCCGCCGTACTCCAGCGCCTGCGCCTCGGGCAACCCGTACACCTCCCGCAGCAGCCCGGCGACGGCGCCCCGGTCCGCGGCCGCGCCGCCCACCGTCGCCAGCACCGACTCCGCCGGCGCGAGGAGTTCGTAGGCCAGCCGGTCGGCCTCGGACTCGGCGATGGCGATGGCCTCGGTGGCGAACCGCCCCGCTCCGTCGCGGTCCAGCAGGTGCGCGTGGAAGCCGAGCGGCACCCGCGCCAGCGCGGCGCCCAGGCGCTCCCGTGCGGTCGGCGGCCGCTCGCCGTCGAGCACCTCGACGGCCCGCTCGCCCAGCCGCGCCCGCGCCAGCCGCCGCGGCTGCCAGTAGTCGCGCAGGAAGTGGGCCAGCTCGTGCGCCAGCGAGAAGCGCTGCTCGTCGGCCGGGTCCTCGCCGTCGAGGAAGACGTGGCCCCAGCCGCCCCGCGCCACCAGGCAGGCGCGCAGCCGCCGGTCCGCCCCGCCGCACGTGTACGCGACGCCGTTGTGGCGCAGCCAGGCGCGCACGTCGTCGAGCCGCAAAGCCGACAGCAGGACGATGTCCACCGGCAGCGCTCGGACCGCCGGGCGGCGCAGCTCGCGCGGGAACGGCTCGGCGGCGCCGGCCATCTCCCAGAAGGCCCGCGCCAGCTCGGCGGCCCACACCGGGACAATCACGGCTCGCCTCCCGCGTCGTCGCCCGGCTCCTCTTCCGCGCCGTCGCGCGCGGCGAGCAGCAGCCCGGCCGCCCCGGACTCCCCGGCTTGCTGCCGCAGCAAGACCTGGCCGCGCCGCACTGCCGCGGCGAGCACGTCGGCGGCGACGCCGAAGCGCCCGGCGATCGCGTCGATGTCGTTGCCGAAGTGGGGCGCCTCGGGCCGCGGCATCCGGCACAGACGCAGCATGGTCAGCGTGGGCATATCGCACCCCAACCGCGCCGCCAGGGCGGCGTCGTCGAGCCGTTCGCTGCGGGCGTGGCGGTCCAGGGCGGCGGCGAGGAAAAACGGGTCGGCCGCCGCCCGTCGGGCCATCCTGTCAAGGGGACTGCTCATGACTGCTCCTCGCTCGGTCGAGCCGTTTCTGTAACCGGTCCTTCACTCGCTTCACCTCGCGCCTCTCCTCTTCCGGGGGCAGGGGCGGCAGTTCCATCGCCCGGGCGTAAACGGCGGTGCTGCGCTCCTTCGCGAGCATCAGCTCGAGCACGCGCAGGTCGGTCTCCGTGAGCCCCGCCCGGACCGCGTCCGGGACGGCAGCCGCGCGGGCCGCCTCGGCGATCTGCAGCGGCAGGGACGGGTCGTCGTCCCTCCGGAGATAGTTCCCGCCGTCCGCCGAATGTTCGACAACTTTCCACGGGCGGCGCCCGCGCTGGTGCTTGTTTTCCTTGTGGAGGAGGTTGCGCAGGTCGCCGCGGGCGGACATGCGGAGGAACGCCTCCAGGGTCAGCCCCTCCTCGGGGCGGTAGGAGTGCGGATTGCGGTACAGGGCACAGAGGGCCTCCTCGGCCGCCTCCTCGCACAGTTGCGGATCGACGCGCGGGTTGGCCGTGCTCAGCCCGGCGGCGAGCGGCTCCAGGTACGCCGCGGCGAGGTCGGCCGGAGCGGTCGGGTTGCCATCGAGGAGGCAGCGGAGCAGGCGCAGGGCATCCGGGTGGGGCGGGGGGGCGTCGGACATGGAGTCACCGACTTTCGCGACGGTGGAGAAGGCGGCGGACGGGAGATGGCGCGCGCCGGGGCTGTGAACAAAAGGACACCAAAGAACAGGATACCGCATCCGCCGCAGGGATCAAGGGCGGTGGAGTGTGGCAAGACCTGGGTGACGCCAGCTTCAGAGGATTCCCAATTCCTTGCCCACCTCGGTGAACGCCTTCACCGCCCGGTCGAGTTGCTCCGGCGCGTGCGCCGCCGACAGCTGGATGCGGATGCGTGCCTGTCCCTGCGGCACCACCGGATAGCTGAACCCAACCACGTAGATGCCGCGCTCCAGCAGCCTGTCCGCCATTTTCGTCGCCAGCGCCGCGTCGCCGAGCATCACCGGCAGGATCGGGTGCTGCCCCGGCTTGATCTTGAAGCCCGCGCCCTCCAGCGCCTGCCGCAGCTGCCGGGCGTTGGCGTGCAGCCGGTCGCGCAGGGCGGCACTGCCGGCGATCAGGTCCACTGCCGTCAGCGCCGCATACGCGACCGGCGGCGGCACCGAGTTGGAGAACAGGTACGGCCGCGACCGCTGCCGCAGCAACTCCACCACCTCGGCCCGCCCGGTCGTGAAGCCGCCGACCGCCCCGCCCAGCGCCTTGCCTAGCGTGCTCGTGATGAGGTCGATCCGGTCCAGCACGCCGAGGTGCTCCGGTGTGCCGCGCCCGCCGGCGCCCAGGACACCCGTCGCATGGCTGTCATCGACCATCACCACCGCGTCGTACCGGTCCGCCAACGCGCAGATGTCCGGCAGCCTCGCCATGTCGCCGTCCATCGAGAACACGCCGTCCGTCGCGATCAGGCGCACCCGATTGTTCTTCGCCTCCTGAAGGCCCTTTTCCAGCTCCGCCATATCGGAATGACGGTAGCGGAAGCGCTTCGCCTTGCACAGGCGCACGCCGTCGATGATGCTGGCGTGGTTCAGCTCGTCGCTGAGGACCGTGTCCTCTTCGTTCAGCAGCGTCTCGAACAGGCCGCCGTTCGCGTCGAAGCAGGACGTGTACAGGATCGCGTCCTCCTTCCGCAGGAAGCGCGCGACCGCGGCCTCGACCTGCTTGTGCAGGTCCTGCGTGCCGCAGATGAAGCGGACCGACGCCATGCCGTAGCCGTAGCGGCGCAGCCCCTCATGCGCCGCCTCGACGATGGCGGGGTGGTTGGCGAGGCCGAGGTAGTTGTTGGCGCAGAAATTGATGACCTCGCGGTCGGCCACGCGGATGGCGGAGCCCTGCGGCCCCTGCAGCAGCCGCTCCCGCTTGTACAGCCCCTTGCCCCGCAGGTCTTCCAGTTGCGCCCGCAGCAGGTCGCGCAGCCGTGTGTCGCTCATGGGTGGTGTCTGCTTCACTCGATGGGTCCGGGCCGCCCTGCCACGCGGCCGGGCGCGGGAAACGCGGCTATTATACGCCGCAGGCCCGACGAGGTCGTATGGTATCCTCGCCGCGGGTTGGTCGGATACAAGCCCGACGCGCAAGCGAGGGACGTCCCTCGCTTGCGCGTCGGGCTTGT
>JBBRPS010000560.1:0-6896 GCA_038227745.1 Gemmatales bacterium | reverse complement strand
GCTCGCGGACAGAGATGGGGAGAGGTGGAGGGGTTGAGCCACTTGCCGCCCTGGACATCACCGGTGGGGGGAAGACGCGGACAGGCATGGGGATAGGGGTCGGGGTCGCCCGCAGCTCGGTCGGCATCTCAAAGAGGCCCTTCACAAGTACCTCCTCACCACACAAAATTACTGGTGTCGCCAGCGGGTCGGCCGGCATCTCGAAGCGGCCTTGGCAGCCAGGGCATCGGACCCGCTTACCCACGAACGCGGGCGGGACCTTCAGCCGCCGGCCGCACTGCGGACAGGCAACGCGAAGCTCTTCCGACAACATCTCCGCCGGAATGAGCCCAGGCGCCAGACCTCCGACCGGCAGCGAGACACTCGCCGCCCCACGCCCGAGGTAGGCGTCCAGATCCGCGGCCAGTTCGGTCATGCCGGCGTGACGCTCCCCGGGGCCCTTGGCTAGCGTTTTCAAGCAGACCGCCTCCAACGCGCGGTCCAGATCCGCACGCAGCGTCGAGGGGGTGGGGGGCGCCACCATCAGGATCTGGTAGAAGAGAACCCGTAGGTCGGCTGCTTCAAAGGGGAGTCGCCCCGTCAGCAGTTCAAACAGGATAACTCCGAGGCCGTACACGTCCGTAGCCGGACTCAGGGCCTTGTCGTCCCCGGTCACGAGTTCCGGCGGCATATAGGCCGGGGTGCCGAGCGCCTTGCCGGTGGTGGTCAGGCGTGGCCCCTCTCCCCCGAGCGCACAGGCCAGTCCGAAATCCATCAGCATCGGCTCGCCGCCGGCCCGCACCATGATGTTGTGCGGCTTCAGGTCGCGATGGATCACCTTCCGCTCGTGCAAAGCCTGCAACGCCAGGGCGAGGCGACGGACCAGTTCGGCGGCCTCCCGTTGTTTCCACGGTTGTTCCGGCCCGACCAGGCGAGAGAGAGGCGGCCCGTCGATGATGGGCATGGTCAGGTAGTGGACGCCGGCGATGTCGGCGACCTCGTAGACCGGGCAGATGTAGGGGTGGTGAACGCTCTGGGCGAGGCGGGCCTCGCGGTGAAAGCGCTCGATCAGCTTTAGGCCGTCGTCCTCGCGGATTTGCGGGATCTTGAGGGCGACCTGGCAGCCGAGGCGCGTATCCTCGGCCAGGTAGACGGCCCCCATGCCTCCCTCGCCCAGCTTCCGCAGGACGCGAAAGTGGCCGAACATCTGTGGGAACGTCGCGAAGGTGGGCATGGCGGTCGAGCCTGATGCTTACAAGGTTAGAGGCCCCTCCGATGATACCAGACGGCAGGCACGAGAGTCATCCACTTTCTGCACCCGCGCGTCGGGAAGCGAGGGCCGGCCGGGAGGGGAGAGGATTTGCCGTTTCGCGCTGCGGCGCCACTCCCCCCGGCCGGCCCTCGCCGCCCGCGATGTCAATCTTGCAGTTCCTTGCGCACGTCGTCCAGGCTGTGCCGGGAACTGTCCCGCGACCGCTCCTCGAGCAGTCGCATCAGCGCCTCGTTCTGGCGCACCAGGGCGACCTCCTGCGCGAAGTCGTCAACCTCCGCCAGGACGAACTCTCGTCCCTCCGGGGTTCGCAGGATCACGTTCTCCTCGCTCGCGAGCTTGAGCAGGTCCGTGAGGCTCGGTGAACTGATGGACAGGTCAATCGCTTTCACAGGGAATACTCCTTCCCGCGGATGAAAAGCTTGTTGTGCTCTTTCCAGCCGACGGCCTCAACAGCGAGATGACCATTTCAGAAGTCAGCAACCAGGCGTGGCCCTGTAGGGTGGGCACTGCCCACCGCTTTCGCGAGTCGGTGGGCAGTGCCCACCCTACAGCACTGGGAGCGAACATCGGAAACGGCCATCTGGCATGGAGGAGAGCGTCTTCCCCATCGCAGTCCCTCGAAGCTCCAGCGGTCCACGGCAGCCGGCGGACCACCGACCTCACTCTTTCTCCGGCTGCAGCAGTACGCGCACCCCCTCGCCGACGAACCGCAGGTACAGCCCGTGGTCGGCGTTGACGTTGACCACGCGCGCCAGCACGGCGTTCCAGCCGGTCCGCAAGCTGACCTCCACGCTGTCCTCGTCCGGCCGCGCCCGGCGCGAGCTGGCGTACTCGTGAACCAGCTTGCCGTTGATCCACACGCGCAGCATGTCGTCCGAGCCGCACAGCATCCGCACCTTCTGCTCGCGCGGCGAGTAGACGTAGGTCAGCGCGTACGCCGAGATGTCGTCGCGGCCGAACACCGCCCGCAGGTCGAGGTAGCCTTTCGGATCGACCTGGCGCGGCTGCCATTTCAGCTTGCCGCCGTCGTAGGTGGCCCCCGGCGACGGGCTGTTCTCCGGCGGGAACGACGCCTTGAGGTCGGCGCCGAACGGGCCGACCACCCAGAAGTCGCGCGCCAGCCCGCGCAGCCCCTCCTGCGCCCCGCGGTCGCGCAGGAACGCCACCAGGTCGAGGAACTGGTTGAACGTCAGGTGCTTGACCACGTCGTCGGGCATCAGCGACTTCTTCGACGCCGTCAACTGCTCCACGTCCTTCGCGGCGAGGCGCACGTCCTTGCCGGTGGCGTCGCGCAGCACCACCTCGTTGGCGTTCTGCGAGATCTTCAACCCGCTGAAGATCAAGCCCTTCGTCGTCGTGGCCACATAGGTCTGGTAACCCTCCTTGATCTCCTTGCTCGGGTCGATGAGCGCCTCGAGCAGTTTCTCGACGGACTGCGTGTCCCAGACGCGCGTCAGGTCCGGCCCGACCTGGCCGCCGACGCCCTCCAGGCGGTGACAGCTGATGCACGCCAGCGCCTTGTTGTTCAGGTACAACTCGCGACCGCGCTTCGCATTGCCCAGCGAGGCGACCAGCTGGCGCACCCGCGCCACCTCGGCGGGCTGCAGCGACACCAGCAGTCCGCCCTTCATCACGTCGGTCAGCATGCGCTCCAGTTCGGGACTGCGCTGGGCGTGGGTGCGCAGGGCCTCCGCGACCTGCGGCAGGAAGTCGCGCGACAGCTTCTTGTCGAGGAAGCGCCGACCGGCCAGCTTCGCGCCCTCCGGGCTCGTCGCCAGCACGGCCACGGCCTGCTTCTGGAGCGTTTCGTTCGGCTCGTCCAGCAGGGACGCCGCCGTCTGCTGGGCCGCCGCCGCGTCCGCCGCGCTCAGCGAGCGCAGGGCCTGGCCGCGCAGCGCCGAGTCCTGATCCTTGTCGGCCGCGATGCTTTTCAGCGTCGGCACGGCGGATTTATCCGGCACCACCGCCAGGGCCGCGACCAGGGCCGCGCGCTCCTCCGCGGGCCGCTTCGCATCCTTGAGCATCTCGGCCAGGCGCGGCGCCGCCTTCGCCACGCGCGTGTCGGCGAGCGCCTTGATGACGGACAGACGCACGCCGGGGTCCGACTCCGTCAGCATCGCCAGCAGCAGGTCCTGCGCCTTCTCGCCGGTCAGCGCCCCGCCCCCAGACAGCACTTCCAGGGCGGCGAGCTTGATCTCGACCGGGTCCTCCTTCGCCTTCGCCTTGAGCACGCCGGCGAGGTAGTCCGCCACCGGGTCGAGCGATACGGGCGGGTCGAGCTGATAATTGCTGTAGGAGCGCACCAGGCTGGCCCTCTGACCGTTGCTGAGGTGGTACTTCTTCAGCAGCGCCGGCAGTGCCTCGTAGCCGGCGCGGGTGCGCAGGGATTGAAACACCGCCACGACCTTCTCCGTGTCCTTCCGTGCGCCGGAGTCGGACAGGGCCAGCAGCCTGTCCATGCCGCGCTTGCCGAACGCCTCGATGGCCCGCACCAGGCCGTCGCGCAGGTACTCGTCCTTGCCGTCGTCGAACTCCAGGGCGTTCACCAGGGTGTCCTCGCCCCCCGGGGCGGCCACCCTGCCGATGGCCAGGAAGACGGCGCGGCGCACGGCGTGGTCGGTGTCGTTGAGGCGCTGGATCAAGGCCTCGTGAATGTCCTTGTCGCCGGCGTTCGCATTCAGGCCCAGGCCGTCCGCGGCCAGGCGGCGCAGGTCGGCGTTGGGCTCGCGCAGCAGTTCGACGAAGGCGGCGGAGACGTCGCCGTTCCAGAAGGATTGCAGCGCGCCCAGGGCGGCGATGCGGGCCTCGACCGTGGCGTCGCTCTTGAGCAGCTTGAGCAACTCGGCCCGGTTCTTGTCGCCGCGCCGCACCAGTTCGTGCCGTGCCCTTTCGCGGTCGCTGAAGTCCTTCGCGGAGAGCGCCTTGAGGAGGTCGGCGTCGGCCGCCTTCGCGAACCTGGCCCAGCTGTCGAGGCCGCGCGGGGCGATGGCGGGTTCGGCCTTCGTGCCGGCCCAGGTGAGGCGGTAGATGCGGCCGTGCTTGCCGTCGCCCCACAGTCGGCCGGCGCCCCCCGAGTCGGTGCGCCAGTCGCAGATGTACATGGCCCCGTCCGGGCCGAGGACCATCTGGCACGGCCGGAACAGCGGGTCGTCCGACTTCATGAACGCGAACTCTTCCTTCACCTCGAACGTGGCCCCGTGGGGGACGACCTTGTAGGCGCGGATCAGCTTGCGGAAGACGTCGGGGTAGAAGAGCAGGCCGCGGTAGTGTTCGGGGAAGTAGGTGTCGTTGCAGATCAGCAGGCCGGCGGGCGCGCCGCGGCCGGTCTTGAGCATCGGCGTGACCTTGCCGGGCAGCTCGCCGAAGGCCGCCCCGCGCAGATTGTCCGGCACGCAGCAGCGCGCCCCGACCCTGAGGCGCCAGCCGAAGTCACTGCCCTCGGCGACGTGCATTAGCCGGCAGCCGGTGAACTTCGAGCCGTCCTCGTTGTCGTTATCGACGTGGAACACGTTGTAAGCCGTGTCGAACGCCACGTCGCGGTAGGGGTTGCGGAAGCCCAGTGCGTAGGTGTGGACCTTTGAGCCGTCGGGCCGCATGCGGAAGACGGCGCCGGTGCGCAGCACGGTGGCGCGGCTGCCGTCGGAGCCCTCGACGAAGTTGTCGTCGTCGCCCGAGGTGACGTACAGCCAGCCGTCGTTGCCGATCGTCAGGCCGGAGACCTGGTGGTGGTGGAAACCGCAGAAACCCTGGGCAACGACCTGCGGTTTGGGCTGCTTGCCCTGCTCGATCTCGGCGAGGGGGTAACGGCGGACCGTCCCCTGGCCGGTGAGGTACATCCAGCCGTCGTGGATGAGGATGCTGGACGGCAGCTCATCTTCGAGCACTTTCCTGGCCCGGTCGTAGACGCCCTTGTCCTTGTTGAGGGTGAGCGCCAGGACGCGGTCCTTGACCGGCTTGCGCATGATGGCGACGCGGCGCTTCGTGCCGTCCTTGTAGGTGAAGACCACGAAGGACTCGGGGAAATTGGCGCCCTCGGCGGGAACCCATTCGAGGACGTAGAGGGTGCCGTCGGGGCCGAAGGTCATGCCGACGGGGTTGATGACGGCCGGCTCCTCGGCGACGATCTCGACCTTGATGCCCTCGGGGGTGAAGTAGCCCTTGAGGCGCGGGTCGTTCTGGCCCTGGTCGATGAATTTGACCCATTCCGGCTGAGGTTTGGGCGGCGACTGCTGCTGACTGAGGTCGAGCTTCTGCTGGCCGTGCAGGGGGGTGAGGCAGAGGGCGAGTGCGGCGAGTGCGAGGCCGGCGGCGGTGGAGCGGGTCACGCTTCGGGTCTCCTCGGGGGATGGGGCGAACCGGGCTGTGTTGTCAGGGTAGCGGGAAAGCGTGCGGACGGGGAGGGGAAAGCCGTCCGGGCGAGGAAGGGTTGGCCACGGGAGGATCATCCTGCCCTCGGCAGCGGCCTGGGAATGAAGGTGTTGGGCCGCAGGTGGTGAGGTCGAGGGCCGTCGCGCCGGTTACCCGGCCGCGTGGCGGATTTCAGGGACCCTTTAACTCGGCGTCAGGCCGGTCGCCACCTTCAGCGCCTCCTCGACTTGGCCCATGGTCGCGTCGCTCACCAGCCCGTAACTACCGACCAGGCGCCGCCGATCGACCGAGCGGAGGTGCATGAGCAGGACCTTCGAGCGCTGCGTCAGCCCCCTGCCGGCGGCTCGATCAGCACCTCAAAAGGATAGACGCGCTCCGTCTTTTTGCCGGTGATGGAAGCGATGAGGACGACCGGACAGTGCTCGTTGATGACATCCGGCGACAGGACGAGAGCAGGGCGGGTGCCTCCTTGCGCAGACCCTTCGACGGGGTCGAGGCGTACGCGCACAATTTCGCCCCGCCGGGGTGTCGTTTTCGAGGGCATGCTGGACTTCCTCTTCCAACGGGTGGTATTCCCCCTCGACCTCGCGGTAGACCTCGGCCATCTCGCGACACCCTTCGATGATGGCTTCCCGGAGCTGCTCGCGCCGGCGCTTCTGGAGCCAGTCGTGCAGGAACTGGGCGATGACCGCACTGCGCTCCCCCGCCGTCACGGCGTTCTCGAACTCCTCAAGGGTGCCAGGCGGCAGGACATAGGTTCGCTTGACCAGTCGCATCGTATGGCCTCCTTACCAGACGATTCTACCAGACAGTTGCTCGTCCGCCCAGATGAGCGTTCAGGGCAGGAGAAAGCGAGAATGAGAGAGCGACGTGTCACGTCCCCCTCCGCGGCCGCCAGAGCCAGGGGCCGCCTCGGAGCGGGCGGCGCTGCACCCTATATCTGTGCCGCGCTGCTGCCAGGATGAAAAGGGAGTGGGTGCGTCCTCTGTCCGTGCTGTCTGGGCGGAACCGTGTGCTTCGAGGTGCGTCCTGCTCTGTAGAAAACCTGGCGAGCCGGGGGCTATTACTCCGGCGCGGAAGGCGATCACACAAGCCCGACGCGCCAGCGAGGGATCCCTCGCTGGCGCGTCGGGCTTGTGTGAGGATCTTTCGTGCCGGAGTAATAACGCCCCCGGAGGCGCAGCGCCCGGCGCTCCCCTCCGGGGGCAGGCCTGCCCCCGGTGCCCCGGGAGAACGAGCCGCTTGTGCCCCCAGCAGTCCGAGGGCGGGTGGGGGG
>JBBRPS010000559.1:0-6933 GCA_038227745.1 Gemmatales bacterium | reverse complement strand
GGGCCGCCGGGCCGGTTGCCCGGGGCGCCGCCGATCTCCAGCCCCTCGCGCAGGCGCCGCAGCTTGTCCGTGAGGTCCTTCACGACGTTGGCACGCTTGAGGAAGAGCAGGGCGAAACACGTGTCCGGCACGCCGGGGAAGCGCTCGCTCCAGCTGCCGTCGCTCTCCTGGTTGGCGAGGAGGATTTCCGAGCCCCACGCATACCAGTCCTTCCCCTCGATCATCTTCAGATCGTAGATCACCGCCATGCGCTCCAGCGACCACAGGAAGTACAGGTCGCCCCAGTTGTCGCCGTTGAGGTAGATGCCGCGCAGCGCGGGGGCACTGTCCAGCATCCGCAACTCGCCGATCAGACGCAGCTTGTCAAAGTCGTTCGCCGTCTCGAGTTCGCGCAGCACGCGCTCCATCCGCGCGGTGTGCTGGCGACGCTTCTCCTGCTCCGCAGCGGGTACGTTCGGCTGTCTGCCGACCACGCCGCCCAAGAAACGCAGCGCCTTCTCGACCGCGGGGTCCTTGCGGACGTCCTTGACAGCGGGCTTGCCGGCCGCCGCGAATGGCTGCCCCTTCGCGCCTTCGGGCTGCTCTTCGTCCTCGACACCGCTGGCCACGGCCAGGCCGATCAGGCCCGCACAGGTGGACGTCTCCTTGAGGACGGGGAGGTTGTCGGTGTAGATCCAGGTGCCGTCGAGCTGTTGCCGGGGCCGATAGCGCCGCTCGACGGCCTGGAGCGACGCCCGTACCCGCACGCCGTGCTTGCGCGCCGACCACAGGGCGAGGGTCGCGAACTGGCCGATCGAGTTGTCGTCGCGCTCGGGCATCTGCCCCGGCACGAGGAACGAGCCGGGGACGAAGCGACCGCCCTGCAGCTGGTCGCGCAGGGACTGCTCGTGATTCGCCGGCAGAGGCTGGCAGTGGTACGCCCACCCGCCGTTGTTCTTCTGGCCGGCGATGAGGCGCAGGGCCATGCTCTGGATGAGCTGGCGGTCGTTGGGATCGACGGGCCGCTCGGCGGGGTTGTTCAGCCGGTCAAGGAAGAGGATGGCCGCCGCGATCGAGTAGGTGAACGCGAGGTCCGGGGCCTGGCCGCGCACCGTCGTCAACGCGGTCTGGAGGGCCGGATCCTCCGGCCGCACCCCGCACTCCAGCAAGGTCAAGCCCGCCAGCGCCACGGCCCCAGGGTGTGCCCCGCCGCGCGGGTCGCCCGCGGCGTACAGCTTCGAGCCGTCCAGCAGCCGCCGCCGCAGGTAGGCGACACCCTTGCGGACCGCCTCGTTGATCTTTTTCTGCTGCTCCGTGAGGGGCGCACCGTCGGGATTGACGATGGCGTCGGGAATGTCGGCCGCGCCCCCGCTGCCGCCGCGGGTCAGGATCAGCACGAGGACGAGGAGAAGCAGGACGGCACCGGCGCCAGCGCCTATCCAGAGGAACATGGCTTGGCCGCCGCCCGGCCGGGGCTGGGGAGCGCGTTGGCGCCGCAGGGCTGTCGCGTTCCTGAGGCCACTGCGTCCCGCCGCGATCACCCCCATGGGGATCTGCGGCAGGGGCTGGACGCCGCCGGCCGGAGCGGGCTGAGGCGCCGCGGGCGCCGAGACGGAGACCGGAACCTGCGCCGCGGTCGGGGGAGCGCCGACGAGGAAGGTGAGGCCGCACCGCGGGCAGCGGACCTGCACCGGCAAGGCCTGGTTGAGCTGCAGCACGGTGCGACACGACGGGCAGGCACACTGCACTAACGGCATGGCGTTGGTCCCCTGGGGTTTACGGTCGGTCAACTCAGCGGGGAAGGTACCGTGGGTTCATGGTAACGGCCCCCGCTCGCCTCCGCCACGAAAAACTAAGGGCGCCCGCGCGGGCAGGCGCTACCGGCCGGACAGGCCGAAGCCCCCGAAGGGAGTACGCCGAGGCCTAACGCCGGTTGCCACAAGCATAGCCCACGACTCGTCAAGAAATGTCCACGGCGCCCAGTCCGGGGCCGGTGAGCGTCCCGGTCGCCAGCGCGCCGTCGGTGACGTGGAAGATTCCTGGAAAACGCGCTTCCCACGGGCGGTTGGCCGCCGGGACGTACTGGCGCGAGTTGGCCTCGATCGCCGCCACGCCGGGGACGTGGGCCGCCAGCCCCGCCGAGTGGATCAGCGATGCTCCCGGACAGGTCAGGTCCTGCACGCACAGGAACAGGCCGTACTTCTGCGCCGCCGCCGCCAGCAGCAACGACTGGCTCTGCCCCTTGCACGCCTTCAGTGCCGCGCCCGTGTAGCCCATCGCGCGGGCCAGGCGCAGGCTCTCCAGGTCGGTCAGCGACTCGTCGATGACCACCGGCCGGATCTTCGACGCCTCGTGCATCACGTTCGCGCGGTCCGCCTTGAGGTCGCGGGCGGTCGGCTGTTCGACGTACTGGACGCGCTCAAAGGCTGCGGGCGCCTTCTCCTGGACCTGCCGCAGGAAGTCGAGCAAGTAACCGACGTGGGGGCAGCGCTCGTTGAAGTCGAGGGAGTAGTGCCACACCGAGACGCGGCGCCGCGCCTGGGCCGCCGCCGCGACCCGGTCCACGCGCACGACGCGGTCCACGTCCCAGGCGAGATCGTCGCCGTTGAGCTTGATCTTGAGGTGCGTCAGGCCGTTGAAGTCGATCCACTGCGCGAGCGTCTCGGGCAGGCCGTCGCCGACCGGCTTGACGACGTCCGCCTGCTCCAGCGGGTCGAGGGCGCCGACGAGGTGATAGAGCGGCATGCGCGGCTGGGGCTCGCGGCGGACGTAGCGGTCGAGCGTCTCGCCCTTGAACTCGTCACCGAGGTAGTGGCCGAGGTCGTGGCTGAGGAAGTCGGGGCCGTAGGTGTGGTAACTGCTGCGGCCGTGGACCTTGCCGAAGGCGTCGTGCAGGGCGGCGTCGAAGGGGCTGGCGCAGACGAGGGTGCAGAGGACGGGGACCGGCTGGGCGAGCTGGAGTTGCTCGCTGACGTCACGCGCGGCGTCGAGGTAGGCGGGCTCCAGCGCCCAGGTCAGGTCGATGGGGTGGCCAGCCTCCTTGTGGGCCTCGGTGATGCGGGCGATGCGCTCGGACAGGGCCTTCATGGCGCCAAGGGTGGTGTCGTAGCTCAGGACGCGCGAGGGGAACGCCCAGACGTTGCTGAGGGGCATGGAGCCGAAGCCGCGGGCGGTGCGGCCGTCCATGGTGCGGACGCGGCACTCGACGTTGAGGAGCGTGACACGGTCGAGGGCGGTGCCGCCGAACTTGATCGGCGTGCGGTAGGTGAAGTCCTCGTAGGAGTGGGTGATCGCCTCGATGCGGATGTCGGTCGGTTTCACGGTGGCTCGACTCCCCAGGTTGGCCCTTGAGTGGCTGATGCGGAAGAGGCGATCTCGAACATGGCGGTCTTCACGGTGTGCCGTGGAGTGAGGAATCTCAGCGGCGAAGCACGGCCAGGAACTCTTCCGGCGAGACCGCGAAGACGGCGGCCTCGCACCAATCGTGGAGCAGATGGAGGCTCGGCTGAGCGTCGATCGCTCCAAGGATGGCATCGGTCACGACAGTGGGAAAACGCCGGCGCACGAGCCGGACGAGAATCTCGCGGGCCTCCTCGATCCGGGCCTGGTCGCGGGCTTCCTGCACCCAGCGGTTCACCACAGTGCTCTCGGTCATGTCGAATCCCTCCAACCCTCGTTCCCAGGCGGCGTACCGCTCCTCGACGTGTTCTCGATCCCTTTCACGTCAGCACTTCAACAGGGATGGCGGTGCAACGCGCCAGCTGGGCATCGTTCGTCAAGAACAGGCCACAGCCGTGCTCGATGGCGGCGGCCAAGTGAAGAGCGTCCGGCAACTTGATGCGCATGGCCGAGGCCACCCGGACCTGAGCGGCCCGCTCGTAGCAGGCCGCTGTCAACGGCAACATGCGAACCCGCGGGCTGCTGAAGAATCGCTGGAAATCAGCGTAGATTGCGGAATCAGCCTTCGCGAGTGGGCCGATGAGACACTCGGCTCGTGCCAGATCACACGCCGCAAGTTCATCACCCGCAGCCGTTGCCGCGGCCAACCGGACCGTCACCTTCGGCCCCCAGAAGGGGTGTTGCTCAATGAGATAGATCAGGCAGTTCGTATCCAGGCAGAGGATCATGGCGGTTGCTCCCGTGCCCGCCTTGCCTCTTCGCGGATCCGCTCAATCTCCCTCGTGCGCTCATCCCACTCCTCGCGATTCCGGCGGCGTTCCTCCTCCACCTCTTCGATACTGCGTGGCACGTGGCCTCGCGCTTGCTGGCCCGCCCAGATCTCCTGCATCATTCGCCAGAACGGATCATCCCCGGGCAAGTTCGGAATGAGCTGCAGGGTCACTTGCACCTTGCCGGCCGGCAAGGGGACCTTTCCTTCCAACTCCAGCGTGCCGTCCGGCTTGATGACACCTTGAACGACGACCGTATTCGCACTCATACTGCGTCCCTCCTCCCGGACTATTCTACGCGGGGAGACGGCGGTGTGCGTCTGCCTCGGGGTTGCGAGGCCCCGAAGCACGATTTCATGGCCGGTTCTTCATGGCGGTCTTCGCAGGGTGCCGGGCAGTGATGGATCTCAGCGGCGAAGCACGGCCAGGAACTCTTCCGGCGAGACCGCGGAGACGGCCGCGTCAAACCAGTCGTGGAGCATATTCAGGCTCGGCTGGGCGTTGATCGTGCCGATCACTTCCGGCAAAACTTGGCCGGGAAATTTGCGTTCCAGAAGGCGGACCAGGAACTCCCGGGCAGCGTCCAGCCCTTTCTGCTCGACCGCTTCCTGCACCCAGCGGTTCACCACAGCACTCTCGGTCATGTCGAATTCCTCCAGGCTTCGTTCCCAGGCGGCGTACCGCCCGGCCAGTTCGGCGAATACTAAGGCGATCTTGCCGAGGTCGCCACGTCGGCGGCGGTCCGCGATGGCCAACACCAACTCCTTCCACCGTGCGATCACCGCCTCGTCGGCACCGCCGGCCATCAACGCTACCCAGAAAAGCAGCCCCCAGGAGGCTTGCCCGGCCGCGACGGAAGCCAGCACGGCCTCGGCGCTGTCCTCCGCGACGTTCCAGACCAGGGCAACGTGGCGCGTCCCGAACCCTTCCGGCAGCGTCATGTCCAGCGAGGAGTTGGGACAGCGCCCCTGGAGGTAGACGAAGCCCGTCAGCACCCGGTACTTCCTCCGCCGGTCCTGCCCGTGGCGTCCGTGCAAGCGAAGACGGGCGATCTCTTCCAGGGTCACGTCCAGCTTGTCGGGGTCGTGCCGGGCCTGAAACTCCAGCAACAGCAGCCACGGGTTCTCGACCGCGGCTGCATCTTCGAGGACCGCGACGAGATCGGCAATCCGGTCCGTGCCTCCGGGCTGGGAGAGCGTCCGCGTGTCGGCCCACTCCTTGAACCGCAAGGAGGCCTGCGTCGCGGTCAACACGCGCCCCACGACCGCCTTGGGATCGGCCTGGGAGGCGAACCGTGCCGCCTGATCGAAGACGCCCATCCGTACTCCACCAATTACCCAATATCGACCGCCGACGCCAGCCACCTTCACTCGGACAGATCACTTTCCGATGCAGAATCGACTGAAGATGCGGTCCAGCAAATCGTCGCTGTACACGGCGCCGACCATCTCACCTAGCTCGTCCAGGGCAGAACGCAGCTCCAGGGCGAGCAGTTCCGGCGGATCCTCGTTGATGACAAATGAATGGGCCTGTCGCAGGTGAGACAGGCAGCGCTCGACGTGGTGGCGGCAGCGGCTCAGGCTCGGCGCCAGCGCCGGGCGGCGGTGCGACCGCGCCCGTTCCGCCAGCAGGTCGCGCAGGGCGCTCAGGCCATCGCGCGTGACCGCGCTGGTAGCGGGCAGGTCCGGCGGCGCGGCGGCCAGGTCGCACTTGGTCGCGATGGCCACGACGGGGGGAGCGGTCGTGCGGTCGCGCAGCGCCCGCTCGGCGGCGGTCAGGGGCAGGCCCGCCTCCAGGCACAGCAGGACGAGGTCGGCGTTCTCCGCCTGCTCCCTGCCGAGGAGCTGCGCCTCGCCCTCGACGCCGTTGGTCGCGTCCTGCCAGCCTGCCGTGTCCACCAGTTCGATGGGAGCGCCGTTCAGCTCCAGGCGCCGCACCAGGTAGTCGCGCGTGGTGCCGGGGTCGGGGCTGACCAGCGCCGCGGCGGCGCCGGCCAGGGCGTTGAACAGGCTGCTCTTGCCGGCGTTGGGCCGGCCGGCGAGCACCACGCGGAACGGCCGGTCGGCGATGCCGCGCTGGTCGAGCTGCCGGCGCAGCAGCGTGACCAGGGCCAGCCCGCGCGCCAGCCGCTGCAGCAACTCGGTCTCGCCGACGAAGTGGATGTCCTCGTCGCCGAAGTCCAGGGCGGCCTCGACGTCGGCGAGCAGGTTGAGGAGGTCTTCGCGCAGCTCCTGCAGCGGCCGGGTCACACCGCCGGCGAGCTGGGCGAGGGCCTGTTTCAGCTCGTCGCGCGAGCCGGCCTCGATGACGCCCAGGACCGCCTCGGCGCGCGTCAGGTCGAGCTTGCCGGCGAGGAAGGCGCGCAGGGTGAACTCGCCGGGCTGGGCGGCGCGGGCGCCGGCATCAAGGCAGGCGGCGACGAGGAGATCGACCAGCGGCGGGCAGGAGAGGGTGTGCAGCTCCGCGACGTCCTGGCCGGTGTAGCTGCGCGGCCCCGGCCAGACGTACAGCGAGGCGGGCAGGGGAGCCGCGACGCCGGGCAGGCGCACCTCGCCCTCGTGGCAGCGCCGGCGGCCGGGGAGCAACGGCGCTTCGCCCTGGAAGACGGCGCCGGCGACGCGGAGGGAGGCGGGGCCGCTGAGGCGCACGATGGCGCGGACGCCGGGGCCGGGCGCCGAGGCGAGCGCGACGATGGTGTCCTGCAGGTCGGGGATCATCGTGGAGTTGTTTAGCCGCGGTTGAGCCAGATCCCGCCGCGCGGGGGCGGCGAGCGCTCACCAGTGCG
>JBBRPS010000558.1:0-6935 GCA_038227745.1 Gemmatales bacterium | reverse complement strand
GCGACCACGGCGGCCCCTCCCACGACCACGGCGGCTGTTCCCTTAATTACGATAGGAATATTATTTATATTCTAATATTTAGGGCGGCCGCAAGCGGCTGCCGGAATAGGGCTTGCGCGTAACAGCGACATTCGTCTCAGGAACCTTTGTCGCGAATTGATAGCGACAAAGGTTCCTGACCTTTTCTTCCCAATACGCTATCTCGGTGGGGAACAGCAGCGTTGGCAGGTCTGAGGGAGGCCCTATGAGCCGAGAATTCAGTGTGATCATCGAACGCGACGAGGAAGGATGCTATGTCGCCTCCGTCCCGACGCTCCCCGGTTGCCATACCCAGTCCCGTTCGCTCGATGAGCTGATGGACCGGGTGCGGGAGGCGATCGCGTTGTGCCTGGAAGTCAAGGCCGAGGAGGCTGGTGGACTGGAGTTCGTCGACGTCCAGCGAGTAAGTGTCCCAGCATGAGTGGCAAGCTACCAGCGCTGACTGGCGCGGATGGGAAGTTCGTGCCAGGGCCGCCTCGTTTTGGCACGCTGGTCGCGCCTGCCACCGACCCCGCCACGTAGGACGGCTCGGGAGAGCCGTCCTACGTGACCCCCTTCCTTGCCGGGTGAATTCCCCCAGGTGCATCCCGCTGTGGGGCTGCGAAAACGGAGGCCATTCGGGTCACGCTATAATGAACGGCAGCCCGAGCCGACCCCCGACCCTCAAACCCCCGGCGCGTTCATGGAACCTCTCGTTACCGTCCCGCCCGCCCCCGACCTGGAGCCGACCTCGCCAGAGGTCAAGCGCTACCAGCGCCAGAAGCTGACCGCCGTCCTCGTCAACACCCTCCTCGGCCTGGCGTTCCTTGCCGTCATGGCCTTCGCCGTCGGGCCGCCCCTCGACACCTGGCTGCGCGGCTGGCTCGGCGACGGCCCCTGGCTGCGGCTGCTCGCCGTGGCGGTGGTGGTCGGCGCCGGCCTCGAACTGCTGACCCTGCCGTTGTCGTTCTGGTCCGGCTACGTCCTCGAGCATCGATACGGCCTGAGCAACCAGACGGCCGGCAAGTGGCTCTGGCGGCAGGTGAAGGGCTACCTCGTCGGCGGCGCGATCGGGCTGCCGCTGCTGTTCGGGCTGTACGCCCTGCTGCGGCTGACGCACCCGTGGTGGCTGTGGGCGGCGCTCGGCTGGCTCGCGGTCACGCTCTTGCTGGGCCGGCTGTTGCCTGTCGTCATCCTGCCGCTGTTCTACAAGGTGACGCGCCTGGACGATCCGGCCATGCAGCAGCGGCTGGAGCGCCTCAGCACGGGCACCGGCCTGACGGTCGAGGGCGTTTACCGCCTGCACCTGAGCGAGGAGACGCGCAAGGCGAACGCGGCCCTGGCCGGGCTGGGCAGCACGCGCCGCGTGCTGCTGAGCGACACGCTGCTGGAGCAGTTCACGCCGGAGGAGATCGAGGTGGTGTTCGCGCACGAGGTCGGCCACCACGTCCACCGCCACCTGCCGAAGATGGTCGCCGTCAGCGTGCTCCTGTCGCTGGCGGGCTTCTGGCTGGTGGACCTGGTGCTGCGGGCCGCGGCGCAGGGGCTGGGCTACGCCTCGTTCAACGACCCGGCGGCGCTGGCGCTGGTGCTGCTGGTGCTGACGCTGTTCGGGTTGCTGCTCAGCCCGGCGCAGAACGCGCTGAGCCGTTTCTTCGAGCGGCAGTGCGACCGCTACGCCCTGGAGCGGACGCGCGACCCGCTCGCCTACCGCTCGGCGTTCACGAAGCTGGCGCGGCTGAACAAGTCGGACCCCGACCCGCACCCGTTGGTGGCGTGGCTGTTCTACGACCACCCGCCGATCCGCCAGCGGCTGGCGCTCGCCGACGGCTGACGGACAGGTTCGTGGGCGACTCGCTCCGCGAGTCGCTCCGGGAGTGCGCGCCTCCGCGGCTCGATTCCCCCTGGGAGCGACTCGCGGAGCGAGTCGCCCACGATCGAGAAGGGCCTCAGCGCACGACCGGGTAGAACGCGGCCAGCCGGTCGGGGTGGATGCCGCCCGCCGCCAGGGCGGTCAGCGTCCAGTTGCGCAGCGTCTGGCGCACCAGGCCCGACCGCTGCCAGCGGCGCGGCGAGACGTAAATCCGCCGCAGCGAGACCACGACGCGGCCGCGGCGGCGCAGCGTCCGGCTGAAGAACACGTCTTCCATCAGGCGCAGCGGCGGGAAGCCGCCGAGGCGCTCGAAGTCGGCGCGGCGCAGGAACAGGCCCTGGTCGCCGTAAACCAGCCCGGTCAGGCGGACGCGCGCCGTGGCGCAGGCGTCGAGGGAGCGGTACAGCAGTCCCGGCGCGCTCACGGTCATGGTGAAGCAGCCGGCGATCGCGTCGCGCCGCCGCAGCAGGCGTTCCACGTCGGCGAGGGCGCCGGCCTCCAGGGTGCAGTCGGCGTGCAGGAAGAGCAGGACGTCGCCGGTGGCGCGGGCGGCGCCGGCGTTCATCTGGTTGGCCCGGCCGCGCGGCGCTTCGAGGAACAGGTCGGCGTCCACGGCGACGGCGCGCGTCGCGTCGGTGCTGCCGCCGTCGGCGACGATGACCTCGTGCGGCCGGTCAGCGCGCACGGAGCGCACCGTCTCGGCGAGACAGCTCGCTTCGTTGAGCGTCGGAATGATGACGGAGACGGCCATGTCGGAGGTCCGCCGGGTGCGGGGTCGTGTCGGGGCATGATAGGACGCCGCGGGCGCGCCTCCCAGGACGGCTGAAGGCGATTCCCCTGTCACGTCGCCTCGGGTAAGATGCAAGAGCATGAAGGGGACGGCGAGCGGGTGCGACGAGGAGGGGCGATGAGCGAACCGTGGTATCAAGAAGGCCTGCGCTTCCGCTGCACGCAGTGCGGCCACTGCTGCACCGGCGCCCCGGGCTACGTCTGGGTAAACGACGAGGAGATCGCGGCCCTCGCCGAGTACCTCGGCGAGCGGCGCGAGGAGGTCGAGGGGCTGTACACGCGGCCGGTGGGGCGCCGCCGCAGCCTGCGCGAGAAGGCCAACGGCGATTGCGTCTTCTACGACCGCGAAAAGGGCTGTACGGTCTACCCGGTGCGGCCGCGGCAGTGCCGGACGTGGCCGTTCTGGGAGAGCAACGTGCGCAGCCCGGAGGCCTGGCGGCAGACGTGCGAGTCTTGCCCGGGGGCGGGCCACGGGGATCTCATCTCCGCGGACGAAATCGCTCAACGGTTGAGGATGATACCATTGTGACGAGTAACACGGGCGGAGGCCAGGAGGCAGGGCCGGCACCAGCCTCCCCGGCAATGAGTGAGCCACATGCGGACGGCATTAGCCTCCAGGGGCTTGATGAAGTCTTTCGGGCGGAGGAAATTCGCAAGTCCAACTTACTGCTCGAAGCGCAACTGCTCCGCGCCCAGCGGCAGGACGAGGCGGCCGCCACACGGTTCGCCGCGGCCGCCGAGATCGAAGAGGCCCTGAGCGATCGGTGCGCGGCCCTCGGGTTGCTTGAGAAGTCCTGGCTCCACCGCTTCAGCGCCGCCAGTGCCTGGGCGCAGGCCGGCAACTTCTACCAGACCATTGCTCTCTGCCAGGAGTTGCTCGCGCGGGACGACCTCCCCGACGCACTCTGCCGGCAGGTCCAGGACTACGGCGACAAGCTCCGCACGCGCCGGGCGCAGTGGTACGCAGTGCTGGAAGTCGCTACCGAAGTGTGAGCTGTCCCTGCCCACAGGGCGCCCCGGCAGCTGCGGGGTTTCCCGGGCCTTGAGAGGAGAGTAGGAATATGAACTTGCGACCGTCCGGGACAACTCACATCCTGCTCGACGAACGCGGCCGCGGCTGGATCGACGACACGAACGTCAAGGTGATCGAGGTCGTTCTGGACAAGGTCGGCTACGGCATGAGTCCGGAAGAGATGCACACCCAGTTCCCGCACCTCTCTCTGGCACAGATCCACGCGGCGCTCAGCTATTACTACGATCACCAGGCCGAGTACGACGCCGAGATCGAATGGCAATTCCGCGAATACCAGCGACTCCATGCCGAGAGCCTGAAGGATTGTCCGATCCGCCGAAAGCTCCGTGAGATGGGCAAGCTGCCTTGACACTCTCCCTCTACATGGACGTGCAGATCCCCGCAGCGATCACGCAAGGCTTGCGCCTCCGCGGGGTGACCGTCCGATATACTGAACTGTGTCGTCTACCTGCCCCTGTAACAGGCCGCCCCGGCAGCTGCGGGGTTTCCCGGGCCTTGAGAGGAGAGTAGGAATATGAACTTACGACCGTCCGGGACAACTCACATCCTGCTCGACGAACGCGGCCGCGGCTGGATCGACGACACGAACGTCAAGGTGATCGAGGTCGTTCTGGACAAGGTCGGCTGGGGTATGAACCCGGACGAGATCCACGCCGCTTACCCGGGCCTCTCGCTGGCTCAGATCCACGCGGCGTTCAGCTATTACTACGATCACCAGGCGGAGTACGATGCGGAGATCGCCCGACAGGACGAGGAGGCCACGCGCCTCCGGGCTGCCAGTCTCGACTCGCCGATCCGGCAAAAGCTGCGCGCCATGGGAAAGATCCCATGACCGTCCCGCTCTTCATGGACGCGCACGTACAAAGTGCGATCACCGCCGGGTTACGGGCGCGCGGCGTCGTGGTGCTGACCGCCCAGGAGGATAACTCCGACCAGCTGTCCGACCCGGCCCTGCTCGACCGGACCACGGCGCTGGGGTATGTGCTTTTTACCTATGACTCGGACTTCCTGGTCGAGGCCGCCCGTCGCCAAAGCGCTGGTGAGCCTTTCGCCGGCGTGGCGTACGCTCGGGCGACGCAGGTTCCGATCGGTAAGTGCATCGATGACCTGGAGCTGATCGCCAAGGCGAGTGCTCCTCCCGACATGGCCGACCACGTCGAACATCTGCCCTTCTGAAGGTGCGCCGGAGGGTCGGAGGGAATGTTGATGACCGAGGAGATCCGCCAGCGTGTCCGTGAACTCTACCGCGAAGTGGACGCCGCCGTCGCCGCTGCCGGCCCCGTCTGCGTCGCCAGCGGCCGCTGCTGCCGCTTCAAGGAGTACGGCCACGTCCTCTTCCTCAGCAGCCTCGAGGCCGACGTCCTCCTCGCCGCCGCCCCGCCGTACGACCGCCCCGTCTCGCCCGACTTCTGCCCCTTCCAGAAGAACAGCCTCTGTACCGCCCGCGAGCCGCGCCCCCTCGCCTGCCGCGTCTACTACTGCGATCCCGCCTACCAGGAGACCGGCAACCAGATCACCGAAACCTTCCTGCGCCGTCTCAAGGTCCTCGCCGACGTGTACGGCGCCGAGTGGCTTTATGCCCCGCTGCACCACTTCCTCGACACCGCCCCGGACCGGCCCGGCGTCATCCCGCTGCCGGTCGTGCCGCCGCGGGACTGAAAGCCAACCGCCCGGCGAAGAAGATGCACCCAAGCCCGACGCGCAAGCGAGGGACCCTCGCTCGCGCGTCGGGCTTGGGTGGGACGACCTTGCCCGCCGGAGTAATACAACAGCAGCGAACGTGACCGACACTCCCGCTCGAAGGAGGATCGCATGCGCTGGTGCTGTACCCTCGCCACCCTCGTCGCCCTGTCCGCGACCGCGCCCGCCGCGGACTGGCCGCAGTGGCTCGGGCCGAAACGCGACGGCTCCTCGCCGGAGAAGGTCGCCCCGTGGCAGGGGCCGCTCAAGGTGCTGTGGCGCCAGCCCGTCGGCGAGGGCCACAGCTCGCCCGTCGTCGCCGGCGGCACCGTCTATCTCCACTTCAAGGCGAAGGACAAGGAGGCCGAGGTGTTGCAGGCGTTCGACGCCGCGGACGGCAAACCGCTCTGGTCCACCCCCTACGCGCGCGACCCGTACAAGGGACTGTTCGGCAGCGGCCCGCGCGCCACGCCCGCCGTGGTGAAAGGCCGCGTCTACACGTTCGGCATCACCGGCGTGCTGACCTGCTTCGACGCGAAGGACGGCAAGCAGCTCTGGCAGGTCGCGACGCAGAAGGAGCTCAAGGCCCCGAAACTCTTCTTCGGCGCCTCCTGCTCGCCGCTCGTGGACGGCAACCTGGTGCTGCTCAATGTCGGCGGCAAGGGCACGTCGGTGGTGGCGTTCCACGCCGAGAGCGGCCAGATCGTCTGGAAGAAGCGGGACGACGGCCCCAGCTACTCGTCGCCCATCGCCTTCGGCAAGGGCCAGACGCGGCAGGCAGTGTTCCTGACGCAGCAGGGCATCGTCGCGCTCCACCCCGCCGACGGCACGGTCTTCTGGCAGTTCCCGTTCAAGGACAAGTTGAGCGAAAGCTCGACGACGCCGGTCCGCGTCGGCGACCTGCTCATCGGCAGCTCGATCACCATCGGCAGCGTCGGGCTGCGGCTGAAGACCGAGGACGGCAAGCCGCAGGCGGCGGAGGTCTGGAAGGCGCCCGAGCTGACTTGCTACTTCTCGACCCCGATCGCGGTCGGCAAGGAGCACGTCTACATGGTGAACGGCTCGCTGCTCGCCAAGCAGGCCATCCTGCGCTGCGTCGAGGCGTCCAGTGGCAAGGAATTGTGGAAGAAGCCCGGCGTCGGCACCTACCACGCCTCGCTGCTGCGCACGGGGGACGACAGGCTGCTGATGCTGGAGGAGCGCGGCGGCCTGGTCCTGCTCCAGCCGGATCCGAAGGAGTATAAAGAGCTGGCGCGGGCGAAAATCTGCGGCCAGACGTGGGCGCACCCCGCGCTCGCCGGCGGCAAGCTCTACGTCCGCGACGCCGGCGAATTGATCTGCGTCGAGCTGCCCCCCGCCGCGGGCGCCGGCAAGGCGCCGAAAAAGCCCGCGAAGGGCGCCGCCGTGGGGCCGCCCCGCACCGTGCCCGCCGGGGACGCGGTCTGGCGCTTGAAGTGACGCGAGGAGGCGAGCCGGGGGTTCGTGGCCGACTCGCTCCGCGAGTCGGGGGGGCAGGCTCCCGACCGACTCGCGGAGCGAGTC
>JBBRPS010000557.1:0-6950 GCA_038227745.1 Gemmatales bacterium | reverse complement strand
GGCTAAACAGCGGGAGAGAGAAACATGTTCCTCGAAGTCTGGTGTACGCACTGCAACGTCAAGCTCCGCGTCAAGGAGCAGCTGGCCGGCAAGTCGATCCGCTGCCCCAAGTGCAGCGGCGTGTTCGTGGCCCAGGACGCGCCGCTCGTCGAACCGGACGACTCTCCGGCGCAGCACATCCAGGCGCCCGCCCCGGTGCCGCGGCCGGCGGCGCCGCGCCCCGCCCCCGGCGCCGTCTCGCGCGAGCCCTTGCCAGCGCCGAAGGCGCCGCCGCCCCTCCCCGTGCCCGGCCGGCCGAAGCGCCCCCGCCCCGCCGACGATGAGGACGAGGATGAGGGGTTGGTCGCCGACTTCCCGGCCGTCGAGTTCAACGCGATGGTCAAGAAGGATCCGGAGAAGGCGATCAAGGGCGTCTTCAAGGCGAAGGTGACCGCCGAGGGACTCCGCCTCGGCCAGGGGAAGAAACTCAACCTCGTCCTGCCCGTCGGCACGCCGGCGCAGTACCTCGACGGCAACAAGATCGCCCTCGACATCGACGGGCGGGAGGTGGTGTTCCAGATCGTCAAGTTCGGCTCGTACCAGGCCCGCCTGGCCCGCGACCTCGTGGCCTTCCTGTCGGGCCGCCGTCGCGTGCTCTACAAGGCCAGCTACGGCCTGGAGTGGTATCTGTTCGTGCCGGCGGTCCTGCCGCTCGGCATCCCCATCCTCACGCTCGGCGGGATGCTGCCGTGCGCGATCGGTTTCGGCCTGGGGGCCGGCTGCCTCGCCATCGCCCAGATCGAGAGCCTGCCCAAGGGGCTGCGGATCGCCCTGTCGATCCTCCTGGGCCTGGTGGGGTACCTGATCGTCGGCATCCTCATCTGGCTCGCCGTGTCCGGCCGCTGGATCGGGAACCAGCGCGGCGAAATCCACGTCCCCGATTTCCAGCCGGCCCCCCGACTCGCGGAGCGAGTCGGCCACGAACTAGCCGCCGCGCCGCAACGCCCGCCCCGGCTGTGCCCCGGTGTGCTTGCCGCGGTCCAGCACCAGCCGCCCGTTCACCACGACGTACTCGATTCCCTCGCTGTACTGGAACGGGTCGGTGTAGGTCGCCCGGTCGATCACGCGCCGCGGGTCGAACACCGTCACGTCGGCGTAGTTCCCCGGCCGCAGCAGGCCGCGGTCGTGCAGCCCCAGCTTGATCGCGTTCTGTGACGTCATCTTGCGGACCGCGTCCTCGAGGCGCAGCAGCCCCGTCTGACGGACGTAGACGCCCAGGACGCGCGGGAAGGTGCCGAAGCTGCGCGGGTGCGGGTGGCCGCGCCGCAGCGGCCCCTCGGTGGCGTACGCCAAGCCGTCCGAGCCGATCGAGCACCACGGCTGCGCCAGCGCCAACGTCATGTCCTTTGAAATCAGATGCCTAGTAAATGCCCTATCCGGCATGGGGGGGAATGAAAAGACCGCGGCCGCCGGCCCCGCTTCTCACGACGGGGACCAGCAGCACGCGGCCAAGGATCCAGGGGCGTCAGTCTATCGAGTCGGGGACCGCTCGCCCCGCGACAGGCAAGGGCAGGTCAGGACTGCAACAGGCGAATGAGCAGCGACAGGGACAGCACCAGCACGCCCATGAAGAGGCAGGCGGCAGCAACCGCAAGACCGCCCCGCTTCCGGCTCGTCGCCGCTTCCATGAAAGCCTTGACGGCGCTGGGGCGGAAGGCCACCTGCTCTTCCCGCGGATAGATGGCAGCGGCGGCCGCCGCCAGCGCGACCAGGAAGAAAGCGATGGCCGCGAGGCGCACCGCGGGATGCGTGATCCGGTCGTCCACAAAGACGGCGGCCCCGCCCGCCAGCGCCGTGGCCAGGGCGATGGTTCTGCCCAGCAGATCCGTCAGCAGGCGCAGATGCCGCTCCGGGGCCTGCGACAGCCACTGAAGGTAGTAGCACTCTTCCGGCGTGGCCAGCCGGCTGTTGCACTCGATGACTTCTTCCTCGTCACTCACGGCGCGTCCTTCTGCGGGCTGATGCTGTTGCGCGTGCCGCATTTCGGGCAGATGGGCCATAGCGTTGTTTCCTCGTCGTCGGCCCGGTGGCTTTCAAGCAAGGGCTGCGATTTGGGATCGCCCGGCTTGAACGTCTGCTTCTCCCCACACCCCGCACAGGTGTAGCGGTACGCTTTCGCCTTCATTGCTGCTGTCCTCTGAATCAGGATGCGCCCGCTCCCGCGCCGAGTCAGAGGAGAACTCGCACGCGGGAGCGAGCCAGGCGGTTCATGAGGCCGCCCGTCCCGATGCCGAATTGTCGCATGGGGGTAGGCGCGAGGCAAGATCACGCCCCCGCGCCCTCAACCGCCATCTCTGCCAGGCCGATCCGGCCGGCTGCGCTGCCCGTGCCCGGCCCTCCGCTTCGAGTTGTGCCCACGTCGTCTCACCCGTGGCCACGGCCAGGCGGAGACGCTTGTAGCAGCCCTCGCACATGCCCCGGCAACGCGCCATGCGGCCGCAGGCGGACAGGCAAGCCAGCGTCGCGGAGAGCATGGTCAAGGGGCCTCGGTGGAAGAAGACCGCGGGCCGACGTGCGCCACCCGCCCAATGTGGCATCCGCCAGCGCCCGCGGCCTGGTCGGGGTCAGTTCCAACCTTGCTCCGCTTGCCCGATGGCGCGAAACCTGCCCAGCATGGTCAGGAGTGCCCCGTCGTCCTGAACCGGCTCGATGCCGACCGCGGCCCGGGCATCCGTCAGCGAACAGCACCACAGCGGTTGCACGAGCCAGGTATCCGCCCACGGGGAGTTGAACAGCGTCCGGTCGCGCAGCCGATCCCACTGCCGGTCATGCTGGCGCGACAGCGCTTTCAAGCCCGGCTCCAGTTCCGGACAGGCTTCCCTGCCGGCAGCGTGGTAGGCCGCGCTTCGGTAGGCCGACGACAGCCACCGGTGATGTAGCCGGGCGATGTCGTCGGCGTAGTAGCGCTGCAGCTGGCGCTGTTCCTGCGGTGCCTTCACCAGACCCGCCCCGTTCAGATGCGTGTCGAAGCGGACGGGCGGTTCGGGGGTCAGGATCAACTCGACTTCCCGCGGGGGAACGCCGAACAGCTCCGCCGTCCGCGCCGGCTCCCAGCCTCGCGCGTCGAAGAACACGGTGTACGTCGCGAGGATGTCCCACCACTGGCTTGCCAGATCCCGGCGCCGTTCCAGGGGGAGCTGCGCGACGGGCAGGCTACTCATGCCCCCGGGCGTCGTCGGCGCCTCGACCGGGTCCGCCTCCTGGGGCGCGGCCAGCAGCTTCAGACCATCCTCGAAGGTCAAATGCGCAAGCCCTTGCGCTTTTGCTTGCAGCTCTTCCCAGCGGTCCGCCACGCGCATGTAAGCCTGCGCCGTCCGCGGGGAGAAGGTCACGTTCGCTTCCAGCCACGGCAGCCACCGGCCGTGCGGACACTGACCCTTCGCCTCGATGAGCAGCTCCCCCGCTCGCCTGGCGTGTTCCAGGCCGGAGCGCAGGGCCGTCTCTGCCTGCTGGTGTTCGGCGTTGATGCGCCCGGCCAGCTCCGCCAGGACGCCGTTCGGTGTCGTCAGGTTCTTCACTTCGCACCGCCTTCCGCCGGCAGGGTGCCTGCCTTGCGCAGGAAGTCTTCCAGCAGCATCACGATGATTCCCGTCTTCGTCGTCTTCGGCCGGGACGCCTCGATGTAGGCGTCAAAGGCGTCCGCCAGGTCGGGCGGGATGTACAGCTGCAACGACTTCCCGGAGCGGTTCTGCGACGTGCGTTCCGCCGGCGCCTCCGGGTGAGGCGCCGGTGGCGTTGGCTCTTGCTTCCTTTTGTCTGTTCGCTTCGGTCGGCTTGGTGCCATAGTGCCCGGCATGATACCCCCTCTCTGTGTGTCGTGACAACGCCATTCTAGGCATGGCGTGTACGGAAGTCAACCGCATGACGTGACTATAAAATAAATTTCGCGTCTGCACTTGACTTGTCGTGACAAGGCGTGTAAGATGTTTGTAGTGGCAGAAACGAAGTGGGCCACGCGGTGCTTGTAACACCCGTGGCCCTGGCAACCCCTCGCGAAAGGGAATTGCGATGACTACTCTCTCTTTTCCCCCGGCCCGCGTCAAGGCCAGCCGCAAGCCCCAGCCTCGCTCCGTGGCGCTGCTGGTGCCGCTGATGGACACGGGCAAGAACGCCGTGGTGCGCATCACGGCCGGCAAGCTGGCGGTGACGTATTTCCTTGACCGCATTCCGAGCGACTGGGGCGAGGCGTTCGCCTTCACGAAGACGGCCGGCGGCGAGCAGCCGTACCACGTCAACCTGAACGCCGACGCGCCGTCCTGCGATTGCCCCGGCCACCTCCGCTGGGGGACGTCTTGCAAACATATCGGAGCTATCAAGGTGCTAAAGGCGCAGGGCAAGCTGCCCTCCTGAACCACGTGGGGGGGACTTCGGCAAGAAATTGCCGAGGGTCCCCCGCCCCTCGGAGGGCTCCCCCATGCTCAGAATCGACTGCGGCCGCCGCCTGGAGCGGGTCAACGGCCGCCCGTGCGTCGTGGAAACCATCGCCCTGCCGGCCGCCGACGCCAGCCCGGCCTTCGGCGCCCTGACCGTGTGGGCCAGGGCCTTCCCCGTCTACCCAAACCTGAAGGAGCAAAACCGATGAGCCTCAACCTGTACCGCGACGCCGCCCGCTTGTACTACCCTGATGCCGTGCCCGAAGTGCCCATCATCGAGGTCACCGACTGCGGCTGCGGAGCGAACGACCGCTGCCCCGACTGCCGCGGGGAGACCGCCGCGCGCTGCCCCGAGTGCGGCGGGCCGCTGTGGTTGTGCGAGGGCGAGAGCTACTGCCCCTGCTGGCGCTACGAGCCCACCGGCGCCTGAACGCTGAGCGCCCCGAAGCCCCCGGCCGCCCCCGCGGTTGCCGGGGGCTTTCTGCTGCGCCCGCCCCTCCCCGCCGCACAGCCCGCGCCTGCCGCGTCCCGTTCAGCCCCGACGGCCGATGATCGCCCCGGCCATCTCGCGCGTGCCGGCGGGCCGCCCGGCGAGTTGCCCGGCCGTCTCCCGTCCGGTACAGTCGAATTCTGGAGGAGAGGTCCGGAGGGGCGCCCGGGGCGCCGGGTTAAGCGAGGTGGCCCGGCGCCCGCCCCTCTGCCGGCAGCAGCTCTTGCGTCTGTACTCGCCATCAGGTCCAATGGCGAACTCCGGCCCCGGCCTTTTTCGCTTGCCCCGCCCGGCGGCGCGCGGGAGACTGTTCCGGTCGGGACGGCGGCCCGTACAGCCGCCGGCCTGTCCCCGTGTCGGTGCCGACTCCCGGCCGGCGCGGGGGCAGGCACAGCCCGGCGCGGGAGTCTCACATCATGATTCTTGCGTGCCCACGTTGCAGGCGGCACGTCCAGATCCCGGATAGCCTTGGGGGCCGCCAAGTTGCCTGCCCCCATTGCGGGCAGGTCTTTGGCCTCCCGAACGATCTGATTCCCATTCCGCCTTCTGCGGTCGTTCTCCTCTCGCCCCCTCCAGCCGCTCAAGCGCGCGTGACGCCCGCCACGGGTCCCGAGATTGTCCGCGTTTCCGCACGGATACTCCACTGGCCGAGAGGCTGTGCGTGCTGCCTTGGGGCTGCAACCACGTCCCGCCCGGCCGTCGCGGGGAGAGATTCCGGCGTGCGCGTCGTCAGGACAGATGAGCGCAGCTGGGCCGTGCCCTATTGTCACGCCTGCACCGATCACGCGGAGCGGGCTTCGACGCTGTACGGAGAAATCCACCGATGGCGTTCGGAAAGTGACCGGCGACACAGCGAGGCATCGCGGGTTTCCGGCCTGTCGGGTGGCGCGAAGAGCTTGCGGGGGTGGGCCATCGGGATTGCCGTCTTGCTGATCCTGGCGGGGACCGGCGCGGCCTTGAAGACCGTCCCGAAAGGGAGTGATGAGGCGTCGGCGGTCGGGGCCGCGGGGGCCGTCCTGGCGACACTCGCCGGGCTTGGTATCTATGCCGTCTTCGCCCTATGTGCGGGCGCCGCCGAGCGCCTCCGGACAGCCAGGGAGCGGAGGGCCGCCGCGGCTGCTGAGTCGCGGGTTGCCGCCTTAACCCAGGAATCGGAGCGGCTGGCCGGGGCGGGGTGCGCCTGCGCCCGTGACGCCGTCGAATACGCGGGGTGGCGAGGCAGCGTTCACACGTTCGTCTTCCACAACCCCCGGTACGCGGAGGCGTTCAGGGCCGCCAACTCTGGGAAGTGCCTGAGCTGATGCCGTCTCATCTATCCACGGACTCCGCGCCCGGGCTCAATTCAGGTGTCCTGCCGGTACCCTCCCCGCGTGATAGCCGTTCCGTTCTCCGGCAGTCCCTTCGCCCCCGTTGTCGGCCGCCGGCCGGCTCGCCCTTTGCAGGACGGGGACGGCCAGTTTGCGGACCAGCGCCAGCGCCTTGAGGGCGGACAGGTAGCGCTTGTGGGCGCGGTCCATCCTGCGCTGGTAATAGTCGCCCCACTCCAGCGCCGGGTTCTTCGCTTGTGTATAGCGCACGTCGGCGTCTTGCACCTGAAGCCAACAGGCAACAACGCGCTCCACCAGCAGGCGCTCGACCGGAGTCGGGTTCGGGCCGCCCAGCTCGGCGCGCAGCAGCTCCAGCTTGCGGACCAGGGCGTACTTCCACGCCAGGTCTTCCCCGACCAGGGCGTTTATCAGGGAGTGTTCCGCCTGGCGGGCTAAATTCCCGCCGAGCATGTCCACGGTGGCGGGGTTCTTCAGCAGCTCCCGCAACACGGGCAGAGTTGCCTCATCCCCCTGGCGGGCGCGCTGGACGATCTTCCGCAACTCCTTCGGATCGGTAGGGATGATTGCCGTTCCCATGTCGCTTTCGCCTCCACTGTCGCTTGTGCTGATGAAACCCGGCGGCCAGCAGCGCGGCGGCCGCGGCCAGGTCGGTCAAGTCGATCAACGCCGCCACGTCGGCGTCGAGAGCGTCGAGGCGGGCTTTCTCCGCGCGCCAGGCGG
>JBBRPS010000556.1:0-6957 GCA_038227745.1 Gemmatales bacterium | reverse complement strand
GGCTTTGGCGACCTCCTGCGGGCTGCCGACCGGCCAGCGCTCCAACACTCTCTGTTTGGCATCCACGAAGCGCTGGACTTCTTGATCCAGCCGGCAACTCCGGTCTTTCCCGCGTGAGGAATCGGCAACGGGGCCGGCCGAGCCCTTGAGGGATGCCACGAGTTCGAGATATTTCGCGGTTAACTCTTCGATGGCCTGCCGCCTCTCCTGGAGCCAGGCGACCGTGAGGTCCGGCACTTTGAAGATCAGCTTGTATTCCCTCTCCAGGAGTTGCTGTCCCGACGTGGAAAGCTCAAGGCACAGGGTCACCAAATCCTCGAAACCCCACCCTGCCAGCGCGGCGTGTCCCCCCTCATGCACCGCGATCTGTTGCACGGACAGCAGCCGGTCTCGGTAGTGTCGTTCTAGCACCGTCTTGGGCATGGGTCAAACCTCCTCGCCGCCGCAGAGAAGCCGGGAACCCCCGCCGCCACTCCTCACATCGCGGAGCGCTCAGTTCGATTTCTTCGGCATGCCCCGGGCCGGGATCGCCTCCATCCAGCTCACGACGCCCGTTTCCAGGGAATACACGGCGGGCACGACCAGGAGCCGGCCGCTTGCCACGAACTCTCGCAGGACCTCACTCTCCCGCAGCAACGCCTCCGCCTGGTAGATGGCGTTGGCCCGCGTGGCGGCGGCCAGGGCGGCGGTCTTGTCCTTCGGGAGGTCCTTGCCGACGTGGATCGACTTGATCAGCAGGCCGAGGTTGCCGCGCAGGGCCTTGCCTTGCAGGGCGGCCTTGACCGCCCCACAGTTCTGGTGGCCCATCACCACCACGACCCCCACCTTGAGCTCGACGGCCGCATACTCCGCCGAGCCCAGGATGCCGTGCGCCTCGTGAGCGACATTGCCGGCGACGCGGAGCACGAACAGGTCGCCTAGGCCCTTGTTGAAGATCAGTTCCGGCGCCACCCGTGAGTCGGCACAGGTCAAGACGACCGCGAGCGGCTGCTGGCCCTTCGCCAGCTCGATCCGCCGCTTCGCGCTGGTGTCCTTCTTCGCGAGCTTGTCGGTGACGAAGCGGTTGTTGCCCTCCTTGAGCCGCTGCAGGGCGGCCAGCGGCGTGAGCGGTGGCTCCTGGGCCGGCGCCGCCGGGGCGCACCAGGCGGCGGCGAGCAGTGCCGCCAGCCGGCCGCCGCCGGCGGCGCGTTGTTGTAAAGGGGACGGCGCCGGTTCTCGGCCCGACACGGCAGGTGCGAACACGGTTTTCATGAGGCCCTCTCCAGCAACGGGTAAGGTTGTGCCCCCCGCGGCCCGACCGCTCTTCGGCCGGGTTCCTGCGGGACACCGGGGGCAGGGCCGGCCGGCGGGAACGCGGGGGTGGTGGGGCGCGGCAAGTTATCCGGGAGATTATACTGGCCGCGGGCTGCTTTGACACAAGCCACGCGCCAGCGGTGAGATTCCTCGCTGGGGCGTTTTCAAGTTGCGCGTTTTGAGGGACAAAGGGAGTAGCAAAGGCCGAGTCATGGCGCCAACGGCCGTCGCGGCCGCCTCACACGTAAACCCGATAGTCGATGTCCGGGAAGAGGTTGTGCCGGCGCTCGATCTCACTGAGCCACGGCTCGTCGATCTGCCCGCCCTTGATCTGCTCGTAGAGGTGGTTGAAGTTCAGCACGTGGACGCGCGTCCGCTCGCGGGCGTACTCCACCATCGTCCCCGTCTTCATGATGAACGCCCAGTCGCTCGACTGCGCCAGCAACAGCTCGCGCGCCGCCTGGTTGAGCGCCCGCCGGCGCACGCCGTCGCTCTCCCGGTACTGGCGGGCCAGCTCGACCATGCGCTCGGCATCCTCGTGCAGGTGGCGGTAGAGCCAGTCGTTCGACCCCTCCAGCCACACCTCGCAGTAGCCCTTGTAGCCCCAGCTCGAGAACGACGGCCGCGCCACCTGGAGCTTGGGGTAGCGGTCGAGGTACTCCGGCACGGTGATCGTCTTGACGGTCTGCTGGTCCCAGTGCAGCTTGCGCAGCAGGTAGTTGATCCAGTCCGGCCCCTCGAACCACCAGTGGCCGAACAGCTCGGCGTCGTAGGGGGCCACGATGAGCGGCGGCCGGTCCATGGCGCCGGCGAGCCACTCGACCTGCTTCTCGCGGTTGAACATGAAGTTGCCGGCGTGCTCGGCCGCCTTCTCCTGGGCGGCACGCGGGTCGTAGACCTGCTTGTTGTCGGTGCGGCCGGTGATCTTGAAATACTTGATGCCCAGGTGGCTGCGGATACCGCTCTGGTGCAGGTGCGGCTTGAGGTACTCGTAGTCGAGGTCGAAGCCGACGTCGCGGTAGAACTCGCGGTAGTTGTAGTCGCCGGGATAGCCCTCGACGGCGCTCCAGACCTGCTTGGACGACTCGGTGTCGCGGGCCAGGGCGGCGACGTTGGTGTCGGGGCAGACGATTGGGGCGTAGACGCCGTAACGCGGCCGCGGCTCGGCGTGCAGCACGCCGTGCGTGTCGGTGAAGAAGTAGCGGATGCCGGAGTCGTTGAGCAGTTTCTCGAGGCCCGGCGTGTAGCCGCACTCCGGCAGCCAGATGCCCTGCGGCCGCCTACCGAAGTGCCGCTCGAACTCGCGGGCGCCCAGCTCGACCTGAGCGTGCATGGCGTTGCGGTTGAGGTCCATCAGCGGCAGGAAGCCGTGCGTGGCGCCGCAGGTGATCAGCTCGAGCTTGCCCGCCTCGAAGAAACGACGGAAGCCGCGCAGGAGGTTGTTGCCGTACTGGTTGACGAACACCTCGCGGGCGCGGACGAAGCGCTCGTGGTACATGCGGGCGAGGTGGTTGAACTCCGGCTGCCAGCGCGTGCGCTCGATCTCCCGGCAGGCGAGGCCGATGAGGTTATCGAGGTGGCGGACGTAGCGGTACTGCAGGAGCGGGTCGCTGAGCATGGCCGCCAGCGTCGGCGTGACGGACATGGTCAGGCGCCAGTCGCAGCCGTCGCGCTCCAGGCCGTCGAAGACGTCGAGGAGGGGGATGTAGGTCTCGGTAATGGCCTCGTAGAGCCAGTCCTCCTCGAGGAAGTCGTCGTACTCCGGGTGCCGGACGAAGGGCAGGTGGGCGTGCAACAGCAGACAGAGATAGCCGAGCGGCATCTTCTCCCGAGCCTCACAAAACATAGGTGCGGTATCTTTCCTCTCCGGGTTTGATATGTCCGGCCGACGTTAATTCAAGCCGCGTCGTGCTTTCCTTTTCCCCCCGGTTTCGGGGGTGGGGGTCGAAGCCGGCTTGCCGTTTCGCGCTCGTGCCGTCATGGGGACGGCTGGCCATGCACCCAGCGCCCCCGGCAGAGGACCGCTCGGACCGGTACCGAGGAGCCCAGCACCGACGTGTACGGTTCGGGTCCCTCTCCCGCCGTCAGCGGCACGACGAGCAGATCGGCCGACTTCCCCGGGGCCAGGCTCCCGGCCTCGTCCTGCCAGCCCAGGGCCTCGGCGCCCGCAAGGGTCGCCATGCGCAGCAGGGCCGCCCCGGAGATCTCCGGATGTCGATCGTGCAAAAAGCGGACCTCGGCCAGTAAATCGAGGTCGGGATTGGACGCCAGGCTGTCGGTGCCCAGCGCCATGCGCACGCCGCGCGCCAGCAGATCCGGGAGCGGGTGCGGCGCGTGGCCGAAGGCGGCGTGCGTGCGCGGACAGTAGACGACGGTCGCCCCCGCGGGCACGGCCTCCGGCGCGAGGTAGTTGCCGTGGACCAGCAAGAGGTGCGGAGCGCCGGAGCAGAGGCGCACCACCTCGGCGGCGTCCGCGACGAGGCCATCTTCATCCCAGACGCCCAACTCCTTCAGGAAGGGTACGAACGGCCCGCGCCGTTCAGACAGGAGTTCCAACTCGGCGCGCGCCTCGGCGAGGTGCGTCGCCAGGGGCACGCCTGCCGCCCGCGCTAACTCCGCGCAGCCGCGGAAGAGGAGGGCATGGGCGCTGTACGGGGCGTGCGGACTCAGGCCCGGCCGGCACGTCGCGGTCGCTGGGTGGGTGCGCAACCAGTCTTCTGCGGCCGCGAGGGCCTGCCCGGCGCGGGCGCGTGTCAGACCGAGGAACTCGTGGAAGACGACGGCGCGGATCGGCGACTCGGTGAGGACCGGCCAGCTCAAGCCCATGCCGGAAATGTCGCCGAGCAGGGTCGTGCCGTGCGCGACGCTCTCCGCCAGGCCGGCGCGGACGGCGCGCTCCATGTCGCCAGGCGTCAAGCCGCGGCGGTGGGCGATGACGGCCCGTAACCAGGCGGTGAAGTCCGGCGACGGCGGCGCCAGGCCGCGCAGGCCGCCGAGGTCGAGGTGGGTGTGCGCGTTGACGAGGCCCGGCAGGACGGCCGCGTCGCCGAGGTCCACGTCGGCGGTGCGACTGCCGTGCGCCTCGACCGCGACGATCCGCTCACCGTCGATGGTGAGGGTGCCGCGTGCGAGGGGCGGCGCGTCCACCGGGAAGAGCCAGCGCGCGGTCAACGTCCACATGCGGTCCTCTCCGGTTCGCTCACCGCACGTCCACCGGCCGAATCCGGCTGCTCTCCGGCTCCTGCCCGCCGCTGGCGGCCCCGGCCGCGGACGGTCCCTGTCCCACGGCGGCCTCGTCCCGCGCCTTCAGCCAGCGGTCCCACGGCAGCAGGGGCAGGTAGAGGGCGATCATGTACGGCCCGAAGCCGCCGAGTTCCATCGTGGCGAAGATGCCCAGGTGGAACGTGACGCCGAACAGCAGCGCCGGCACGCGCGTCCACTTCACCAGCACGAGCACGGGAAAGGAGAGTTCCCAGGCGAACACGGTCCACGACGCGACCCGCGTCAGGGCGTAGGGGATCGGCATCTGGGCGTAGGAGAAGCGCGTCAGCGCCAGGTCGCACCAGACGTGATAGAGGCTGGCCCCCGCCATCCAGTCGGCGCCCATGACCTTGTAGACGCCGTTGCAAAAGTAGATGCAGACCATTTGCAGGAACAGCAGGCGCAGCGGCCACGGGTAGACGTAAACGGGGCCGTTCGGTCGACCGCGGCGCCGGGCGTACCAGCTGTCCAGCGACCACGCCGCTCCGCACGGGCAGAGCATCAGGGAAAAGAGGGCGATGGTCCGCACCTGGTCGCCCGCGTTGTTGACGTACCAGTTGAGGTTGTCGAACGACACGGACAGCGCCCACGCCGCGATGGTCGCGACGCGCGTCCAGCAGCCCACCGTGAGCAGGAAGGCGGCGGCCACCCAGGCGATCATGGCCGCAAGGAGCACCGCCGCCTCGCCGTGCCACCTGGCGCCCGTCCAGGCGAGGAAGCCCGGCGTACCGGGGTGGTCGCCGCCCGCGAGCCACTTCCACACGCCCACGCCGGCCAGCGCCGCTGCGCCGGCCCACGCCAGCAGCACCCAGCGCCACACCCACGGATCGTCATCGGCCTCGGACCGGAACCGCCGCCACAGGGCGAGGCACCAGAAGACCATCGCGAGCCCGAGCGCGACCATCGGCGCGCGCCAGACCAGCGAAGCGCCGTGCTCGGACGCGGCGTTGACCCTCGTCCACAAACCGAAGACGGTGAAGGCGGTCGCGGCCAGCCAGACGGCGAGCGCCCGCCGCAGCCCCACGTGCTGACCGCCGCCCTCCGCCGTGAGCCGGCCCCACAGCCCCAGCAGCACCACGACCGTGCTGACGAACCAGGCCGCCTGGGCGAGGCTCGTCAGCAGCGGATCCTGGAAGCCGCGCAGCAGCGACCAGTTCCATTTCGGCGCCCGCGCGAGGTACGCGAACATCTCCGGCGTGCCAAGGCTGTCCGGGCCGAAGAAGTCGCGGACGTGCGGCAGGTAGGAGTAGAGGATATCGACGAACAGGAGCAGCCCCACGGCGAGGCGCAGCACGGCGAGGCGCTCGGCGCGGACCGGGACGGTCCACCAGCGCCAGCCGCTGAGCGGCCACGGCAGCCACGGGTGTACGCCGACAATTCGTCCGCTCACGGCCGGCTCGCCCCCTTACTTGTGGATTTCCTGGAAGCGCTGCGTCACGGGGTTGTACATCTCCAGGGCGGAGCGGCTCGCCTCCCCGCGGGCGGGCGGCTGCAGCCGGGCGACGGGGACCGTGAACGGGCCTTCCCAGTACGGCGGCGCCTTCTCGGGATCGGCGATGGCGTAGCGGCGCATCACCAGGATGATCTGCTTCGGCTCCGGCCGGTCGGGATGTTCGCGGCGGTAGCTCTGCCAGCGCCATTGCAGATAGGCCTTGGCGAATTCGCCGTCATGGTCGAGGAGCTCGAAGATCCGGCCGCGCCAGCGTTCGGCGGCCTGGGCGGGGGTTTCGTCCGTTGCCTGTCGCAGGAGGACCGTGAGGTTGCCCTCCAGGCGGCGCAGGCGGAAGCGGCCGAAGCGGAAGTAGCTGTTCACGTCGGGCGGTTCGTTGTCGGAGAGCAGCGTGGCGGATGGGAACGGCGCGGGCGGAGGCGGAACGTTCTCGACGGCGGCGAGGCGCAGCACGGCCAGTTCGAGCGCAGTGCGGGCGGCGAGGGGGGCGAGCCGGCGCGCGGCCAGTTGCGGGGCCGGCAGCGGCAGGGGCCACCGTGGGTCGTCGTCCCAGCGCAGCACCACCGCGGGGAAGACGGAGTGGCGCCGGATGTCCGGGGCGAACAGTTGCCAGCCCTGGAGCTGTCCCGTGACCTGGCCCCAGCGCGTGGTCGCCTTGCCCGCGAGCTCCGTCAGGTCGTGGACGTGCCCCTTCTTTTCCGGCCAGCCCGGCACCACCTGCTCGACGGCCGGCGCCACGTCCTTCGGCAGGTCGTCGCGCGCCGAGTCCGCCAGCTCGATCAGGTTGCCGCCCGCCAGGAAGAAGATCTGCCAGAGGACGAAGATCCCCAGCAGCACCTGGGCGCCGGAAACCTGCCGGCCGGGCGGTGGGGGTTGTTCAGTCATCTCTCGTTCCCTCCGCCGGAGGGTCACACAAGCCCGACGCGCCAGCGAGGGGACCCCTCGCTGGCGCG
>JBBRPS010000555.1:0-6969 GCA_038227745.1 Gemmatales bacterium | reverse complement strand
GCCTGGAGCATGGGCACCCACTGGTGCTGATAGGACAGGTCCTCCGGCAGGTCGATCTTGAAGGGGGCCTGGACGTAGAAGAGGGCCTCGGTCTTGTCCTTGACCGAGATCTGGGTGATGCGCAGCGGGTAGACGAGTTTATCGCTGGAGAACTGGAAGCGGGTGGGGGTCACCTCCCCCGCATACGAGCCGTCCTTGTTCTTCTTCATCTGCATGGTGTCGATCTTCATGACGGTGAAGACCCACTTCTTCTGCACGTAGTGGTTCAGCGTCCCCTCGTCCCCGTAGTAGCTGTACTTGTTGTCCTTCAGCCACTTGTACAGGTCGTCCGCGCGCTCCGCGCTAATGATCTTGTAATCCAGCGAGCCGACGACGCCCGCCTCCAGTACCACCACGCTCGGGCGCCGGGCCGGCCTTGAGGCAGCGCCGACTTCGGCCTCTTTCTTGTCAGGCAGGAAGAGGGCGCGTCTATCCCGTAAAACCGGGAGGAGTTTGGAGTGGGGGAACTCGCGCTTCTTGAGGATGGAGTAGACGGCAAGGTGCTTGAAGAAGTCTCTGGGCATCTCGTGCAGTTTCGGCTGGCTCGGCGTCGGGATCACCATGCCGAAGTCCTGGGCGTTGCCCTCGAACTTCGGCTGGACGGTGAACGTCTCCAGCTGCCGCTCCGGATCCCAGGTGAGAAACGCCTTCTGCGCGGGCTGCAGAATGTCCTGGTCCTTCGCCGAGAAATAGCAGCACGCCGCCCTTACCCGGAGCGGTTGGCACAGGGCCAGCGCCAGCGCCGCCGGCACCCAGTAACGGTGAGCCCCTCGCATGGTGTCTTCCTTTCTGTCAACGAACGACCCGTTCGGATACCGCCTCATGATTGTAGACGAGAGCCGCCGCTGCATGGATTGTCTGGCGACGAAGGTCGAAGCAGAACCAACGAGGGACCGTTCGTTTCGCCGCGTGCCTCGGGCGAGCGGCGAAACGGCTACCGATTGCTGCCGCCGTGTACTACGCCGAGCGGCCGTTGAAGAGGGCCTGCATCACTTCGCCGCGGTTGAGCTGCACCGGCCGGCCCTGACGGTCGCGCACCTCGGAGGCGGGATCGACGCCCAGGACGTGATAGACGGTCGCGCCGACGTCGTCCGGGGAGTACGGCGTCGTGGCGGGGTAGGCCCCGATGCGGTCGGAGCGGCCGATCACCTGCCCGCCGCGCACGCCGCCACCCGCGAACAGCCCGAAGAAGCACGGCGCCCAGTGGTCGCGGCCGGCCGACCCATTCCCCGGAGGCGTGCTGAGGCGCGGCGTCCGGCCGAACTCGCCCAGCAGCACCACCATCGTCTCGTCCAGCAGGCCCGTCGCCTCCAGGTCGTCGAGCAGGGCGGAGACGCCGCGGTCCAGCGGCGGCAGCAGGTCGTTTTTCAGCCGCGTGAAGATCGCGCCGTGCGAGTCCCAGGTCTGCGCGCGGCCCATGTTCGCCTGCACCACCGGCACCCCGGCCTGCACCAGGCGCCGCGCCAGCAGCAGCGACTGCCCGAAGGCGTGCCGTCCGTAGCGGTCGCGCACCGCCGCCGGCTCGCGCTCGATCTCGAAGGCGCGGGCGACGTGGCCCGAGGTCAGCATGGCGTACGCCAGCCGCTGCTGGTCGGACAGCCGCCGCGCCGCCGCGAGTTCCGTGAGCCGCACTTGCTGGCGGTCGATCTGCTCCAGGAGGGCACGACGGTCGTTGATCCGCTCGACCTCCAGCGACGGCGCCAGGCGCAGGCTGTCCACGCGGAAATCGGGGCGGTTGGGGTCCTGCGCGATCTGCCAGGGGTCGTGCCGCGGCCCGAGGAAGCCGGCGTGCTGCCCCGGCCAGGTGAGCGACCCTTCCATGAGGAACGTCGGCAGGTTGACGCCACCGGGGACGCCATCGCTGCGCGGCCGCAGGTAGTCCAGGGTGGAGGCGTAGCTGGGCCAGTCGTCGCGCGAGGCCACCTTGTCGAAGAACGCGCCGGGCTGCTGGTGCCCGGTGAGGAGGTGGTGCGTGGCGACGAGGTGGTTGTTGTCGCGGTGCGACAGCGAGCGGACGACGGCGTACTTGTTCGCCCGCGCCGCCAGGCGCGGCAGGTGCTCACAGACGCGCAGCTCGGGCACATGGGTGGCGACGGACTGGAACTCGCCGCGGATCTCGGCGGGCGCGTCCGGCTTGGGGTCGAACATGTCCAGGTGGCTCGGCGCCCCCGTGAGGAAGACGAGGATGACGGAGCGCGGCCGCCGCGCGGGCCGCGCCGGCGAAACCTGGGAAGCCGCCGCGGCACGGCCGCCGAGCAGGGACGACAGGCCGATGCCGAGCAAGCCCGAGTAGCCGACCTGAAGCAATTCGCGGCGCGTGACGCCGATGGGGTGTTGCGGGCCAGAGCCGGTCAGTGTCACGGTATTTCTCCTCGGGCGGGATGTTGGGCGCGGTTCGTAGCGGTGACATCTATTAGAGCAGAGTGCGCGCCCGTCGGAAAGAGCGCACCATCAGTCCGCGCCTGCTTCGTGCAAGTAAGCAAGGGACTGTCGGACACACTCGCCCAGAGGCGTCGCGCCCGTGTCGAGGACCAACCGCGGCTGCTGCAACGGCTCCGCCGCCGCCTTCACCGCGAGGTACAGATCGTAGGTGCGGTTCTTCGCGGGGTGCTCGCCCCGGGTCAGGTCGTGCTCCAACCGCTGCCGCGCGACCTCATCCGCACAGACACACTCGATGAGCGCCGGCGTCTCGCGAAGAGAGGCGGCCAGGGCGAACAGATCGCGGACCTGGTACGCGCGCAGGAACGTGCGGCCGTCGAGGATCACCGCCCGCCGGGGGAACGTGGTGCGGAGGTACGCGGCGGCGCGGTAGACCGCAGCCATGGCGATGTCGCCCTGTTCCGTCGAGTAATCCAGCACGGGTGGCGGGAACAGGGCCGAGCGCACGGTGTCCTTGCTGAGGACCACGCCGCCGAGTTCCTCCGCGAGGCGGGACGCGAGGGTGCTTTTTCCCGTGCCGGGCAGCCCCGCCATGGCGATCAACATCGGGTGGCCCTCACGGCTCGCCCTGTCCGACGGTGCGGGACTTGCCATCCGCCGCCACCTCGAACGCGAGATCGCCCTGGTGCCGCGGCGTCTTGAAGCTGTAATACTCCACAGCGGCCCCTGGGACGAGGCTGCGAACCGTTGGCTCGGTGGACGATTCGTCGCTGACGCAGCGGTCCGACAGCCTCGACCCCGCGCGCCGGTTCGGCTGGTGCGCCCCCGGCGGCGCGGGTAGGATAACGGCAATTAAGGAGGACCGTGCTGTGAAGATCATTCTGGCCAACCCGCGCGGCTTCTGCGCGGGCGTCAACATGGCGATCGAGAGTCTCGACCGCGCCTTGGAACTGTACGGCACGCCGCTGTACGTCTACCACGAGATCGTCCACAACCGCCCGGTGGTCGAGCGCTTCCGCGACCGCGGCGTCGTCTTCGTCGATTCCGTGGACGAGATCCCCAACGGGGCCCACGTCCTGTACAGCGCGCACGGCGTCGCTCCGGCCATCCGCCAGGCGTCGCGCGAACGCGGCCTGCACGCCATCGACGCCACCTGTCCGCTGGTCACCAAGGTCCATCTCGAGGCCGTCCGCTTCGCGCGCGCGGGCTACACCATCCTGCTGATCGGCCACGAGGGCCACGACGAGGTCGTCGGCACGATGGGCGAGGCGCCGGCGAACATCCGCCTGGTGCAGAGCGCGGAGGAGGCGGAGCGCCTCGACCTGCCCGCCGACGCGAAGGTCGCGTACCTGACGCAGACGACGCTGAGCGTGGACGACGCCGAGGTCATCATCGGGGCGCTGCGGAAACGCTTCCCGCAGGTCGTCGGGCCATCGAAGGACGACATCTGTTACGCGACGCAGAACCGCCAGGAGGCGGTCAAGGACCTGGTCCCCGAGGCCGACCTGGTGCTGGTGCTGGGCAGCCAGAACAGCTCGAACAGCCTGCGCCTGGCGGAGCTGGCGGAGGCGTGCGGCAAGCCAGCGCACCTGATCGACGGCGTCCGCGAGATCCAGGATGCCTGGTTCGAGGGTGTCGGGACGGTACTGATCACGGCCGGTGCCAGCGCCCCGGAAGAGGTGGTGCAGGAGGTGATCGCGTACCTGCAGCGCCGCCACGGCGCGACGGTCGATAGCCGGACGGTGCGCGAGGAGCACGTTCAGTTCCCGCTGCCGCGCGAGCTGCGCGTGGTCGCGGTGTAGTGGGTGCGGCCGGTAGCCCACGGGTGGCAACCCGTGGGCCTGGAGGGAGGGCGACTCATGGCGACCGTTTCCAAGATCGGGCCTGGCGACCACGGCCGGGCCATGACGCTGGAAGAGTATGAGGAAGGGGATTACGAGCAGGGGTACAAGTACGAACTCATCGACGGGGAACTTTACGTGTCTCCGCTACCCAATGCACCCCAGGCTTGGCTCGAGAGGTGGATTTACAAGAAGCTGGATCGCTATGCCGATGGCCACCCGGAGGTTCTCAATTACGTTCACCCCAAGGCTCGTGTCTTTCTGCATGACCGCCCACGGGCGACCATCCCTGAACCCGACGTGACGGCCTATCGAGATTTCCCCCTCGATCTGCCCATCGACGAGCTTCGCTGGCAGGACGTCGCTCCAGTTCTCGTGGTGGAAGTCTTGTCGGAAGATGACCCCGACAAGGATCTGGTCCGTAACGTCGGACTCTACTTCGAGGTTCCGACGATTCGGGAATACTGGGTGATTGACGGCCGGGATAGCGCTGAGCGCCCCACCATGCGCGTCCACCGGCGTTACGGCAAGCGCTGGAAGATCCTCGACCTCTCCTACGGCGACCTGTACACGACGCGGCTCCTCCCCGGCTTTGAGCTGACCATCGACCCCCGAAGCTGACTTCGCATGGCCACCCCTCCCCTGGACCTGGCGCTCGACTGCACCTCGTCGCCTACTGGTTCGAGGGGGTCGGAACGGTGCTGATCACGGCCGGCGCCAGCGCCCCGGAAGAGGTGGTGCAGGAGGTGGTGGCGTACCTGCAGCGCCGCCACGGCGCGACGGTCGATAGCCGGACGGTGCGCGAGGAGCACGTTCAGTTCCCGCTGCCGCGCGAACTGCGCGCGATCGCGGTGTAGAGGGTGCGGCCGAAAGCCCACGGGTTGCCACCCGTGGGCCTGGAGGAAGGGAGACTCATGGCAACCGTTTCCAGGATCGGGCCAGGCGATCACGGCCGGCCCATGACGCTGGAAGAGTACGAGGAAGGGGATTACGAGCAGGGGTACAAGTACGAACTGATCGACGGGAAACTCTATGTGTCACCCGAACCGAACGTTCCCGAAGGGTTAGTCGAAAACTGGCTCGGGCGCAAACTGCAGCGCTACCGTGAAGACAACCCCCGGGTGATCAATTTCGTACACCACAAGACAAGGGTGTTCGTCCCCGGCCGGCCCGGGGAAACCGTCCCCGAGCCGGACATCGCGGCGTACCGGAACTTCCCGCTGCGGCGCCGCTGGCGGGACATTCGCTGGCAGGACGTCACCCCGATCCTCATTGTGGAAATTCTCACCGGCGACGACCCTTCCAAGGATCTGGTGCGTAACGTCGAGTTGTATTTCCAGGTGCTGACGGTCAAGGAGTACTGGGTGGTCGATGCCCGCGAAGATCCCGAACAGCCTGCGATGCGTGTCCACCGGCGTTACGGCAAGCGCTGGAAGATCCTCGACCTCTCCTATGGCGACGTCTACACGACAAGACTCCTCCCCGGCTTCGAGCTGATCATCAACCCTCACAGCTGACCCCACATGGCCACCTCTCTCCTTGACCTCACGCTCGACTACCTGCCGCGCCTGCCGCGCCGCAAGGACTTCCGCATCGGCTGCGTCGGCAGCGGCTTCATCATGCGCGACTGCCACCTCGTCGCCTACCGCCAGGCCGGCTTCAACCCCGTCGCCATCGCCTCGCGCAGCCCCGAGCGCGCCCGCGCCGTCGCCGAGCTGCACGGCATCCCCCGCTGTCACGCCACCGTTGACGACCTCCTCACCGACGAGACGGTTGAAATCCTCGACGTGGCGGTGCCGCCGGACGCGCAGCCGGCCCTGATCCGCCGGGCCGTCGAGCACCGCGGCCACATCCGCGGCATTCTGGCGCAGAAGCCGCTGGCGATGAGCTACCGCGAGGCGAAGGAGTGTGTGGACCTGTGCGCCCGGGCGGGCGTGGCGCTGGCGGTCAACCAGAACATGCGCTACGATCAGTCGGTGCGTGCGCTGAAGGACATCCTGACGCGCGGCTGGCTGGGCGAGCCGGTGCTGGGCACGATCGAGATGCGCGCCATCCCGCACTGGATGCCGTGGAGCGCGGCGCTGCCGTCGCTGTCTACGTTCGTGATGAGCATCCACCACCTCGACACGTTCCGCTACTGGTTTGGCACGCCCGACCGCGTCCTGGCCAGTACACGGCCCGACCCGCGCACGCGCTTCCCGCACACGGACGGCATCAACCTGTACATTCTGGAGTACGACGGCGGCTGCCGGGCGAGCGCCTGGGACGACGTCTGGACGGGGCCGGCGCGCGAGGGGTCGGAGGGAGACCTTTACATCCGCTGGCGCGTCGAGGGGACGCAGGGACTGGCGCGCGGCACGATCGGCTGGCCGAGCTACCCGGCGCGGACGCCGAGCACGCTGGACTTCACGACGAGTTTCCAGCCCGGCTACTGGTTCCAGCCGCGTTGGAAGGAAGTGTGGTTCCCCGATGCGTTCGTGGGGACGATGGCGCAGCTGCTGTGCGCCGTGGAGGATGGCACCGAGCCGGAGGTCAGTGGCCGCGACAACCTGGAGACGGTGGCGCTGTGCGAGGCGGTCTGCGCGGCGGCGCGCGAGCACCGCGTCGCGACGGTGCGCGAGTTCCTCGCCGACCCGCCGACCGGCTGAACCGCCCGCTTTGCCAGGCCGACTTGCGAAGCACGTCGCGCTCGCAGATCTTTAGGCGGACG
>JBBRPS010000554.1:0-6989 GCA_038227745.1 Gemmatales bacterium | reverse complement strand
TGCCGTACCAGCCGGCTTACGCCGGCCGTTCGCCGGGTTGGTCTGGACGATCGGCCTGTGCCGTCCATAATAACAGTTTTCAGGTCAGGGGAAATGGTCCGCCGCGGCCGGTCGGAAGGCCCGGCGGTATCCGAAAAAGGGGTTCGCAATCATGCCACTGGGGTTACTCGGTCAAAAGGTGGGGATGACCCAGGTCTACGACGACAAGGGCAAGTTGGCTTCGGTGACGGTGCTGCGCGTCGGGCCGTGTCCCGTGCTGCAGGTCCGCGACCAGGGCCGCGACGGCTACGACGCCGTGCAGCTCGGCTTCATGGACAAGGCGCGACGCAAGGCCACCCGGCCGGAGCGCGGCCATGTCGCCGCCGAGTTCGTGTCCAACCGCCGCAAAGCCATGCAGAGCGCCGGCGTGCAGCTGCCGCCCAAGGCGAACGTCGAGCCGCAGCGCTACATCCGTGAGTTCCGCCTCGAAGCGCCCGCCGCGGCGGCCGTCGGCGCCCTGCTGACGGCCGCGGAGGTCTTCAAGGACGTGGTGCGCGTGGACGTGATCGGCACCAGCAAGGGCCGCGGCTTCACGGGGAACATGAAGCGACACAACTTCGGGGGCTTGCGCGGCAGCCACGGCGTCAAGAAGGGCAACCGCCAGCACGGCAGCATCGCGTCGAACGCCAGCAACCGCGGGAGCGGCCGCCCCAAGAAGGGCATCCGCATGGCGGGCCAGTACGGCCACGAGCGCGTCACCGTCCGCAACCTCGACGTCGTCCGCATCGACGCCGAGAACCACCTCGTCCTGGTCAAGGGGGCCGTGCCCGGCCCGAATGGCGGCCTCGTCATGATCCGGCCGACCAACAAGCGCGGGTGATTCCAGCCCGGTTTCGTGCTTCCAAGCCCACCCGTTGCAACGGGTGGGCTTGATTTTCCCCCACGCCGCGGTTTGGTACAATGAACCGCGTGACTTCGTAACCAGCGCGTCGCGCCTTCTGGGACCTTGGCCATGGCGTTCGCCCCGGGCAAACTGGTCGGCATCGACTTGGGGACGACCTTCTGCGCCATCGCCACGCTCGATGACCGCGGCCAGGCCATCACCCTGCCCAACCGCGATGGCGAGATGCTCACCCCCAGCGCCGTGCTGATCGAGGACGGCATCGCCGTCGTCGGCCAGGCCGCCCGCGACGTCTCCCTCGAACAGCCCGACCGCGTGGCCGTCATGGTCAAGCGTTTCATGGGCCACCCCATCTACGGCCACAAGGTCGCCGGCCGCCTCTTCCGCCCCGAAACCCTCTCCGCGATCATCCTGCGCAAGCTCGTGCTGGACGCGGAGCACCGCATCGGCCCCGTCGGCAAGGCGGTCATCACCGTGCCGGCCTACTTCGACGACACGCGCCGCAAGGCCACCAAGGACGCCGGCCGCATCGCCGGCCTCGAAGTGCTCGACATCCTCGACGAGCCGACCGCCGCGGCGCTGGCGTACTCCTTCCACCCCCCGCAGGGCCAGGGCCCGCTGACGCCCGAGCAGGCCCTGCCCGTCACGCCGCAGACCGTGATGGTCTACGACCTGGGCGGCGGTACCTTCGACGTGGCGCTGGTGCGGCTGTCGCAGCGGCGCTTCGAGAGCGTCGCCATCGAGGGCGACGTGCGCCTGGGCGGCACCGACTGGGACGAGCGCATCATCGATCACGTCGCGGCGAAGTTCATGGCGGCCCACGGCGAGGACCCGCGCACCGACCCGCAACCGCTCGCCGCCCTGGCCGCCGCCGCCGAGCGCGCCAAGCGCACGCTGAGCAAGCTGCAGCAGACCAGCATTACCTGCACGCACAAGGGCAAGGTCCTGACCGTGCCGCTGACGCGCGCGGAGTTCGAGGCGCTGACGCGCGACCTGCTGACGCGCACCCGGCTGACGACGCAGCAGGTGCTGCGCCAGGCGGGGCTGGCCTGGGACAAGGTGGACCGCCTCCTCCTCGTCGGCGGCTCGACCCACATGCCGATGACGGGGCAGATGCTGCAGGAGCTCTCGGGCAAGCCGCCGGATAACACGCTGGCGGTGAGCGAGGTGGTGGCGCGCGGGGCGGCGATCCACGCCGGCATCGTGGCGTCCCGCGCCGGCGACACCGCCGGCATGGACGCGGCGCTGATCGCGGCGCTGGGCCAGGTGGTCGAGATCAACGTCAACTCGCACAGCCTGGGGATCGAGGTCAAGCGCGGCGCCCAGGAGCGCGTGAACGACATCCTGATCCCGAAGAACACGCAGCTGCCGATCGCCGCCAGCCGCGTGTATCGCACGGTGGTCGAGAACCAGCCGCGCGTCCGCGTCAAGGTGCTCCAGGGGGAGGCGCACCAGACGGACGCCTGCATCAGCATCGGCGAATGCTGGATCGAGGGCCTGCCGCCGAACCTGCCGAAACACTCGCCGATCCAGGTGCGCTGTGGCGTCGGCACGGACGGCCTGATCGACGTGATGGCGCTGGACATGACCAGCGGCAAGATGGCGCGGGCCGAGCTGCACCGCAGCAGCGGTCTGTCGGAAGAGGAGATCGCCCGCGAGGCGGAGTGGGTGCGCAGCCTGCAAATTCAATGAGGAGAAGCGGCACACAAGCCCGAAGCGCAAGCGAGGGATCCCTCGCTTGCGCGTCGGGCTTGTATGGCTGGCCCGCGGTGGGGACACGAGCCCGAAGCGCAAGCGACGGGACCCTCGCTTGCGCTTCGGGCTTGTGTGCTGCCCAGTGATACCATGGTTTTCGCCGTCCAGTGCCCCAACGCGAAGTGCCGCAAATGGATGCTCGTGGAAGACCACGACCGCGGCAAGGTCGTCGGCTGTCTGCTGTGCAAGACCGCCATCAAGGTCGGCGGTGCCCAGCCCGTCTCTGCCACGTCCAAACCGCCGCCGCCGCCCCGCGCGTGAACCCACTTCCCCGGCGGCCGGGGAACGAGGCCCCTCATGCTCACCCCACGCGGCTGGTGGTTCCTGGTCACTGTCCTGACGCTGCTGCTGCTCACGCTCTGGACCAACACGCCCGTCGTCGTCATGCTCTCGCTGACGCTGCTGGTGTGGTTCCTGGCGGCGTGGCTGTCGTTCGTCGTGCGGCTGCGCCTGCTGGCTGGCCGGCTGTACGCGGAGCGCGAGGTCCGGGACGAGCGCGGCCCGGTGGAGAGCCTGTGGGCCGGCAGAGCATTCACCATCCGCGTGCGCCTCTGCAATGACGGCGGCCTGCCCTCGCCCTACCTGCACGCCGCCGACCGCGTGCCGTTCGCCGTCACGCACGCCGGCAGCGACACCGAGCGCGACGGCACCGTCCGCCAGGGCACCCCCCTGGAGATCACCTACCACGTCGCCTGTCCGACTCCGGGGCGGGTCCGCTTCGAGGGCATCGCCGTCCAGCTCGCCGACCCGCAGGGGTTCTTCTACCACGCCCTCTTCGTGCGCGACGTCCGCTCCTACCGGGTGCTGCCGGCGCTGGCCGACGCGGAGGGCCACATTCCGACGCTCAAGCGGCACAACCTCCTGCCGCTGCTCGGCGTCCACCGCCACCGCCGCCCAGGCACGGGCAGCGAACTGCTCGACCTGCGCGACTACCTGCCCGGCGACCCGCCCAAGATGATCGCGTGGAAGGCGTCCGCCCGGCGCGACCGACTGATGACCAAGGAGTTCGAGAGCGAGGTGCCGATCCGCTGCACGCTGTTCGTGGACGCCTCCAACTCGGTGCGCGTCGGTCCCCCTGGGCAGAACGCCCTGGCCCGGTTGGTCGAGGTCAGCGCCGCCGTCGCTCAGGCGGCCGCCGCTGCCCGCGACCTGCCCGGCCTGTGCGTCTTCGACGAGGAGAAGGTCACCTACCTGCGCCCGGCCCGCGGCCAGCGGCACGTCGTCCGCATCTTCAACGTGCTGGCCGACGCCGCGGGATTGCCGGCGACCACGGGCGAGGCGCCGACCGAAACCGTTCTGCCCCTGGCGTACGGCCTGGCCGAGGAGGTCTACCCCGAGCTGATGCGGCCCGAGCTGAACCGCGTGCCATTCTGGCTGCCGTGGGTGTGGCCGGTCCCCGTGCATCCGCGGCGCCGACCCACGGCGGGGGGCTGCTTCTACCTCGTCCTGTTCCTCCTGCTCGCCCTGGTCCCGGCCGTCTTCTTCGGGGCCTTGCTCGCGCTGTTCCTGTACACGGTGTTCCAGTTCCTGGACTTACCGTTCGGCCTGGTCCCGGCGGTGGTCGGCTCCGCGGCGCTGCTCGTCGCCTTCGCCACCATCGCGTATGGCCGGCTCGAGTTCTTCTACCGACTGCTGCCGCTGCTGTTCTCGCCGCGACGCCGCCGCCACGCCCGCTGGCGGAAACGGCTCTCCGCCCTGCTGTCGGTGCGGCACGGGCTGGCCCCCGGCGGCCTGGCGGCGCTGATGGAGCAGGACGAGCTGTTCAGCCTCCACGCGCAGCGCTTCCTCGCCGAGCATCAGGTCCCGTACCCGCTGCCGCTCTACGACGCCCGCGGCCGCTACCTGTTCGCCGCCCCCGCCAAGCTCGACGTGCTGGCCGCCGCCCTGCTGCGCGCCGTCGGCAAGGGCCGCGACAACGAGCTGTTCGTGCTGCTGGCCGACCTGCTGGAGCTGGACGACCGACTGGCCCCGCTGCTCAGCGCGGTGAAGGTGGCCGTCGCTCGGCACCATCAGGTAATGGTCGTCTGTCCGTGGCCGCCGGCGATCCCCCTGCCGCGCAAGGGGGGCGAAGGCCACGAGGCCGCCGACGTCCTCTCCCGCCTGGCGGCGGACCGCCGACCCCTCGACATCCGCCTCGACGCGGCGCTGCGGACGGCGACGGTGCTGCGCTTCCACCGGGCGTATTACCGGGCCCGCCGTACCTTCGCCCGGTTCGGAGTGGCCGTCCTGTGCGCCCGCGACGAGGACTCAGCGCGGCTGATCCTCGAACGGCTGGAACGGCTGCGCACGCAGGAGAGGGGGGGGCGATGATTGTACCTGCCCCGCCGCCGGAGCAACCGCCGCGGCCCGTCGTGGATGGCTACACGGTCGTGTGCATCGCCGCCCTGCTTGCGATCGTCCTCATCGAGGTGCAGGCCACCGTCCGGTTGACCACGCCGTTGATCCTGGTAGTCGGTCTGGCGGGGCTGTTGCTGCGGTGGCGCGTCGCCCCGGTGCTGCTGGTCCTGGCCGTGGCGGGGGCCTCCCTGATGGAGCAGTGGCGGCAGGCCGGCTTCGGCTGGGAGTGGCCGCGGGCGCAGGCGTTCCGCGTCAGTGACGTGGTCCTGTCGGTCGCGGTGCTGGCCTACGTCGTGGCCCACTACCGCATGCAGTCGCTCACCGGGTACATCTTCCCGCCCGACCCGCGGCGGCGCGAGGAGGGCGCGAAGCGACAGCGGCCGGTCGTGAAAGTGCGCCGCTCGGCGCACCTGGCGTCGCCGGAGGAGATCGGGCTGCTGGTCATGCTGCTGCCGCTGCCGGCGCTGGTGGCGCAGGTGTGCTGGGTGGAGCTGGCCCGGCCGTGGGGGGTACTCGGGTTGCCGCCGCAGATCGGCCGGCTGCTGCTGGTGGTCTGGGTGCTGGCGGTGGGACTCTTCCTCATCGCTGCCCTGCTCGGTCATTGGCGCACGCGCCGCATGACTCGCGCGGAGGCGATACTCGCCTTGCAGGACACGCTTTGGCAGGAGACGCGGCGCGAGCAGCGGCAGGTGAACCGCTGGGTGGCCTGGTCGCGGCTGCGCCGGCGGCGGAGGGAGGAATCATGAGGTTCTGGGTGCGCGAAATCGCCGGCTGGCTACTGGTGCTGCTCGGGCTGTTCGTGTTCTACGTGTGCTTCGCGGTCCTGCTGACCGACGCGCCGTTGATCCTCGAATCCATCCCCCTGACGGTGATCGGCATCGTCGTCTTCCGCTCGGGAATCCACCTGCTCAAGGTGGCGGTGGCCGCGCGGGTGTGCCTGCACGCCCAGGCGCTGCTGCGCGACGAGGCGCGCGCCCGCCCGCAGGGGCAGCCCGCCGTTCGCCCGCGCGGCAGCGTGCCGCGGACGGGCGCCGACGCTGGCCGCTCCGCCTGAGGAGCAGGCGAGGCGCTTCACTTCTTCTCACGCACTTCGACGGTGAAGTCGCCGCGGCCAACGCCCTGGTACGACGTCGCCACCACCTGGTAAACGGCTGTCGTATCGGCGCGGAAGGTGATCCGGGCGTTCGGCTCCCCGCCGCTGTCGTCGTCCTCCTCCAGCTTCTTCCCCGAGGCGTCCAGCAAGCGCAGGAGCGGGTCGAGGGCCTTCTGGTCCGGGCTGCGCATGTCGATCGTGTACGTCTTCCCCTGGACCAGGCGGACCCGGTAGACGACGCTCTTCGTCGCCGCCGTCAACTGGCCGGCCAGCCGCAGGCCCTTGCCGACCTCCAGGCTTCTGTCCGTCCCGTCCACGCGGATCGTCAGCGTGAAGTCGCCGGTCCCCCTCACCGAGGCGGCGAAGATCTTGTAGACCCCATCCCTCGGAGCGGTGAACTGCAGCCGGGCGTTGAGCGCCCCGCCGCCGTCGTCGTCGAAGGCCAGCTGCTTGCCGTCGCTGTCCTGCACGACCAGGAACGGGTCGATCTCGTCGCTCTCCAGGTCGATGCGGTAGCGGCCGCCGCCCGCGAGTTGGACGGAGTACACCCGGGCAGGGAACGATTCGCGCCTCTTCAGGTCGGGATTGACGGTCACCTGGACGCGCGCATCCGTGGCCGCCAGGGCCCCCGCGATCTTGAGGCCGTCCTTGCCGACCGTGTGCGGCTTCTCCTGGGCGGCGGGGACGACAGGGCAGTCCAAGGCGACGGCCAACAACAGAGAACAGGCGAGGGCGTGCTTCATCCGTCTTCCTTCGCTGGGCCGGAACGCGGTCGAGACTCGCAGATGATTTACGCGGGGGTAGCGAGCGCGGCGAAGGGAAAAAGAGTGGGTTGGAAGCGGTGGGTGCTGCCTCGCGGCGAGGTCGCAGAACCGCCTGTTTAGCCGCGAGCCTCGGGCGAGCGCTCGCCCGAGGCTCGCGGCT
>JBBRPS010000553.1:0-7007 GCA_038227745.1 Gemmatales bacterium | reverse complement strand
GCCGAGCGCCGCACTCCAAAGCGCGGCCTTCCGCTGCATCCGGGCGCCAACCGCTCTGGACGGCGGGCGTACAGCCCGCTGTCACATGTACGCAGCCTGCCGACGTATCCGGCAACCACAGGACGGCCGCTCACGCGAGAGCGACCGCCCGCGGAGGGAACAGGAGAGAACCGATGATCCGCTACTTTTCCGCGGCGCTGACGCTGACCTTCCTCGCCGTCTTCGCCACCGGCGCCGCCCAGAACGGCGACAAGTGGGGCACAATCGTCAAGGGCCGCATCGTCTGGGGCGGCGACACCATCCCCGAGCAGCCCGTCCTCAAGGTCACCAACGACCAGAAGCACTGCGAGGAGAAGGGCCCGCTTCACGACACGAACCTCGTCATCAACCCCAAGAACAAGGGCATGAAGTGGGTGTTCGTAGCGCTGGCCCAGGACCCCGAGAACGCCGACAAGCCCCTGCCGGTCAACCCGAAGCTGAAGGACGCGAAGAAGAAGCCGGTCGTGCTCGATCAGCCGCGCTGCCTCTTCACGCCGCGGGCGATCGCCGTTGAGGAAGGCCAGGACGTGATCGCCAAGAACAGCTCGTCGGTCGTCCACAACATCCGCTGGGCCGGCGACCCCACGCTCAACCCGGGCGGCAACGTCAGCATTCCCGCGGGGCAGTCCTTCGAGATCAAGAACCTGCAGGCCCAGAGGCTGCCGCTCATCCTCCAGTGCAGCATCCACCCCTGGATGCAGGGCCGCCTGGCCGTCTACAGCCACCCCTACTTCGCGGTGACGGACGAGAACGGCAACTTCGCGATCAAGCTGCCGCCGGCCGGCAAGTACCGCCTGGTCGTCTACCAGGAGTCGATCGGCTGGCGCGACGGGGCCAAGGGCAAGAACGGCGCCGAGATTGACATCAAGGCCGGTGCGGCCACCGACCTCGGCGAGCTGAAGATGGGCGGCAAGAAGTGACCGCCCCCCCCACCACGGACGTACCTCTCCCCACGAGAGAATAACTGACCCTTAGGAGGTGATTTATGCGAAGAATTCAGGCCCTCGGCATGTTGTTGCTGCTCCCGGCACTGGCCGTTGTGATGACGACCCCCGGTTGCAGCAAGAAGGATGAGCCGGCCCCCAAGGGCGGCAAGGGCAACGATCAGGTCGGCAAGGGCAGCAACAAAGGCGCGCCCAAACCCGCCGAGATGAAGGAGTTGGCCTCCACCGGCTGGGGCACACTGACCGGCAAGGTCACCTACGACGGCGACCCGCCCGCCGAGCCGAAGCTCAACATGTCGGGCAACAAGGACGAGAAGGCCTGCCACGAGGGCGCCAAGGAGAAGGAAATCGTCGAGCAGCTGTGGCTCGTCAACAAGGAGACCAAGGGCGTCGAGAATGTGGTCATCTACCTGCGCGCCCCGGAGGACACGTACTTCAAGATCAAGGACGAGGACAAGAACCGCAAGGGGAAATCGGTGCTGATCCACCAGCCCCACTGCGCCTTCCTGCCGCACGTGAGCGTGCATTTCCCCGCCTACTATGACAAGGACACGGGCGACCTGAAGCGGACGGGAGAAATTGTCGTCGTCAAGAACGACGCCACCTTTAACCACAACACCGCATGGTCTGGGAGTGAAGGCCAACCGAAGGGCAGCCTGACCCTGCAGCCGGGCCAGGACCTGAGCATCAAGGAAATCAACCCGGATGCGGATGCGCCGATGTCGCTCAAGTGCGACATCCACTCGTGGATGAACGCCAAGTGCTGGGCCTTCGACCACCCCTACGCGGCTCGCACCGACAAGGACGGCAAGTTCGAGATCAAGAACGTCCCGACGGGCGTCGAGGTACACGTCGTCGGCTGGCACGAGGGGGCCAAGTACTTCAACGGCGGCAAGAACGGGACTCCCCTCACGCTGAAGGACGGCGAAACCAAGAAGCTCGATGACATCAAGGTCAAGAAGTAAGCATCTTTTCGCCGCGGCCCACGGGGATGTCTCGTGGGCTGCGGCTTTTTCGGCCCCTTTTCGCCGCCTCGACCCAAAGCCCATCTCCCTCCGATGAAAACAGCCATCCTCGGGGCCGCCGGCCAGCTCGGCCGCGACCTGACGCAACTCCTCGGCGCCGACGCCGTCCCGCTCACCCGCGCCGACGCGGACCTCACCCGGCCCGACGCCCTCCGCGCGGCGCTCGCCGCGGCGCGGCCCGACGTCGTCGTCAACTGCGCCGCCTACAACTTCGTGGACCGCGCCGAGTCGGAGCCGTCCGCGGCCTTCGCCGTCAACGCCTGGGCGGTCCGCGACCTGGCCGTCATCTGCCGCGACCTCGGCTGCGCCCTGATCCACTTCAGCACCGACTACGTCTTCGGCCTGGACGAGGCCCGCCGCAGCCCCTACGCCGAGACCGACGCGCCCGGCCCGGTCAGCGTCTACGGCCTGAGCAAGCTCGCCGGCGAGTACGTCGTTCGCTCGACTCTGCCGAACCACTTCGTCCTCCGCGTGTGCGGCCTGTACGGCGTCTGGGGCAGCGGCGGCAAGGGCGGCAACTTCGTCGAGACGATGCTGCGCGTCGCCGGCCAGGGCAAGCCGCTGCGCGTCGTGGACGATCAGGTCTGCACGCCGACCTCCACCGCGGACGTGGCGGCGGCGACCATCGCCCTGGTCCGCACCGGGCGTTACGGCCTGTATCACCTGCGCAGCGGCGGCGAGTGTTCGTGGTACGAGTTCGCGCGGGCGATCTTCGAGCTGGAAGGGATGCAGGCGGACCTGACGCCGATCCCGAGCCGGGAGTACCCGACCGCGGCGCGCCGGCCGGGGTACAGCGTGCTGTGTACGGCGGCCTACGAGGGCCTGGGACGGGCGCCCCTGCGACACTGGCGCGAGGCCCTGGCGAGTTACTTGCAAGAGCGGCGACAGCGGGCGCGAGGGTGAGGGGGGTGTTGAAGTGAGCGCGAAACGGCAAGCCAGGCGCGCTCCGCCGGCGGAGCGCGCCTGGCTTTGCCGTTTCGCGCTCGCGCCACCCCTCCCGGCGCTGCACCCCCTCCCTCGCAGCGGGGGCGAAGGGAGCAAAAGATCAGGCGGAGCGGCGGCCGTCGGCGAGCAGTCCCGACAGGCCGGCCTGCTCGTAACGGCGGCAGGTGCGCCAGACCGTCGCCTCGTCACAGCCGGTGCTGCTCGCGACGTCCTGCGTGCGCTCGCCGGCGGCGATGGCCAGCACGATCCGGGCGCGCTGAACCTGGTACGGGGGCAAGGATTCCCCACGGGCGATCAGGCACAGGACGGGGTAGTCCGCCGGGGAGATGGTCACGCATCGGGGCTTGCGACCGCGCATCACGCCTCTCCTCTGTTGACAGGGTCGCCCCGGCCGGCTGGAGAAGGCAGGGGCGCAATCCGTGCCGGCACTCCTTGCCGGCCGGGTGCTCGCACACCTTACCACGGACCCGCCGGAGACAAAAAGATCATGGGATCAGTTGCCGACCCGCCGTGACGAGCGGGCATCAGGCCGGGATGGATGGCTAAATGTTTAGCCGGTCCCCGGCCGGCCGTCAAAGTGCGTTACCGAACAGGTCTTGCAGCTTTTGCCGGTAACTCCGGCTGAGCGTCAGGCGCGTCCCGTCGCGCAGCAGCACGGCGTAGTCGCCGTGAAACCACGGCTGCAACTCCTGGATGCGCTCGATGTTGACCATCGTGGAGCGGTGGATGCGCAGGAACTTCGCCGGGTCGAGGCGGCCCTCCAGGCTGCCCATCGTCTCGCGCAGCAGGTGCGCCTCGGCGCCGACGTGCAGCTTGAGGTAGTTGCCCGCCGCCTCGATCCAGTCGATCTCCTCGACGCGCAGGAAGAACACCCGGCTCACCGACTTGACGACGATGCGGTCCAGGTATTTCCGCCCCGCCCGCGCGTCCTCCAGCAGCGCTTTGAGCTGCTGGCTGACCTCCTCTGTCTGCGCCCGCCCAATCTGTCCGCGCGCCCGCTGCAACGCTTTCTGGAAGCGCTCGCGGTCGAACGGCTTGAGGAGGTAATCGACGGCGTCCACGTCGAACGCCTTGAGGGCGAAGCGGTCGTGGGCGGTGACGAACACCACCGCCGCGGGGCGCTCCTCGGCGGCGAGTGCCTCCAGCACCCCGAAGCCGTCCAGTTCCGGCATGCACACGTCGAGGAAGACCAGGTCGGGTTTGTGCGCGCGGATGCCGGCGATGGCCGCACGGCCGTCGGTACACTCGCCGGCCAGTTCCAGGTCCGGCTCGTCCTCGACGAGGGCCCGCAAGCGCTGCCGCGCCAACGGCTCATCGTCGATGATCAGCACGCGGATCGCCACCGGGCTCCTCCAGGGGTTGCGGCGTCGGATCCCCGGCCAGCTCGTGGAACGGCAGCGCCACCGTCACGAGCAGGCCGCCCTCGGGGTGGTTGTGCATGCCGAACTGCTGCTCGTGGCCGTACAGCTGGCGCAGGCGCGCCCGGGTGTTGGTCACGCCCACTCCTTCCCTGTAATTCGACGAAAGACCGGGCCCATTGTCACGCACGGAAACTTTTAGCAACTCGCGTTCCCGCACCGCCCGGATCTCGATCACCCCCGGCCCGGCGCGCGGCGCGACGCCGTGGCGCACCGCATTCTCGACAAGCGGCTGCAGCACCAGGTTCGGCACGCGCGCGTCCATCACGTCCGGGTCGATCTCCACCCGCACCGTCAGGCGCGGCCCCAACCGGGCCTGCTCGATCTCCAGATACGGCTTGATGAACTCCAGCTCGTCCCGCAGCGTGACCTCCTGGGTGCCGGCGTTGTCGAGCGTCGTGCGCAGCAGTTCGCCGAGGCGCGCGATCATCCGGTCGGCGAGCTCGACGTCCTGGTGGATCAGGGCGGAAATGGCGTTCAGGGTGTTGAACAGGAAATGCGGCTGGAGCTGCACCTTGAGAACCTGGAGCTGGGCGACGGCGAGCTGGCCCTCCAGGTGCGAGGCGCGCAGCTCGCGCTCGCGGTACTTGCGGTAGAAGTCGAACGCCTGACTCACGCCCAGCACCAGCCAGAAGACCACCAGGTAATACAGGAAGTGGGCGTTGAAGAAGATCTGGAACAGTTCCAGGTCGGAGTGGTTCTTGATCAGAGCCCATTCGGGACGGATGAAGCGTTCGACCGGGATGTCGAGGGTAACCTTGAGCACGGCCAGGCCGAGGCTGGCGGAGAGCAGGGCGATCAGGGGGACAGCCCGGCGCTGCTGCTCGAATGGCCAGCGGCGGGCGACCCAGACCAGCAGGGGCGCCATCGCCCCCATCGTATACCACATGGTCAGCGACAGCGCCAGGCACTGCCCGAGGCTCAGCGGCCGTTCGATCATCTTCGCCAGGGCCCAGGACTGGTACGCCTCGATGAGGCCGAGGACCGTCCAGGCGCCGAGGTACAGCACCGGGCGCACCCAGCGCCGGCGGAGGAAGTCGTCGCAGTCGTCGGCCGGCATGGCGCCCTCTGGATGGTGAACCCTGGAGTTCGTGGGCGACTCGCTCCGCGAGTCGCGGCTGCCGAGCGACTCGCGGAGCGAGTCGCCCACGAACCGGCAAGGTTGCGTTAGCCCAGCCCGAGCTTCTTCAAACGGCTGACCAGCGTGCTCCGCGCCAGACCCAGCGCCCGCGCCGCCTCGGCCTTGTTCCCGCCCGCCGTCTCCAGCGCCCGCAAGATCTGCTCGCGCTCACGGCGGTGCCGCGCCGCGCGCTCCAGGGGGACGCCACTCACCGGCTCCGCAAGGATCACGCTGTCGGCCTCGCCGCTGCCGTCGCCATCCGCCCATTCCCGCGCCGCGACGCCGTCCGTTTCCTGCAAGACTTCCTCCGGCAATTCCTCGACCGTGACCACCCCGCCCTCCACGATCACCACCGCGCGCTCGATCACGTTCTCCAGCTGGCGGATGTTGCCCGGCCAGGAGTAGCGCCGCAGCAGGTGCAGTGCCTCATCGTCGATCTGCGGCACCGGCCGGTTGCAGCGCAGCGCCGCCGACTGCAGGAAGTGCTGCACCAGGTCGGGGATGTCCTCCCAGCGCTCGCGCAACGGCGGCACCACGATCGGGAAGACGTTCAGGCGGTAGAACAGGTCCATGCGGAACCGCCCCTGCCGGATCAGCCCCTCCAGGTCCTGGTGCGTCGCCGCCAGGATCCGCACGTCCACCTTGACCGGCTCGCTCGAACCGACCCGCTCGAACTCCTGGTCCTGCAGCACGCGCAGCAGCTTCGTCTGCACCTCCAGCGTGATGTCGCCGATCTCGTCGAGGAACAGCGTGCCGCCGTGGGCCATCTCGAAACGGCCGACCTTGTCGCGGTGCGCCCCCGTGAACGCCCCCTTGACGTGGCCGAACAACTCACTCTCCAGCAGCGTCGGCGACAGGGCGGCGCAGTGAACCTTCACGAACGGCTTGCCGGCGCGCGGGCTGTGATCGTGGACGGCCTGCGCCAGCAGTTCCTTGCCCGTGCCGCTCTCGCCGCGGACCAGCACGACCGTCCGGTCGTTGTTCGAGACCTTGCGGATCAGGTTCAGCAGCTGCCGCAGCTGCGGGCTGGCGCCGATGATCGGGCTCTTGCCGGCCGCGGCCGTGTGGCCGTTGCCGTCAGCCCCGTTCGCGGCACCCTGGCCGTTCGGCGCGGGCTCCGGCAGAGGCGCCGGACGTCGCGCCAGCGCCTGCTTGCGCAGCTCGCTCTGCAGCGCCAGGATACGTCGCTGCTGTTCGGAGATCTTCTCGACCTTCGCCCGCAGATCGCGGTTGAGCGCCTCGATCGTCTGGTGCTCCTGGGCGCTCGCCAGCGCCAGGCCGGTGATCTGGGCGAAGGCGGCCAGCAGGTTCAGGTCCTCCGCCTGGTAGGGCGAGCGTTCCTTGGGGCCCAGGACCAGCAGCGCCAGCAGCCGGCCCTCGTGCGCCAGCGCCTGCGCCACTTCGCCGCCGAGCGCCTGCAGCTCGCGCTGGGCGGGCGTGAGGGGGCCGTCCAGCGGCACGGTGACGGCCCCCTCGGCCTGCAGGGCGTCGAGCAGCGCGGCCCCCGGCGCCAGCT
>JBBRPS010000552.1:0-7014 GCA_038227745.1 Gemmatales bacterium | reverse complement strand
GATCCTCCTCGAAGAGGATCTTCTGCGCCCGCTCGGCGGGGCGGACGTGCAGCAGCGCGTAGAGCCGCTTGAGCGCCTTGCGGGCGGTCAGGGCGCTGCTGTCGAACCAGTCGGGGTCGGCCTCGCGCTCGCGCAGGTAGCGCGCAATTTCGGTGCGGAGGGCGCGCGGCGGGTTGCGGAACAGGCCGAACTCCTCCACCACCTTTACCGCCTCCGCGGGCGCGGCCGCCTCGGCGGCGGCCTTTGCCGCCTTCTCCGGACGCTGCCTGCGCGTGGTCTTGCGACCGTGGATGAAGTCGAGGACGCGCAGGACCTGGTAAGGCGGCAGTTCGCGCAGCATCGCCAGGCCGACGTCGCGGTGGCCATCGAAGGCGCTCAGCGCCAGGGTGACGATGAACATCTCCTTGTGGTCGCGGACGTCGCCGTGGTCGCTGTACCAGGCGGCGAGGCGGACGTAGAAGCGCGGGTCCTTCAGGGCCATCTCGCTGTGGATCGGCCAGATCTGTGCGAGCTGGCGGTGCGGGGTCGTCAGCAGCGTGTTCAGGATGCCCAGGCGCAGGTCCTGCTCGTGGGTAGCCATGAGGTAACCTCCTTGGCAGATCCGTTTAGCCGCGAGCCTCGCGGTCAAACGCGGTAAGGTCGCGATAAGGAAGGTGTCGCTACGAGGAATAAAAAAGCCCGCACAAGTCGCAGGAGCGGTGGAACTTTCTGATGCTCTCCCAGTTGAGCTACGGCCGCGTGGTTGAAAGCGCGGCCGAGGGGACTTGAACCCCCAACCTTCAGGTTAATGGTTTGTACGCTCTTGCCGTCGGGTACGGGCCGTGGTCTCTCTGTCCATGCGTCCGTCGTGTTCCAGACGGGTCGAAAGGAAGGACGCGGGAGCGGCGGAGAGGTTCGAGGGAATCCCATTTTTTGTCCCCAGGCGAATGCTCCTTGCTTGATTACACTTCGCCGAGGATCCCTGTGCTGGAGCCGAACGAACGCGCCGCGATGCCCATTTGCTGCATCATGCGGACAAACAAGTTGGACAGCGGCCGGTTGTTTTGGCGATCGAAGGCGACGTGCCCCTGGTGGCGGAAGCCGCCGCCGGCGAGAAGGATCGGCAAGTTATTGGGCGAATGCCCGGAACCATTGCCCAGATTGCTGGCATAAAAAACCATGGTACGATCCAGCAGCGTTTCGTCGCCTTCGGTCGAATTCTTGAGCTTGGTCAGGAATTCGTTGAACACGCGCAGCTCCGCTTCTTCGATCAGCGCCAGTTGCTCGATCTTGCTCGGGTCCTGGCCATGATGCGAGGCATCGTGATGGCCGAGCGTAACGCGGTCGATCACGGGCTGTTCCTGCGAATCGAGGGACAGCGAGAGGACGCGCGTCGAGTCCGTTTGCAGGGCGAGATGAATGAGGTCGTACCATTGCCGTGAGCGTGCCAAGAGCTGGCCGGTTTGGTAAACCGCGTTCGTCGGCAGCGGGGCGGTGACGCGCGGCTTGGGCCGACGGACCCAGGCTTCATCTTGCTGCAAGCGCTGCTCGGCTTCGCGAATCGAAGTCAAGAAGAGGTCCAGGCGATGACGGTCGGCGGCGCCGAGGTTGGCGGACATCGTTCGCGCCTGGGCACGCAAGTCGTCGAGGATGCTGCGGCCATCGCGCAGGCGGCGAACCTCGCGGGCGATTTCGTCGGGCGTGCCCTGGATGAACAGTTGGCGAAAGACGCCGCTGGCCCAGTGCTGGGCGGGCACCCGCATGCCGCGGCGGTTCCAGGAATAGACGGTGCCGCCCAGGACGAGCGAAGCGAAGCGCGTCGCGCTGCCGATGTGCGAGGCGACCTCCTGATCGAGCGAGATGGTGTTGCGGATGTCATTGAGACGGATGCCTTCCGGCGGAGCGCCGGTCATCAAGGCGATGTCGTTGTGATGGCCATCGGTATAGCCGCGATGCGACATGCCGGAGAAGACGGTGAGCTGGTTGCGATGCGCGTCGAGGATGCGCGTGTAGCGCGTGTGCGGGTAGTCGCGTCCGGCCCTCTCGGGGAAGAGGAAGGGCGTGTGCATGCCGAGCGGCCGGCCGATCAGCACCATGCGGCGCGGCTGCGCAGCGCGCCGCTCCTGCGAAAAGACGGACGGCCGCATCGCGTCGAGCAGCGGCAGCCCGATGCAAACGCCGGCGGCGCGGAGGAAAGTTCTTCGGTCGAGTCGCTTGAAGGCCATGCTTTTCTCCTTTCTTCGTTTAGCGCGCGCACGGCGCCGCGCGACACGCTAAACGAAGAAAACGGTTTACTTGTTCAAAAACAGCCGGCTCTGCACCACCTCATGGATCAACGTACGAAAACCATAATTCCTGGCGCGCAACGTCGCCACGATCTGCTCGACGACCTCGCGGTCGGCGAACTGAATCTCGGCGCCCGTTGCGTAGATTAACACTTTCTCGGTGAGATTGCGGGCCAACGGGTCCTTGTCCTCGAGCAGGATCTTCTTGTAGTCGTCAATGTTCTTGAACGCCTTGCCGTCGGGCGTCACGCCGCCGATCTCGACGTCGGGGCCGCGGTAGTAGCGTTGGCCCTTCACGACTCCCTTCTTGGTCGGCTTGGTCGCGCGATAGAAGTCGCGCCAGCCGCCGATCGCGTCAAAGTTCTCCAGCGCGAAACCCGGCGGATCGATGTGAACGTGGCACGACGCGCAGGCGGGCGTGTTGCGATGTTTGTCGAGTTGTTCGCGAATCGTAGTGGCGCCGCGGATATCCGGCTCGAACAGAGGAATATCGGGCGGCGGCGGAGCGGGCGGCTTGCCGATGATGCGCTCCAGCACCCATTTGCCGCGCAGGACCGGCGACGTGCGTGTGCCATCCGCGGTGACCTTCAGAACGCTCGCCTGGGTCATGACGCCGCCGCGATGGCTGCCCTCGGGGAGTTTGACCTTGCGCAACTCCTGCCCGACCACGCCTGGGATGCCATAGTGGCGGGCCAGGCGTTCATTGAGGAACGACCAGTCCGAATCGACGAATTCGACCAGGCTGCGGTCGTGGCGCAGGATCTCCTCGAAGTACATTTCCGTCTCGCGCGGCATCGACCAGAACAGGAATTGATCGTATTCGGCGTACAGTTGCGGATCGGGCGTCGTGTCGTTGATCTTGCGCAGGTCGAGCCATTGGCCCGTGAAGTTCTCCGTGAAGCGCTGGGTCCTCGGGTCTTTCAGCAGCCGCTCTACTTGGGCGCGGAGACTCTCCGGCTTCGTCAATTCCTTCCGCTGGGCTGCGTCCAACAGCTCCCGATCGGGCAGCGACGACCACAGGAAATAAGCGAGCCGATTCGCGACGGCGTAATCGTCGAGGCGCGTGGAGCTGAAATCTCCCTTCTCCGTCAGCTGAGCCGAGCCCGGCTCCTGCAAGAACAGGAAATGCGTCGAGGAGAGGATCGACTTGTAACCATGCACCATCGCCTCCACGAAGCTGTATTTCTGGTCGAGCCGATCGTGCACGAGCTTGACGTAGTGCTTTTGCAATTCCGCGCTCACGGGCCGGCGCAATGCGCGCGGTAGAAAATCGCGAATCAAGCGCTCGGCGTCTTCCTTGGGCTGCGTGGAAGCGGGCACCAGCGGGTCGTAGTTCGCCCAGTAGCTTTCGGGGCGATTGTCGGGAATCTTTGGAATCGGCTTCTTCTCCGCCTCCGCCTTGGCGACCGAGCGCGCCTTGAGCGGCACGTCTTTGAAGACGCGCTGGTAGCTCTCCGGCGGCCACGGACCGAAGGGGCCTTCGATCTTCAGCCACTCGACGACGAGTCCCGGGCCCGTGTAGTCTTCCAGCGGCGGTTTCACCTTCTTCAAGAAAAACTCGTACCGCTCGGGCAAACCCCAGGCAGCGATCCACACGTTGCACTCGCGATTCATCTCGAACTCGGCTTCAAAAATCGCCGGCTTGTTCGCCGGCACATCGCGGCAGGTGCGCAACTCCTGCGCGCCGCGCTCGCGGATGGGCCGGCACAAGAGCGCCATCGTCAGCGGTTTGCCCTGCGTGCCCACCGCGTAAGCCGACACCGTGACCCGATAGCGGCCGGCTTGCGGCGCCATCGCCGTCGCCACCAAGTGGTAATGGTCCGGCAAACGGGCGTGCTGAACGAGCGCGTCGCCCTTCACGTAGCAGCTCTTGCCGAGCGATTCCTTGAAGGCGGGCGACTTTTCGACGATTTGCTGGCCCGTGCGTTTGTCGCTGAACGGCATGGGCGGGGCGGCGGGGACGGCCGCGCGGATCGCTCTCTCCGCCGCCTGCTGATACAGGAGCAGATGGGCCGCCGAAGTCTCCAGGGCCGCGCTGACGTTGTCAAAGCCGGCGGCCGTGTTGTCCTCGGGCAATAGCGTCTTGAGCTGGACGTTGACCGCGAGCAGATCGCGGAGGGTGTTTTCGTACCCGGTGCCATTGAGACGGCGAAGGACGACACGCCCTTCCTTCTTCTGTTTTTCCAGCGAGGCGGCGTGCAGCTCCTTGAGCAGCCATTGTGTCACCAGCTCCAGGTCGCGTGGCGGCGGCCGTTCGCGCTTCTTGGGCGGCATCGCGCCGGCGACCAGCTTGTCGTGGGCCTTGATCCACAGAGCTGCCGTCTTGGGATTGGCGAAGTCGGGTTTCAACTCATCGAGCCGCAAGCCCGCCTTCTTGACGTCAGGGCCGTGGCAATCGACACAATGCGCGTCGAGGAACGGCTTGATCTTGGCTTTGAACGAGGCCGTCAAATCCTGCGCGGAAGCGCCCCGCACGAACCAAAGCATCGCAACCGCAATGATCGGTGAAGAAAAAAATCGGCTCATGGCAGAATTGGACCCCAGCGAGAACGGGCACAGGCGGGATAATTGACTTTGCTCTTTCCCAGATGAGCGCCCTCTGGGAACACCGCTTCGACTCTAGGAATAGACTTTACCCTCGCGAAGGGCCGCAGGCAACCATTTTCCTGCCCGGACGATCGCCCGCCCGCCTTCGGCTGGTTCCTGCAACCACCGCCGCAGGCTGTTTGCCGCCATGACCGCCCGCCTGCGCGACGCCCGCCGCCGCACCGTCCCAGTCGTTCGATTCGGCCGAAGGCCATGTCGAGCGCGGGAATCGGCTCGTTCATGCAGCCACGATTCATGGATCTGCGGGGAGGGCCGCTGCCCTGGGTGAGATCCCCGGAGCGTCGGCTTCGAGAGTTGGACGGCTGACGCGCCCTGCGGGCGGGAGGGGCAGTGGCCAGGGAATTGTGAACGGCCGTCAAGAGAGGCGGCAGCGCCGGTGACGACACGGCTCAGGCGCAAGGGCGAGGGATTCGACGACGCACGGGAAAGCTCCCGGCCCATCCGGGTCCAACTTCCCAACAGCACGTCACAGGTGTCACCAAAACCGCAAAGAAGGACTGAGCCAGACGGCACCCGCCGGTGCCGTCTGGGGTAGGAAGACCCGGTCGTCTCAAGCAGCCGCCCGAGCGGGCGGTGTCGTCCCCAGGCGGGTGTCCAGGACGGCGAACTGCCTCTGGGCCTCCGCGATCTCGCGGTTGATCCGATCCAGTTCGCGGACGATCCGGGCTCGGCGGGCCTGCAACGACTCCTGCCGGGGTGCCTGCGCTGGTGTCACGGCTGCCATTCTCCACCTCCAGTTGATCGGGATGAGCACTCTGCGGAACGCATCGGTTTATGGCGTCACGGCGCTTGAGCCGTTCAGGGGGTGGGGGAGGAGAAGACGGCCGGCGGAAATCGTATGACCTGCGCCGCCCGAACAGTCTGACCGCCCGCGACGGCCATGCTCCTTGTTGGGGGCGGATAGTCCCGGTAAGGTAAGGGGAGTGACTGTCCCTCGCCCTGTCTCGCCCGGGAGTACCCCCGCCGATGTCTGCCCCCGAGTTACCCCTCCACGACCTCGCCCAGCGCCTCACCCAGAAGCAGGCCGAACTCGATGAGGCGCGCCGGGCGTACGAGGCCCGCCTGGCCGACCTGGCCCGCCGCCAGGACGAACTCCAGTGGAAGGGCCGGGGCTGGGTGCGGGACTGGCAGCTAGCCTGGCCGACCTGGCCCGCCGCCAGGACGAACTCCAGGCCCAACTGCGTGCGGTGGACGCCGAGATCCAGGCCGTCGGCTCCGACACCACCCCCGGCCGGGCACCAACCCCACCGCCGCCGGCAGCCACGCCGGCACCGTCTGCGGCGCAGGCCCGTGCCGCGGGCGTTCCCACCCTCGCGCGCTTCCTTCTGGACCTGGTGCGCGCGGCGGGGCGGCCGATGACCGTCAAGGAGCTGGCCGAGGTGGTGGTGCAGAAGAAGTACCCGACGACGAGCCGCAACATCCCCGGCCTGGTGAAGAACACGGTCTCCGAGTTGGTCACGAAGGGGGTGCTGCGGCGCGCCGAGGGGCAGCCGGGCGTGACGCTGCCCCGGCCCCAGGCCGGCAAGCCAGCGCAGGCCGCCAAGGCCGCGCCCGCCGGGAAGAAGGCCGGTACGAACGGCAAGACCGCGCCGACCGCGGCGCCTCCGGGCGCGGGGGGGAGGGTGTCGTTGATGGACCTGCTGACGCGGCTGCTGGCCAAGAGCGACCGGCCGCTGAAGGCCAGGGAGTTGGCCGAGCGGGCGCTGGCGGCGGGCTACGAGACCGGGAGCAAGGACTTCATGAACGTCGTGTGGGTCGCGCTGGGCAAGATGGACGTCGAGAAGGTGCCCGACCAGGGCTACCGCCTGAAGAAGGGGACCGCGAAGGGGAAGTAACGGGGGAGCGCCGTCCACGACCTGGGACGGCGGCGGCGGGGCCGCGCCGCCGGCATGAAGAAGAGTAACCGTTCACCCCCGGGAGAGGATGAGCCGCTTCCTCTTCCTCGCGCCCGGGCGAAAAAGTTGGGCGCCCCGCCGCCGAGGCCGCACATAATAGGGTGAGATGCGAATGGCACTGTCATGTGCCTCCAGTAAATCCAAGTCCTTGGGCCATAGGATGTTCACTCGTTTGGGCACATTGTTTCGCCCCCCGCGGCTTAGGCGCGCACCCCGGACCCTCCCGCCCGGCGGTCTGCGCGTGGGGT
>JBBRPS010000551.1:0-7018 GCA_038227745.1 Gemmatales bacterium | reverse complement strand
GGCGGCGGCGGGGCCCCCCCCCCGCCCCCGCGGCGGGGTCCGGGACGGGTTGGGGGGGGCGGTGGGCCCGGACCCCACCCGGGACGGGCGTGGCCTGTGTGGCCACCACCCCCCACGACCCGGAACCGCCGCGAAACGGGCTGTCTGGACAATGCCCGGGGGACGGCGGATTCCGCGCCGGGCGGAGCGGTGGTAGCGTCCGCACTATCAGCGGGTGCGGCACGCGGCCCCGGCAGCTGCCAATAGCCTTTGACCCCGGCACGCTCGCCGCGCGACAATGAGATGGGGTTGGCGCTCCATCGACAGAGTTGGGGGACGAGTGTGATTAGCAACATCGCCGAGTACACGGTGCCGGAGAAAATCCTGTTGGCCGCGGAACAGCTGGAGAAGCAGGGGCAATCGCCGTTCAGCGCCGAGTCGCTGATCGTGGCGTCGTGGCAGCAGCACCCGCGCACCTTCGGGCTGAAGGGCTACGCCGACCAGTATCCGGACTCGAACAAGGTGCTGAGCAGCATCATGGGCGAGAAGGGGCTGGCGCGACGGGGCTGGCTGGTGAAGATGGGGCAGAAGCTCTACGCCATGACGCGCGAGGGCCGTCAGATCGTGCGGCGCATCCTGCAGCAGGAGGACGAGCCGGCCCCCGCCCTCACCTCCCTGCGCCTGCCCCGCGACCAGGAGAAGTTCGTCGTCGGCCTGCTCGACGGCACCGCGGTGCAGAAGTTCGAGGAGAACCGCAAGCAGGAGCTGACGTTCGCCGACGCCTGCCGCTGCTGGGGCATCACGGAGAACATGAAGGGGGACGCGCTGGACACGCGGCTGGAGCAGTTCGAGGGACAGTTGAGCGAGCTGGACCGTCTGCTGGCGCAACAGGACGCCGAGCTGAGCAACGGCCGGGTGTTGACGGCGGGCGACCTGCGCGTGCTGGGGAACATCCACCGCTACATGGAGGATCGCTTCGAGCGGCACCTCAATCTGCTGCGCAGCCGGACGGCGAAGCGGTGAGCGCTTGTGGGTCAGGATTCCAATCCTGACATGGGACTTGTCAGGATTGGAATCCTGACCCACAAATAGCAGGCATCACCCTGCCACCGCGCCACTCGGCGCGGACGGCACCGCCTCGTCGAAACGCAGGCGTGACCCTTCCACGTAGTCGCGGCTGATCTCGACGCTGATCCATTTGCGCCCCAGGGACTCCGCGACCTGCCCGGTGACGTTGCTGCCGGCGAAGGGATCGACGACGAGCTGCCGCGGCTCGGTCAGGAAGCGGATGAAGAAATCGGGGATCTCCTTGGGGAAGCGGGCCGGGTGGGGCGCCAGGCCCGCGCCGCGGCAGCGGCGCAGATAGGCGTCCTGCGAGCGCGTGTTGGGCACGATGAGGATGTTCGGCGGGATGGCGCCGCCGTTGTCGCGCTGGAAGTGCGGGCCGATTTCGTGCTGCGACGGCCGCTTGGCGGGCTGGTAGCCGTCCTTGAGGAGGCGGCGCATCGACTTGCTGTAGGGCCGCAGGACGCGGCGGTTGTCGGCCTGCGGCGTTTCCGTCTTGGAGAGCCACCACAGCGTGTTGACGGCGTCCTTGACACGGGTGCGCTGGATGGTGACGTACTCCGCGGGTGTTGGCAGGCGCGAGGGGTTGTACCAGTAGAACTCCTGGGCGAGGTGGAAGATCTCGCCGAGGCGCAGGATCAGTTCATAGGGGAAGAGCGAGCGGGTGCCGCTGCGTGGCTTCCAGGCGCCGCCGAGGTCGAAGACGAAGCTGCCGTCGGGCCGCAGGACGCGGTGGATCTCACGGGCGAACGGCCAGAACCACTCGACGTAGTCGGCGGCGGCGACGTTGCCGTAGGCCTTCTGGCGGCGCAGGGCGAACGGCGGCGAGGTGAAGACGAGAGCGACGGAGTCGTCGGCGAGGTTGGCCAGCAGGTCGAGGGCGTCGGCGTGGTAGGCGCGGCCGAGGCGCGTGGTGTAGGCGGGGGTCATCCGTGACTTCGGCACGCGGTTCCTCCTTGCGGCGCTGCCCTCGTGGGGTGATTTGGTGCGAGGACTATACCCCAAGTCTGACGAGCTTGCCAAGGCCATCCCGGCGCGGGCCTGGGCGGGGCAGGTCAGCCGATCCCCAGGATCTCATGCAAACACTCCAGTTTGTCGGGCAAGGGGTCCGCCCATAGCCAGCCGGCATCGATCCAGAAGCCATCGAGCACGCCGGAGACGACCTTTCCGGTGGTCGCGACCTGTTCCCGGTATCGCTTGCCGTGCTTGCGGTCGATGATGACCCGGTGGTTTTCGGTGTCCAGGAACCAGATTTCCTTCACCCCCGCTTCGCGGTAGGCGGGGCGTTTGTCTTCCAGGTCGATGTCGCGATTCGATGGCGATAGCGTTTCCATGACAAGGTCCGGCGCCCCCTCGAACTCTCTCTGCTCCCGCCCCGGGACACGGGATTTCCGGACGAAGTAGCCGTCCGGTCCGAAGCGCCGGCAACTCGCCAGATGCACGAGGGAGTCCGGACCGAGCACCTCCCCCAGTCGCTTCGTGCCGACGTAGAAGTCCATCAACCCGCGCAGAAACCCGCTGGCCCGATCGTGTTCGAGAGTCGCCGGGGAATGCACGATCATGACTCCGTCAAGCAGTTCGGCCTTCGTATCCTCGTCCACCATCTCGTCGAACATCTCCTCCGTCACGCCGTGAATGTGGATCGTGTACGGCAGGTCTATCGTCCGCATCGCATTGAGCGCCTCGATCACGCCTCGTCCCTCCTTGCGAAGTCAAAACCGCCGCGGCCGGATCTTGTCGCGCGTGAACTCCTCCTGCGCCTCGCGCCGCTGGCGCAGTTCCTCCTCCGCGCGCTCGCCGGCCACTTCCTGCATCAGCGCGTTGCCCCAGAGCCAGTAGTGCAGCGAGCCGACGACGCCGATGACCAGCACGGCCAGCAGCACGTAGAAGAAGAAGCCGCCGCTCACCAGGATCATGAAGACCAGGAAGCCGCCGCCGAACAGGGCGGTGAGCATCACCGTCAGCAGCGTCTCGCGGCCCTTGCGCGGGGTGTCGTCTTGCGGTGCCATCGCGTGCCTCCCTTCCCCCCTCAAAGCCCACGGGTGGCAATCCGTGGGCTTTGAGGGGGGTGTTGCTGCATGGTCAGGGCGTCACCATCATTGTACAGTGGGCAGTGGCAACTTTCCCGCGGGACAACGGACCATGGAACCGCGCCACCTCGCCGAGCTGCACCGCCTCCAGGCCGACCGCCTCGGCCCGCGCCCCGCCGTGCGTCACAAGCGCCACGGCCTTTACCACGACCTGAGCTGGCAGGACTACCGCGAACACGCCCTGGCCGGCGCCGCCGCTTTGATCGAGGCCGGCGTCGCCCCGGGTGACCGCGTCGGGCTGCTCGCCGAGAACCGCGTGGAGTGGCTGATTGCCGACATGGCCATCCTCGCCGCCGCGGCCGTCAACGTCCCGCCGCACGCCCCGCTCACCGCCCCCCAGATCCACTTCCAGCTCGTCGACGCCGGCGTGTCGTGGCTGTTCGTCTCCACGCACGAGCAGTTCGCGAAGGTCCGGCAGATCCGCGGCGAATTGCCCGGCCTGCGCGGCGTCGTCGTCTTCGAGCGCGGAGTCGCCGGCGGTGACGCGCTCTCATGGGAAGGTTTCCTGCAGCGCGGCCGGACCGCTCTGCCACGGCTGCGGGAGGAAATTGCGTGGCGCGAGCGGGCGCTGGGGCCGGACGACCTGGCGACGGTCATGTACACGTCGGGGACGACGGGCACCCCCAAGGGCGTGATGCTGACGCACGGCAACCTGCTGAGCAACGCCATCGCCTCCGACGCCGCCGCCGTCCGCGGGCCGCACTCCGTGCTCCTCGGCTGGCTGCCGTTCAGCCACATCTACGCGCGCACGGTGGACCACTACATCAGCGTCGTCTCCGGGGCGACGCTGTGCCTGGCGGAGTCGGCCGAGACGGTCGTGCAGAACCTGCGCGAGGTCGAGCCGACGCACCTGTCGTGTGTGCCGCGCTTCTACGAGAAGGTGCTGGCCGCGGTGGGCACCACCGACCCCGCCGAAACGGGCCGGCGGCTGCGTGGCATTTTCGGCGCGCGCATCGACTGGCTCGGCTCGGGCGGGGCGCCGCTGCCGCCGGTCATCGCCCGCGCCTACGAGGCCGCGGGGCTGCTGATCTTGCAGGGCTACGGGTTGACGGAAAGCTCGCCGGTCATCAGCTTCAACCGCAAGGCGAAGTTCAAGCTGGAGACGGTGGGGCAGGCGATCCCCGGCGTCGAGATCCGGATTGCGCCGGACGGCGAGATCCTGACGCGCGGGCCGCACGTGATGAAGGGTTACTGGAACAACCCGTCGGCGACCGCCGAGGCGGTGCGCGACGGCTGGCTCTACACCGGCGACCTGGGCAGCCTGGACGACGAGGGCTTCCTGACCATTACGGGGAGAAAAAAGGAATTGATGGTCCTGTCGAACGGCAAGAAGCTGGTGCCGCCGCACATCGAGGGGCTGCTGGTCGCGGACGGCTGCATCGATCAGGTGGTGGTCCACGGCGAGGGCCGCAACTTCCTGACGGCCCTGATTGTGCCGAACTGGGACAACGTGCGCAAGGCCCTGGGGGCCGCGGCGGGCGGGAGCGAGGAATCAATGGCGCGCGACCCGGCCGTTTACGAACTGCTGCGGCGGCGGATGGAGGCGGCGCTGGCGGACGTGTCGAGCTGGGAGCGCGTCAAAAAGTTCGTGGTGCTGCCGCAGCCGTTCAGCGTGGCGAGCGAGGAGCTGACCGTAAGCCTGAAACTGCGCCGCAACGTCATCTTCGACCGGCACCGGGCCGAGTTGGACGCGCTATACCAGAACCCGGGGACCGACCCCGTGTGAGACAGGCTGGGAGGAGCAGGTGTGATGGCCGAAGGAGTTCCCACCGTCATCGTGCTGGGCGGCTCGAACGGCGCCGGCAAGACGACCGCCTCGCGGAGCGTGTTGGCCGAAACGCTGAACACGATGACCTTCGTCAATGCCGACATCATCGCCCAGGGGCTCTCGGGCTTCCACCCGGAGAGTGTGGCCATCGAGGCCGGCCGCATCATGCTCCAGCGGTTGCACGCCCTGGCCGCGGAGCGAGCGAACTTCGCCTTCGAGACGACTTTGTCCGGTCGGTATTACGCCGTGTGGTTGCGCGGACTCCGCGAAGACGGCTACGCGGTCCATCTGGTATACTTCTGGCTGGCGAGCGCGGATGTCGCTGTCCTGCGGGTGGCCGAGCGGGTGCGGGCCGGGGGACATGACGTACCGGAAGCGACGGTGCGCCAGCGTTATCACCGGAGCGTTCAGAATTTCTTCCGGCTTTACCGACCTGTGGCAAGCACCTGGCAGGTGTACGACAACAGCGAATACGGACGGCCTCGGCTGATCGCTCATGGCGAGGGCACGGGGGAGGAGGTCGTCGTGGACGAGGTAACCTGGCAGCGCGTTCAGGAAGGATTCAAGGCATGAGCAACGAGAACCACAAGTCCGTCGCGGAACTGCTGGCCGATCATGCACTCATTGAGGCGGCCATTACCCGGGCCGTGCGCGAAGCGGTGTTGGCGCACGCGCGCGCGGGCCGACCTGTCGCGGCCTGGGAAAATGGGAAGGCCGTCTGGGTCTCTCCCGACGAAGTCCTGGCCCGTCTCGCGAAAGAGGGGGCGAATGGGACTGCGCCCGCGAAGGAGGATACGCCGGCGCCGCAAGGCCCGGCGGTGCCTTCATGACGGATCGCGAGAGCTATTTGCGGACTGTACAGGTCGGTTATTGCACCAACGTCCACGCCGGCGTCGGCCTCGATCAGACCCGCGCCAACCTGGAGCGCTACGCCCTCGGCGTCAAGCGCCTTGCCAGTCCCGACCGGCCGATGGGCGTCGGCCTTTGGCTGTCGGCGCCGGCGGCGCGGCAGCTGCTCGCCGGGAACCTCGTCGGCGAGTGGACGGCGTGGCTGCGCGCGGTGGGCCTGGTGCCGTTCACGCTCAATGGCTTCCCGTTCGGCGACTTCCATCAGCCGGTCGTCAAGCACCGCGTCTACCACCCCACCTGGGCCGAGCCGGAGCGGCTGAACTACACCCTCGACCTCATCACCATCCTCGACGGTCTGCTGCCGCCGGGCATGGCGGGGAGCATCTCCACGCTGCCGCTGGCCTGGGGCCATCCCGCACCCGGCGCCGGCGAGCTGGCGGAGATGGCCGCGGCGCTGCGGCAGGTGGCGGCCGCCCTGGCGCGGCTGGAGCGCGAGCGCGGCCGGCTGATCTGCCTCTGCCTGGAGCCGGAGCCGGGCTGCGTCCTGCAGCGCAGCGAGGACGTGGTGCGCTTCTTCCAGGAACACCTGCTGCCGGGCCACGACGAGGCCCCGCTGCGACGGCACCTGCGCGTCTGCCACGACGTCTGCCATCAGGTGGTGATGTTCGAGGACCAGGCCGAGGTGCTCGCCCGCTACCGGGCCGCGGGCATTGGCGTCGGCAAGGTGCAGGTGTCGTCGGCGGTCTGTCTGCCGCCGGAGCGGACGGAGGCGGAGCAGCGCGCCGCCCTCGACCAGCTCGCCGCCTTCGCCGAGGACCGCTACCTGCACCAGACGGTGACGCGCTCCGCACCCGGTGCGGCGCCGGTCTTCCATGAGGACCTGCCCCTTGCGCTGGCCGCGGCGCAGGAAAGCGGCGGCGGTGAGTGGCGCGTCCACTTCCACGTGCCGATCTACCTGGAGCGCTTCGGCCGGCTGGAGGCGTCGCCGGGGGCGATCCGCGAGTGCGTGCGCGCCGTGGCCGCCTTCGCCGACACGGCCCACTTTGAAGTCGAGACCTACGCCTGGGGCGTACTGCCGCCGGAACTGCGGCAGCCCGACCTGGCGACCGGGATCGCCCACGAGATGACGTGGTTCGCCGAGGCGTGGCGGCAGGAGACGTCTGCCTAGAGCCGTTTTCGGTCGGGTGTAGCGGTTCGTGGCCGACTCGCTCCGCGAGTCGGGGGCTGACAACCCCCGACTCGCGGAGCGAGTCGGCCACGAACCGCT
>JBBRPS010000550.1:0-7040 GCA_038227745.1 Gemmatales bacterium | reverse complement strand
GGGTGACGCAGCGTCTTCCACAGATGTTCCGCAGAGGCCGCCGCAGGGCGGGGGCGTCCGGATTGCGCGCCGGGCAGTGCCGAGGCGCCCGCGCAGCTGCGCTGCCCGGCGCCTGCCACGGCGGTTCCTCAACCCTGCGGAACAGGGCATCTGCTGTTGCGGGGCCGAACTTTTTGGTAGAGTAGGGCGCGTTGCCCGACCCACCCGGCGCGGCGGGTGGGCTTGTCTCGCTGAGAAGACCTCCATGACTGACGATTACGATGCCGATTACGACCCCGAGCACGAGCCGCTCCGGGGCGAGGACCGCTGGATCAGCCTCGGCTTCTTCCTCCTCCTGCTCGGCCTGTTCACCGCGGAGGTCTGCACCAACTACCACCCCGTCAAGTTGACGGCCCTCTTCATCGTCGCGTTCTGGGTCCCGCTGCTGGCCATCCACGAGACCGGCCACGCCGTCGTCGCGGCGCTGGTGGGCTGGCGCGTCCACCGCGTCGTCATCGGCATGGGCCGCCCGATCCTCCGCTTCCACGTCGGCCGCACCCCCGTCGAGATCCGCATGGTGCCGGTCGAGGGCTTCATCCTGCCGGCGCCGACCAACCTGCGCGCTCCGCAGCTCAAGAGCGCCCTGATCTATTTCGCCGGCCCGGGAGCGGAGTTGCTGGTGCTGGCGCTGGTGGCGGCGGCCCTCGGCCCGGGCACGCTGCTGACGCCGACGGAGCACCTTGGCCTGCTCGCCGCCCAGAGCCTGGCGGTCGCCGTGCTGCTGTCGGCGTTCGTCAACCTGGTACCGCACTACGCCGTCACCCAGGGCGGCTACATCGCCAACGACGGCCTGGGCATCATCCAGAGCTTCCTCCGCTCCGACCGCGACTACGCCCGGCGCATCGAAGGGCACTTCAAAGAGACCTCGCGGAACGAGGACAAGGAAGACCGTTGGAACCGCTAGTTGTCCCATCTCACCTGGGCCTGCTGAGGAGGTCTTCATGGAGCACAACATCCAGTCCGGTCCGCCGCGAGACCCGAACCTGCAGGCGGCCCTCGGCGCCTCTCCCCTCCAGCCCGGCCCGCCGCTGCCGCCGCCGCTACCCGTCGCGCCGTTCCCCAGTCGCCCCTACGCGCCGGACGGCGCCTGTCCGGGGGCGGGCTTCCCCGTCCTGGGCCTGACGCTCATGGCCGGCGTTGGCGTGGCCATCGTCGTGGGCCTGTTGCGGCAGTGGATCTACCTGGTCTTTCTCTTCCCGGTCCCCCGGCGAAACATTCCACGAATTCCTGCTCGCATCGGGTTTCCGCGCCGGGTACAATCCGAATAAGAAAGCCCGCCCTGCCGTCTGTTCTCGGGAGCGCACGCTGCACCATGGTTGTCATCACCGCCGCCTGCCCGCCGGTCCCTAGCGACGAGCAGCTACTGGCCCGCCTCGCGCGGGGCGACCGCGACAGCCTCGAAGAGTTGTTCCGCCGTTACCGGGCGCTCGCCTACCGCGTCGCCCACCGGCTGCTCGGCAACGAGGCGGACGCGCTCGACGCCGTCCAGGAAGGCTTCGCCAAGGCGCTGACCCATCTGCCCGGCTTCGAGGGGCGGAGCACTTTCAAGACCTGGCTGCTGCGCGTGGTCAGCAACGCCGCCCTCGACCTCGGCCGGCGCCGCGGCCGCCGTGAGGCCGTCAGCCTGGACGCCGTCACCGGGACCGAGCGCGAACGCATCGACCCGCGCACCCTCGACGACCCGGCGGCGGGCCTGGAGCGCGCGGACCTGCGCCGCCTGATTGACCAGGCCCTCGCCACGCTGCCCGAGGCCCAGCGGCGCACGTTCGTGCTGCACGCCGAGGCCGAGCTGAGCTACCGCGCGGTCGCCGAGGTGCTGGGCATCTCGATCGGCACCGTCATGAGCCGGCTCTATTACGCGCGGCAGAAGCTGCGTGCGTACCTGGCCCAGTGGGTGAAAGTATGATCGCGTGGAGAGGGGACGATCCGCCGCCCACCCCCGAGCAGCTCGCCGCCTACGCCGACGGCGAGCTGGACGGCCGGCCGGAGTGCGCCGCGCTGAGACAGCATATCGAGGCGTGGCTGGCGCACCACCCCGAGGCCGACGCCGAGGTCGAGGCCCAGCGCCGCCTCGCCCAACTCTGGCAGGCGAGCAGTCCGCCCGAGCCGTCCGAGGCCGCGTGGAACGACGTCCTCGCCCAACTGGAACAGCACGCCGCCACGCGCCCCGCCGCCCCCGCCCGGCTCGGGTTGTTCGGCAAGCGCGCCCTCGCGGCGGGGGTCGTGGCCGCCAGTGCCGCCGCTGTCTGGCTAACGCTGGCCTGGCTGAAGCCCCCGGCCGGCGGCGAGGTGGCCCGGCAGGGGCCGCCGCGCCCGGAGGTCCGACCGCAGCCCGTCCCGCCGCGACCGGCGCCGCGGGACGTCGAGCCGTTCCCGGTGGCGACGGCGGACGAGGTCGAGATCCTGAGCATCCAGGGGGCCGATACGGGGACGCTGGTGGTGGGGGAACCGCCCGTCCGAGGGCCGCTCGTGCTGGTCGCCCAGGGAGAGGTGGAGGTCACCCGGGCCGAGCCGGAAGTGCGCATGGGCAGCGCCGGCCCGCCGATGATCTGGGCGCCGCTGGCCAACGAGCGCGACGACCCATGAGCACCCCGTTTAGCCGCTCGCGGCTAAACGGGAGATGAGGTGGAGGAAGAAATGCCTGTGTTCGCAAGCCGTCGTCTACCGGGGTTCCTCGTGCTGCTGGCCGGCCTGCTCGGCACGCCTGCCGCGGCCCAGGAGGCGAAGAAGGTCAAGGTCACCGTCGTCGTGATCCTCGCCAGCGAGCGCGCCCACGAGACCGACCCGCGCCTGAAGTGCATCGCCGACGAGGTGCGCAAGCACGACCCCAACCTGTGCGGCTTCACCCTGGTGTCGATGGCGTGCAAATCCCTCGCGGTGGACGAGAAGGCCGCCTTCCCCCTCCCCGAAGACACCCGGGCGGAGGTCGTCGTCCACTGCTGCGGCGACAAGAGGAAACGTGTCTGCCTCGGCGTCACGCCGCCGCTGCAGGGGGAGATCGTCTACCGCACCGTCTGCGGCAAGTTCCTGCCCATCGTCACGCGCTACCAGACGCAGGAGCGCATCCCGCCCCGCGTCGTGGTCCAGGCGCTGGGCGCCCTCGCCACGCTGCGCTCGTCCGGCTCGCTCCTGGCGGGCGCCCTCCTCTGGGACGGCCGTGCGCGCGACCGACTGATCCTCGCCATCCGCGTCCAGCCCTGCAACGGCAAGTAACGCGCTGGACAGGCGGGAAGCCCGCCCCCTCGCTTGCGCGTCGGGCTTGTGTGCGCTTAACCACGCACCGACACAAGCCCGACGCGCCAGCGAGGGGCAGCCCGCCCCCCCCTCGCTGGCGCGTCGGGCTTGTATGCGCTTAACCACGCACCGACACAAGCCCGACGCGCCAGCGAGGGGCAGCCCGCCCCCCCTCGCTGGCGCGTCGGGCTTGTATACTTCCCGCCGTGCAACACTACTGATTGAGATTGATGACCTCGCCGCGGTCCAGGACGAACGTGCCCTCGCGGCGGTTGTACAGGATCGTCCGGCCCGTGATCGTGTCGTACTCAATGCCCCGCGCCCCGACCTTGCGCCGGTACAGCGTCGCCGGCTTGCCCTCGAAGATCACCTGGTCCCTGCTCTCGTTGTACTTCACCACGTCGGCCCGGCCGAAGAACTCCTGCGTGCGGAAGAACACCTGCCGCTCGCCGCGCATCTCCTGCGTGCTCTTGCCGCCCGCCAGCGGCAGCGTGTTCACCGTCAGGATGTCGCACGTCATGTACATCGCCCCCTTCGGCGGGTTATCGACGTCCACCTTCACGTCGGGGTTGTCCGCCGACAGGTGCAGCACCTTGACGTTCTTGTAGAACTTCGACATGCGCGTCTTGTTCTTCTCCAGCGAGAACATGCGGTCCTCGAAGTCCACGCGCGTCAGCTTCATCTCCTCCTTGCCCTTCGCCGGCGGCGGGGCCGCCCCCGCCTTCGTGTCCGGCGGTCCCGGCTTGGCGGACAGCGGGTCGTCGCCGCCCTTGCGGAGGATGTACACCGTGCCCGGGCCTTCCGCGATCGTCGGATCCTCCTCGCTGCCCGCCGCGATCTGGTGCGCCAGCAGGCGCTGGTACTGGACCAGCGCGCCCGTCACCTCGTCGCGCTTGCTGTCCACGACGTAGCACTTGCCGTGCGAGATCATCTTCTCGACCTTCGCGCTCTGCCCGCCCTTCTGGCCCTCCTTGAAGGAGACCGTCTTGTCGAGCGTGACCTGGAGCGTCTGGCACTTGAGCGAGGCGTTGTCCTGGTAGGCGACCACGCCGCCCTGGAAGTCGGCGTCCTTGCCGTTGAAGACCATGTCCTTGGTCCAGTGGACGGTGAGCAGCGTGCCGGGCTTCGTGGCCTTGCTGCCGTCGAGCGTCTTGCCGCTCGGCATGGTCATGGCGCCGAGGCCCTCCACCCAGGCCAGGTTCTTCTGCTGGTCGATCTTCACCTTCGGGCCTTCGAGGTACAGGTCGCCGAGCTGCAGCTGCGCCCGGTTGTGCGCGTCGCCGTAGACCGTCAGGATGTCGCCGGCCAGGTGGTGCTGCAGCTCCAGCATCTCGCCCTTGATGTCCACGCCCTTGTCGTCGGGCTTGGAACCGTCCTGGTGGACGTGGACGTTGCCCTCGCTCACCAGCTCGCGCAGGTCGTTCTTCGGGCCGACGCGGGTGACGTAGGCCGTCACGTTTCGCGCCCACAGCTCGATCGGCTTCTTCTTCTCCTTGTCCTTGTCCTTGTCCGCCTCACCCGCGGGCGCCGGCCGGGCGGCGTCCTGGCCGGCGGGCGCCGGCAGGGCCGTCGGGGAACCCGTCGCGGGCGGCGCGTTGGCGCCTCCCGGCACCGGAAGCGGGGCGTCACCCGCCGGGGCGGTTTTCTCCGCGGGGCCCGCGGAGGCAACGGCGGGGAGCGTCTGCACACCGTCCTCGAAGCAGATGGTCAGGATCGAGCACTTGTGGATCTTCATCTCGGGCGAGCGTGCCCTGACGCGCTCGAACCCCTTGATCTTGTGCAGCCGCTGCTGGGTCGCGGTCGCCGCCCCCGCGTCCCTGGGCTGGGGCGGTTGTGCCGGCTGCGCCTTGGTCGTCGCGTCCGCCGGACGCTCGTTCGGCGCGAGCCAGAGCTGGATCTTTTCGCCCTGCAGCTCCTGCTCGTGCTCCTCATCGACGAGGACGGCCTCCCCGGTGAAGGTGAGCAGGTCGAGGATGCGGTCGCCCTCGCGGTCCTTGGTCGAGACCAGCTTGTCCACCCACAGGGCGTGGACGGGGTAGGCCTTTTCGGGATTTTTCGGATATTTGCTCGCCACCGTGCGGTCGAAGAGATCGACCTTCCCCGGCCCCCTGGCCTCGAGTCGCTGGCCGTTGCCCTTCGCGTCGGCCCCGGTCAGGGTCAGCTCCTGGGACTCGATCTTGTGCCCCTCCTTGACCGCGTGCATCGGCGCCCCCCGCAGGATGGTCTGCGGGCCGCGGTCGCCCTCCGGGCAGTGGTAGATCAGCTCGTCGCAGTCGGCGGCGAGGTCCTCGGTGTCCATGACGAGGTGGACCTGGCGGCCGGGGCGGGTGGTGGCGAGGGCGCCCTGGATCTCGCGGTCGCCCGAGCGCGTGTCGCGCGGGCTGCCGGGCGGGGCGCCCTTCTTACGGCGGAACTGCAGCGTCAGGCGGTCGCACAGGAGTTGGTCGATCTCACCGTCCTTGTCCTTCTTGTCGTCCTTCGGCCGCAGGGCCTCGCGCAAGACGTGGACGTCTTCCTCGGTGCTGGTGCCGGGCGCGGGGCTCTCGAAGACGGCGATGTCCCGGCGCACGTCAAAGTTGAACGGCCCCTCGGTGCGAATGACGACGTGCATCTTCTCCTGCTTGCCGTCCTTCGGGCCGGCGCCGCCAGGCTGGGCTGGCTTCGAGGTGCGCTCCTTGCCGCCGGGGAAGCCGGAGTTCGAGTCGTCTGGGTACAGGTGCATCTCGACCGTGGCCCGCAGCAGCACGTGCTCCACGCCGTTGACACCGCCCTCGCCCTTGGGTTTGGGGGTCGCCTTCGCGTTCTTTGGGGCCTTCGGCTGCGGCTCCTCCTTGGTGAGGGTCAGCACCAGCCCCTTGCCGGAGATCGTCGTCGGGTGCGGGCGCGTCTGGTTGTCCAGCATCCGGACGTGGCCGGCGGTCCAGATCTTGTTCAGGCGGTCGTCGTAGAAGAGGGACTCGTGGTCCACCCGCACCTCGATGTCATCGCTCGTCTGGCGAGTGCGGCGGTTGTTGGTGATGGTGACGTTGCCCTGCAGCTCGGCGCCCACGATCTTGCGATTGCTGACCTCGGTGGGGTTGACGATCGGCTGGTCGAAGGTGAGCAGGGCGGTGTCGCTCTTGATCGTGTTGATTTCCGGGTACTTGCCGTCGTCCTTGTCCTCGCTGAACAGGGCCAGGCGCAAGGGTGTGAGGCGGAGTTTGCCGTCCGGCTCGATCTTCATCTCGTCGGAGGCCAGCACGAGGCCCTTCTTGCGGATCTCGAACTTGATGGTGGAGTTGAGGTACGGACACTCCGGGCCGAACGCCATCTTGAGCTTCCGGTCTACTTCCGGTTCCTCCTGTCGGGTGAACCGTGTCTCATCTCCGCCTCCGCTGGTTTGGGAGTCGCCGTGCCTGGCCCACTCCGGCAGGGGCGGCAGACCATCGATCCCGCCCAGGAAATAGGCGTAGGCGAGGTAGCTGCCCAGGAACACGACAAAGCCCACGCCGAGCAACATCACGCGCTTGGGGTTCCACACCGCTTGGCCCTCTCTGTTCCGAAAACTCCGTCCCGCGCGGCGCGGGCGGCCCGGCTCATAGCCTCTCTCCGCGGTAGCGCTCCACGAGCCTGTCCCAGCGGCCCTGGGCGCGCAAGATCAATTCGACCGTCTCCCGCACGGCCCCACGGCCGCCCGGTGTCCGCGTGACGTAGTGGGCGTCGGCGCGGGCCTCGGGGCAGGCGTCGGCGACGGCCACCGCCAGGCCGCAGTTGCGCAGCAGCGGCAG
>JBBRPS010000549.1:0-7046 GCA_038227745.1 Gemmatales bacterium | reverse complement strand
CGTTAAAATCCCCCGGCCCCTGACCCCCCGTGGGGCTGGCGGCGGGCCTGCAATTGACCTGGGGGCCCGCCTGCACCACGGGGGGGACGCCGTGGATGCGGCTGCCGGCGAGATCACCGGGGCGGTGGTCGGGTCCACGCTGACGACGGTGCTGGTGTTCGTGCCGCTGGCGTTCATCGTCGGCGTGTACGGGCAGTTCTTCGCGTCGCTGAGCTGGTCGCTGGCCATCGCCGTGCTCGTGTCGATGGTCATCAGCCTGACGCTGATCCCGGTGTTCGCGGCCAAGTTCCTGGCCGGGCGGCCGATGCCCGAGCCGGGACCGATTTACCGCTTCTTCGCCTACCTTTACGAGAAAGCCCTGAGCGTGGCGCTGCACTTCCCCCGGGTGACGCTCGCGCTGTCGGTGGCCATCATGGCCGCGGGCGCGTTGCTCTACGCGGGCGTCCCCGATTACTGGGCGCCGCGCGAGGAGGGCAAGCCGCCGCCCGCGCCGCTGGTCAAGGGAGTGGAGACGGGGCTGATGCCGGCCATGGACGAGGGGGCGTTCGTGCTCGATTACTTCGCCCCCGCGGGTACTCCGCTGAAGCGCACGGAGGATCTGGCCCGGAAGCTGGAGGAACTCCTCTCGGAAAACCCCGATATCGAGGTTTACGTCCGCCGCAGCGGCGCGGAGCTGGGCCTGTTCGCCACCCAGACCAACCGCGGCGATATCCAGGTAATGCTGCGGCCCGCCGAGAACGACCCCATCAGTCTCTTGACCAAGCCGGTCCGTCCCGAGTTCGGCAAGTTCGAGGACAAGATGAAGGAGGTGGGCAAGAAGGCAGCGGAAGCCAAGTACGGCCCCAGGTTCACCTCGGCGCAGATGTGGACCGAGGCCAAGGCATGGGTTCGGAAGAACTATCGCCGCCGACAGGACAAGCAGGTGAGAGACGAGATCGAGGACGAGATCAAGGAACATTTCTCGGAGCACCAGCTCAAGTTTGAGCTGCTGCCGATCATGCAGGACGAGCTGAACGATCTGTCGGGGGCGACCCGGCCGGTGGAGGTGAAACTGTTCGGCCCGGACTACGGGCAGTTGCGCCGCCTGGCCGAGCAGATCAGCAAGACCCTGAAGGAGAAGGGCAAGGGGCGGGGCATCAAGGAGGTTAACAGCAACGTTTTCGCGGGCAACCCGGACCTGCTGATCCAGGTGGACGGCGTCCGGGCGGGCCGGCTGGGGCTGACGGCGATGGAGGTGGAGCGGCAACTGCGGACCATCTACTTCGGCCAGATCGCCACGCAGGTGCCCGAGTCGGCGCTGCGGATGACGGACGTGCGCGTGCGCTACCCCGACCGGATGCGCTTCGGCCAGGGCGGCTTCGACCTGCAGCTGGTGAAAGACCAGTGGCTGCTGGCGCCCCCGAGCGCCCTGCCGCCGCCGCCCGCCGGGACCGGCCCCTTCCGGCCGCTGGCCGGCCCGGAGCGGGCGGTGCCGGTGGCCGCGGTGGCGAAGGTGGTCCCGGTCCGCACCCCGGACGAGCATGCGCGGGAGAACCAGCAGCCGGCCATCTTCGTGACGGCCGAGCTCGCCGAGGGGGAAGCGGGACTCAGCTCGGTGGTCGCCGACATCCGCGGGTGGATGGCGGAGATGGAGCGCAAGGGGGACTTGCCCGCGGGCTACCGCTGGGACCTGGGCGGCCATTACCTCCGCATGCAGGAGGCGTTCCGCAGCCTGGCGATGGTGATGGGGGTGGCGATCCTGCTGGTGTTCATCATGCTCGCGTTCCAGTTCCGCTCGGTGATGCTGCCCTTGCTGATCTTCCTGACGCAGCCGTTGTCGCTGGTGAGCGGGCTCTTTGCCCTGTGGATCACCGGCACGCCGCTGAACATCTCGAGCTACATGGGGGCAATCCTGCTGATCGGCCTGGACATGAAGAACGGCATCCTGCTGGTGGAATACATCCAGCAGCTCCGCGCGGAGGGCATGGAGCTCGAACAGGCCCTGCTCATCGCCGGGCGGACGCGGTTCCGGCCAATCCTGATGACGAGCCTGGCCGCGATCCTGGGACTATTCCCGCTGGCGCTGGGGATCGGGCCCGGGGCGCAGATGCAGCAACCGCTGGCGATCATGGTGATCGGCGGCCTGACGGCGAACATGCTCTTCACGCGCATGATCATCCCGGTCGGCTATCTCGTCCTGGAGCGCCCGGGGAGGAAGGGGACGGCTTGAGAGTCGCTGGCCCCTGCATGCCGTTCGCCTGGCACTTGCACAACAGCTCCCTTGCCCCTGCACTGGCGTTGTGGGTCAGGATTCCAATCCTGACATGCCCCCTGTCAGGATTGGAATCCTGACCCACGGCCCGATCACTCCGCGCGCCGGCGCACCAGTCCCGCCGTCACGAACCCTCCCTGGCGCCCGCACGGCACGAACTCCAGCGCCGGCGGCAGCGCCCGCAGCAGTTCGCGCAAACTCCCGTCCGACTTGACGAACAGTAGCGTCCGCGGCCGCGCCCGCAGTCCGGCGATCATCTCCTCGCGCTGCGAAGGCCCGTACGCCTCGACGTCGTCCCGCTGCAGGTAGAAGCTGACCGAGTCCCAGCGGTGCGGGTAGCAGACCACGGGCAGCCGCCCCGCCGAGACGAGCGCGAGGTGCCGCCGTACCTGGCCGCGCAGCCCGAACTTGCGGTGGTAGCCGGGCAGGACGTGATACAGGCCGACGGAGAGCACCACGAACATCGTCGCGGCGCATAGCCCCCAGGCGAGCGGCACCGGCAGGTTCACGCCGCGCCACGCCCACGCCGCCAGGACCAGCGCCAGGCAACCCGACGCCGCCGCGCACTCCCCCGCCGACATCACCCCCGTGACCACGGCCGCGACACTGCCGACGACGCCTAGCAGCACCGCCAGCAGCGCCGCGGCGTGCGCCACGCCCAGCCGGCGGCAAGGACGGAGCAGGTGCCACGGCACGGTGCCGGCGAGGAGGCAGCCCAGGGCCAGCGCCAGCGGCGGCAAGGCCGGCAGGAGGTAGCCCGCGCGCTTGCACCCCGAGAGCGAGAAGAACAGCAGACACCACAGCGCGGCGAGCAAGAAGAAGCCGAGCGCCGGCGTCCGCCAGGCCGCCGTGAACGGCGAGCGCCGCACCAGCGCGCCCGCCAGGGGCAGCAGCAGCAGCGACCACGGCAGTGTTCCGGTCAGCAGGCCCGGCAGGTAGAACCAGAACGGCTTGGCGTGGTCCAGCGGCGCGACGTAGCGGCGGACGTTGTGCTCCCAGAAGAACGCGACCGCGGCGGCCGGGTCGCACGCCGCCGCCGCCAGATACCACGGCGCCGCCACGGCGACGGCAACCGCCAGGTACGCGAGGTAGGCCCACGGCGACGGCCGGCAGGTACGGCGATCGAGCGCCCGCAGCAGCAGTACCGGCCCCAGGACCAGCACCAGCGCGACCGGCCCCTTCGTCAGCACGCCCAGCCCGCACGCCAGTGCCGACACCAGCCACCAGCGGCGGCGGAACACGGGGCGGGCGACGGCCGCGTGCGCCGCCGCCAGGGCCGTGACGACCCACAGGCACAGCAGTCCGTCCATCGTCAGCATGCGCCCCAGGTAGACGAAGCGCGGCGACAAACACAGGGTCACGGCCCCGAGGATGCCGGCCGCCGGCCCCGCCAGCCGCCGGCCCCACCACCCCGTCACCAGCACAGTGGCCACCGCGGCCAGCGCCGGCACCAACCGCGCCGCCCAGTCGTGGACTCCGAACAGGCAGTAGCTGCCCATCACCAGCCAGTAGAGCAAGGGCGGCTTGTGGTAGTACGGCGCCCCGTGCCAGACCGGCTCGACGAAGCGGCCCGCGGCGAGCATCTGTCGCGGGATCTCGGCGTAGCGCGTCTCCTCCGGCTCAAGCAGCGGGCACGCCAGGCGCGTCAAGAACAGCGCCCCGGCCAGGACGGACAGCGCGAGCGCGAAGGCCAACGGGGATAACAGGAGGCCCCTGGGCCGGGGGAGATACTGGCCCGGGAAGAGGGCGGCCCAGCCGAGCGCCGGGCGGGCCGTCAGGCGAGGGCGGGTCGGTTGATTCGGGGTGGGTTCGCCATCCATGCGCGTGCGCCTCCTCCGCGGCGGCGGAGGATCCCACAACGGCGGCGGGGTGTCAAGCGGTCCGGCGAACAGCCGGGGCGAGCCCCAGCGCTCGCTGGACCGCTGCCCCGGAAACGGCGCGGGCCAGGGGAAATAGGGGACCGGCGGGCGCCAACGCCCGACTGCTCCGGTAGCGCGGACCGCCATATTCCTCCGGCGCGGAAGGTGATCGCACAAGCCCGCAGCGCCAGCGAGGGACCCTCGCTGGCGCGTCGGGCTGGTGTGAGGATCTTTCGTGCCGGAGGAATAACGCCCCGTGCTCCGCCGGCGCGGCCAGCAGTGCCACGCCGCTCACCTCCTCTCTGGCCGGGCCGCCCGTGCCGGCTTGTGGCGTGCGGCTGTAGCCCAACCCGCTTCTCAGTCCGTCCGGGGAAAAGGGCCGCCGCAGCGAGGAGCGGCCCCTGCCCCAGTGGCGAGCCGACCAACCTCCGCGCCACCTCCAGCACCCAGGCTCGGGCGCGTGCTGACGACGAGGCTGCTACCCTGGGCGACAGGGCGCGGGCGAGTCGGTTGGGCGCCAGCGCGGTCGGCTCGGCCCGCAGCAGCGCCGACGTCGCCTTCGCGGGTCGCGCATCGCCGCCGGCGACTGGGCGGGGTGGGCGGCTTCAAGGCGGAGAAGACCAGCACGCTGCCCTCGGTAACTTCCTGGTGAAGCAATGCGTGAAAGCGCTTGCTCGTGGCCTTGCCCCGCCGCCGGTCCCTGGACGAGGCCCGCGGAGCAGCAGCATCAGGCGGCTCTGTCGGGATCTCGAAGAGACTGAGGTCAGCCGGCTTTCCTGCCTTTTTGGAACTTGCGAAGGACGGTCGGGAGGGCGTACAGCGCTATGACGACAACACCGACGCCGGCGCCGATGAGCAGCCAGATAGAGAATGCGGACAGCTCCGCGGATTCGGCGACTTCTGCCTTCGGGCGCCTGGCCTCCGCTTTGCTAACGGCGGCGCGCACTCCCACCATCAAACGATCCACGGCAGGTGGGTCCGCCAGCTCGGCCCGCGCCGTCTCCTCAATTTCCTGGGTCGAGAGCGGCAGGCGGCCGTAGAGTTGAGCGATTTGGCCGGTCAGGATGTCGCGCTGCCGCACCAGTTCGCGGAGCGGTTCGGTCTTGCGGTACGCGGCCAACTCCTTTTGGTGCTGCTGCAGCAACTCGATGAACCCGGGGTCGGTCGGTTTCAGCGTCACCTTGGGCTGCGCAGGGGCAGCGGGCAGGACGTCAGGCAAGTTGAGCTTGCTCGCCTCCTTGAGGCCGTTGAGGTAGAGCGCGGCGGCGGCTTTGCGCCGCTCGGCGAACGGCTTTTTTCGATCCGCGAGCTGCTCCGCATCGCCCCAGTAGGTGTACGCCATGAGCTTCTGGAGCGGTTCGAGCGGGCATTCAAGCGCTTTCTTGGCGTAGGCGATCGTCTGCCCCGGGCGGGCTTGACCGCTCTGGGCGTAGACGTGGCACAGCCGGTAGTAGATCTGGCCTCGGTCCTTGGCGGCCGGATACTTCTTGACGAGGTCCGCCCCGAGTTCTTCCACCTTGTCAAACGGGGTAGTCTTGCCTCGTCTCAGCCTGTCGAGCTTGCGGAGGTCCGATGGTAAATTCTGGGCGCAGACGTCGAGCGCGCGGCCCAGGGAAACGAACAGGCACAACAGCGCGGTCAGTAAATGGCGGCGGTGACACATGGCTGGTCTTCCCGGGCGGTGGCGGTGGAGGGGCCATAGGGAACGGTGGAAACCATTTGACATCGACTTTGGGAAGTTTTTTCCAGAGTCGGTTAATCCCGTCTCGCGTCACCTTCGTTCCGCCCAGATCGAGTGTTTTCAGTCGCTTTAACCCGTCCAGGTGCGCCAGGCCAGCGTCCGTCACTCCTTTGCAATGCGGCAGGTACAACTCTTCCAGGGCGTCGAGTTGCTTGAGGTGTGCCAATCCCGCGTCGGTGACTGCCGTGTTACGCAGATCGAGAAACCGGAGTCGTTTGAGGTGTGTCAGGTGCGGCAATCCGGCGTCGGTGACCTTCGTCAGGCCGAGATGAAGCCCTTCCAGACATCGAAGTGTCTTAATGTGTGCGAGGGCGGCGTCGGTAACCTGCGTCGCGCCGAGGGAAAGCTCCCACAAGCGACTCAGGCCGACAAGGTGGGCTACCCCCTTGTCAGTCACGCGGGTGAATGTGAGATCCAGGCGCTCCAGCTCTTTGAACGCTTTGACGTGGCGGATGCCATCGTCGTCGGTCCTGGTGCTGTGGAGGGAAAGTTCTTTCAGCTTGCGCGAGTCCTTGAGATACGCCAGGCCGGCACCGGTCACACCGGTCACGTTCAACTCCAGCACCTCGAGTTCGGCCAAGCCCCGGAGATGCGCCAGCCCCTTGTCCGTGACCTTGGTCTCTTCCAGTTTGAGATAGCGGAGGCTGGCCCATCCTTCCAGACGGGCCAGGAAATCATCGGACACCTTCGTCCTCTCTAGATACACCTTCACCACCCGCGGCACCAGGCCCTGTTGCTCCACCACCAACGTCCCACCCAACTTTTTGATTTGAGCAACGGTTGAATCTCCCGGCCGGGCTGCCTCCTGCCCCGGCAGGATGGCGGGGAGAACCAGAAGCCCAGCCAGCAAGGGCCACGCCAGAAGCCGTCTCATGGCTGTGTCGTCCTTGAAATAGGGAGTCAGGCGGCCTTGGAGCGCTTCCAGAACCGCCGGTAGGCGTACGGTACCAAGAACAGCGCAGCCACGACGGCCCCGATACCCGCGATGATGAACACCAGGATCCCGATTTGCGAACCGGCAGGCGGACCCGGCCGTCGGCGAACCGCTTCCGCCACTTTGGATCTGTGCAAGTATTACTTAGCATTCTCTCAATATAGACAATTCTCAGGCAATCGCTGGTTTAATCGTATAGTTCCACTGGGGAAACACCCTGTGACTGGCCAAATTGATTCCCGCCATTTGCTCATCCGAGAT
>JBBRPS010000548.1:0-7050 GCA_038227745.1 Gemmatales bacterium | reverse complement strand
GCCTGTCCACCAAAAAAAAGGGAGAACGAGGGAGTGCTCGCGCCTCTAATAAGGCAGAAGACGCAAAATCCCGGAGGGCTTGAACGATGGACCAGGAACCGCTGCGCCGGCTCCTCCACTCGCTGCGCCGGAGCGCCGAACCGGCCGGCGCTGCCGCGGGCGATGCACTCCTGCTGCAGCGCTTCGTCGCGGCGAGCGACCACACCGCGTTCGAGCTGCTCGTCTGGCGGCACGGGCCGATGGTCCTGGGCGTGTGCCGGCGGCTACTGCCGACCGCGCAGGACGCCGAGGACGCCTTTCAGGCCACCTTCCTGACGCTCGTCAAGCGGGCCGGTTCCATCGCCAACGGGGCCGCCCTTGGGGCCTGGCTGTACCGCGTCGCCTACCGCGTGGCCTTGCGCGCCCGGGCCACTCTGGCGGCGCGGGCGCGGCGCGAGCGGCCCGGCGTCGAGGATCTGCCCGAGGCTTTTCGCGGCGACCCGGTAGTGGCAGGCGACCTGCGCGACGTGCTCGACGAGGAGGTCAACCGCCTGCCGGCGCGGCACCGGGCGGCGTTCGTTCTGTGCTGTCTGGAGGGCAAGACCGGGGCGGAGGCGGCGCGGGAACTCGGCTGCCCGCCCGGCACGGTGTCGTCGCGCGTGACGCGGGCGCGGGAGCGGCTGCGCCGCCGCCTGGCGCGCCGCGGGTTGGCCCCCGCCGTCGTTGGCGCTGTCGGCGGGGACGCCCTGGCCGCCGCGGTGCCGCCGGCGCTGGCGGCCGGGACGGTCGAGGCGGCGGTGTCGTTCGCGGCGGGGGGGGCGGTCGGCGGCGCCCTATCCTCCCAGGCAGTTACCCTTGCGGAAGGAGTGTTGCGAGCCATGTCGATGACCAGGCTGAAGATCGCGGCGGTGCTGACTCTGGTGCTGGGGATCCTCGCCGGCGTGGCCCTCACGCGGCCCGCGCTGGACGCGGCGCTGGCCGGGGAGGCGCGGCAGGACGTGCCCCCGGTACGGCCCCCGCAGCAGAAGCCGAAGGAGGTGCGCAAGCCGGGGCCAGCGGTAGTGCGCGTGGCCACGCCCCTGCCGGGCGGCCTGGAACGGACGACGCTCCAGGAGTGCAGCGTTCAGGCCTTCGACCAGGAAGACATCTACCCGGCCGTCGCGGGCGTGCTGAAGGGCCAGGCCGTGGACATCGGCGCGCACGTGAAGAAGGGGCAGGTGCTGGCGGAGATCGACGCCCCGCTGCTGGTGCTCGACGAGAAGCAGGCGGCCGCCGGGGTGAAACAGGTCAAGGGTCAGCTGCGGGAGGGGGAGGCGCGCATCGCCGCGCTCAAGTCGGAGGTCCAGACCGCCAGGGCCGTCATCCTCCAGCGCCAGGCCGATCTGGCCAGTGCCAAGGCGAACCTGGCGTTCCAGGGGCGCCAGTACCAGCGCTTCAAGGCGCTATCCGAGGCGAATTCGATCGATGTGAGGCTCCTCGACGAGAAGGAGGCGCAGCGGAACGCGGCCCAGGCCCAGGTCGGCGCGGCGGAGGCGGCGGTGGGGGCCGCCCGGGCGGAACTGGAGGTGAAGCAAAGCCGCGTCGCGCAGGCGGAGGCAGCCCTGGAACCGCTGCAGGCCGGTCTGGAGACGGCGGAGATCGCCCTGGAGAAGGCGCGGTACGTGCTGGGGCTAACGAAGATCACCTCGCCGGTGGACGGCGTCGTCACGCGGCGGAGCTACCAGAACGGGCATTACCTGCGGACGGCCGAGCAGGCGGGGGGGCTGCCGCTGCTGACGGTGCAGCGCACCGACCGGGTGCGCGTGGTGGTACACGTCGCGGAGCAGGACGTGCCGTTGACCGAGCCCGGCGTCCCCGTCGATGTGCGAATCTCCGCCCTGCCCGGGGTGCGCCTCACGGGGTACAAGGTGTCGCGCATCGGCTTCGCCCTCGACAAGACGACGGCGACGATGCGGGCCGAGATCGACGTGCCGAACCCGCGGCAGCAGCTGCGGCCGGGCATGTACGGCAGTGCCACCCTGCACCTCAAGACGCAACCGGACCGCCTCCGGATCCCGGCGTCGGCCCTGATCGACCTGGGGCAAGAGCGAAAGGGGGGCCCGGGCAGGGTTGCGGTCTACGTGGTGCGCGACGGCAAAGCGCACCTGACTCCCATCCAGCAGGGGATACGAGAAGACCCCGACGTGGAGATCGTTGCCGGGCTGCGGCCGAGCGACCTGGTGGTGATCCACCCGAAGGGCTTGAAGGGGGCGGCCGTGCCTGTGGAGATCGAGAAGGGGCCGGCGCCGCGGTGAAAAGGCTGAAGGCGGAAGGCTGAATGGAAGAGCCCTGTCTTCCATTCAGCCTTCCGCCTTCAGCCTTCAGCCTTCAGCCTTCGGGCCTGGCCCCTTCCGAGCGCACGCCCAGCCGGTGCAGGTGCAGCCCCAGCGCCACCAGCGCGATGCCCCAGAGGACGCCGAACGCCAGCGGCGCCAGGGTCAGGTGGCCGGTGACCAGCAGCGCCAGACCGAAGAACAGCAGGCCCACCGCGTAACAGCGGCCCCAGTAGTTGCTCCCCATCACGAAGAACGCCAGCCCCGACAGCACCGCGGAGAACGGGTAGAGGATCAGGTCCTCCCACCCGTCCGGCGCCCCCGGCCCGCGCGCGATCACCCCGTTGCTCACCAGCGACCGCACCACCAGCAGGTTGAACCCGTAAGAGGCGAGATAGCCGAGCCAGATCGTCCACAATTCGCGCTCGGGGCCACTGGTGGGCACCAGGCGGGTGCCGCGGTTGTACCAGAACAGCACGCCGATCAGCACGAACTGGCTCATGCGCGTCGTCATCACCAGCCAGCGCGGCGCCCCCGCCCCGATCAGGACGTAAACCGCCAGGTGCTCGGCGAAGACGATCAGCGCCAGCAGCAGCACCATCGTGCTCCAGGTGTGGAAGGCGACGTCGTGGTGGCTGCGGTCCAGGGCGCGCGTCAGCCAGTCGAAGACCGTCGAGCACCGCGCCTGGATCGGGTCGCCGTTGAGATAGCGCTGCAGGTCCTCCGCCAGGGCCTCCGCCGTGGGGTAACGGCGGCGCGGGTCCTTCTCCAGGCACTTCAGGCAGATCGTCTCCAGCTCGGGATCGACCTTGCGGTTGAGCAGCCGCGGCGGCACCGGATCGTCCTCCAGCACCTGCACGACGGTGTCCATCGGCGTGTCGGAGCGGAAGGGCGGCGTGCCGGTGAGCAGTTCGTACAGCACGGCGCCCAGCGCGTAGACGTCGGTCCACGGCCCCAGCTCCTTGATCTTGCCGCAGGCCTGCTCGGGCGCCATGTAGCTGGGCGTCCCCAGCACCGAGCCGGTCCGCGTCTGCCCCGAGTCGCCGCCCAGGCGCTTGGCGAGGCCGAAGTCGGTGACGTGCGGCTCGTCGGCGGCGTCGAGGAGGATGTTCGACGGCTTGAGGTCGCGGTGCAGGATGCCGCGCTGGTGGGCGAAGTGGACGGCGCGGGCGATCTGGCGGACATAGCGGGCGGCGTCGCGGCCGGGCAGCGGCCCGTCGTCGAGGCGGTGGGCCAGCGTCTTGCCCTCGATGAACTGCATGCTGAAGAAGTGCTGACCCTCCACCGCGCCGACCTCGTGGATCTGCACGATGTTCGGGTGCTGCAGGCCCGCCGCCGCCTCGGCCTCGGTGCGGAAGCGGAGCAGGTCGTCCGCGCTGGCGAGGCGGCCCCCGAGGATCATTTTCAGGGCCACGACGCGGTTGAGGCGCGTCTGGCGGGCCTTGTAGACGACGCCCATGCCGCCGCGGGCCACCTCGGCGAGCAGCTCGTAATCGCCGAAGACCTTCGGCGCGGACGCGGGCGGCATGTGCGGGAGGGCGGCGCCGGCCCCGGCCGCCGTGACGGCGACCTGGTTCTTCGGCGTCTCCACCCGCGTGAGAGTGGCGGCGACGGGCGGCGGTTCGTGCGCCGCCTGCGTCGGCACCGGTTCCGCGACCGTCGGCGGCTCGCCCCTGGGGGACGCAGGGATTTGTCCCGTCAGGTGCTGAGTCGGCTCGTTCGGCACGCCGGCCGGGTTGCTCGGGGCGCTTTCGGACATACCTGGTTCCTGCTCGACAGTCGGTGCTTCTCCGGGGAATCATCCACTGTAAAGCGCGGCGGCGCGTGAAGCAACGGCAGACCCGGCTATAATAACGGGCGCGTTCGAGGAAAGCCCGCCCGCCACGACCCGCGGGCCTGAAAACTCCTGTCCCGAGGTGCCCCCATGCCCCAGGCCGACCCGGACCGGCTGCTCGCCGACGTCGAGGCGTTTTGCGAGGAGATCCACGACACCGAGGAACTCTGCTACGTCGAGCACCGCTACAACGACCAGGTGATCCCGCTGGCCCTCAAGCACGACATCCTCGCCATGCCGGTCCCGCCGGCCTACGGCGGCCGCGGCGCCGACACCGTCACCTACGCCCGGGCGCTGGCGCGGATCGGCCGCGAGGGCACGGGGGTGCGCACCTTCTTCTCCGGCCACACCTCCATCGGCCAGTACCCGATCCTGACTTGGGGCAACGAGGAGCAGAAACGCCGCTACCTGCCGGCGTCGGCGCGCGGCGAGAAGATCCTGGCATTCGGCCTGACCGAGCCGGAGGCCGGCAGCAACCCGCTGGAGATGCAGATGACCTGCGAGCGGCGCGGCGACCGTTTCGTGCTCAACGGCGTCAAGTACCTCATCTCGAACGCCGGCATCGCGACGACGGTCGTGGTCTTCGCCTACCCGAAGGAGGGCGGCCGCATCAGCGCGTTCATCGTGGACCTGGTGGACGGCCCCGGCTGCCAGCGCGAGGATCTGACGGCCAAGATGGGCATGCCGACCGCCAACACCGGCATGTTCGAGCTGACCGATTACGAGATCCCCGCGGCGAACCTGCTCGGCGAGGAGGGCAACGGCTTCCGCATCGCGATGGGGACGCTGGTCAGCGGCCGGCTCAGCGTGGCGTCGGGCTGCCTCGGCGTGATCGAGGACTGCCTGGCGGAGGCGGTCAAGTACGCGAAGGAGCGCCAGCAGCACGGCAAGCCAATCGCGAAGCATCAGCTGGTGCAGGAGCATATCGCGGCGATCGAGATGCACCGGCTGGCGAGCGAGGCGCTGGTGCTGAAGGCGGCGCAGGCCAAGGACGCGAGCAACGCCGAGCCGGGCAGCGCGGCCCTGCGGACGAGTGCCGAACTGCTGGCGGCGCAGGCGAAGCTGTTCGCGTCGAACGCGGCGTGGGACGCCGCCGACCGTGCGGTGCAGGTGTTCGGCGGGCGCGGCTGGTCCACGCTGTACCGCCCCGGGCGGCATTTGCAGGACGTGCGCGTTTGCCGCATCTACGAGGGCACCGATGAGATCCTCAAGCTGAAGGTGGCGGCGGCGGTGCTCGGGGGGAAGGAATGGGAGGCGTACAAGTAGCGGCGGCGAAGGCTGAAGGCAAAAGGCTGAAGGCAAAAGGAAAGACCGTTGCTCTTTCCTTTTGCCTTTTGCCTTCTGCCTTTTGCCTTCGGCGTGCTCACCCTTTAATCTTCGCCTCGACGTTCTCCCACACCTCACCGATCACCTTCTGCGCCGCCCCGCGGATCAGCCCCTTGGGCACCATCTTGAGCAACCCGCCGAGCTGCGTCACGTCCGCGGTCCAGTGGACGTGCGTGCCGCCGTCCTGCGCCGCCAGGGCCACGCCGATCACCACCTCGCTGCTGGTCCCGACGCCCTTGCTGTTCAGCGCGATGCGGACGGACGTGTCCGGGGCCTTCTCGGCCACGCGCAGCGCCACGTCCAGGGTGCCGCGCACGAATCCCAGGGCCGGCCGGACCTTGCAGGCCGCCTCGTCGGCCTCCGCGCGCGCCACCGACTCCGCGCCGGGGATGCACTGCACCAGGAAACGGGCGTCGCTGAGTTTCGCGAACACGTCTGTCGGCGCCTGGGAAAAGTCCTTGTCGCCCTCGAAGTGCATGACGGCCGCCCTCCCCGGAAATGCGCTGGCGACGGCCGGCAACCGCGCCGGCCCCTCCATCCTGGATTATACGCCCGTGCGGTGAGTGCCGCGCGAGGGGACGAATCGGGGCGGCAGGAGCCGGGCGGCATCCTTTTTGCAGCAAAATGAGCCTATGCGTTTGGGACAGGCAACCGATCCCCAAGGAGGTGGGGCCATGGCCGACCGGAAGAGCCGCGGCTGGGTATCGCACGCTGGCTTTCTTGCGGTTGAGCCCGCTCTTGCCGAAGCTGCTTCCCTTCCAACCTGCTGTGGCGACTCAGGTTGGCACCTCAGTTGCATTTTTCCCCTCCTGACTTGACGTAGCGGCCGAGTCAAGCCCCGCACGCCTGCCGGTCGGGGGAGGCGGTTCCCGAGGCCACGTCGCCGGCGTTCTCGACGCCCGGTGGAACTGTGTATCCCCCCGTGCGGACGGTCGGTGCCGCTCGCTCATCACCAATTCAGACCCCAAAGGCGCCAGGCGAGGGGGGGGCGCGAGCGGGTTCTGATCTTTGTCCCCCCTTCGAGAAGAGGATGCACCATCATGACCGGTAGACGTGGTTTCGCGGCGATGGACCAAACGAGGCAGCGGGAGATCGCCCGCAAGGGCGGCCGGGCCGCTCACGAGCGGGGGACCGCCCATGAGTTCACGCCGCAGGAGGCGGCCGAGGCCGGCCGCAAGGGCGGCAAGGCGGTGAGCCAGAACCGCCAGCACATGGCTGAGATCGGTCGCCGGGGCGGTAAGGCGGCCCACGGCCGCGACGCCATCCGCGAGGGCAACGGGGAGGAGAACCGCGCGCCGGGCGAGGCGGCCCAGGCCCCGATTCAGGCCACACCTGAGCGAACCGCTGCGCAGCAGTGGGAAACCTGCCCGGCGATGGAGGAGCGCCGCGCCAACGGTGCCCCGGTCAACGGGGCCGACAACGGCCACTCGCAAGAGCCCGAAACCGCCGCGGTCAACGGGCACAACGGGACTCATCACGAGCACCGCAACGGCGGGGAGGCCGCCGTCAACCACGGGCACCAGTAATAAGGCTCCTGGCCGTGGGGCTGGTTTACAAAAATCCTAGATACACCACGAACGAGTTTGATCCAGTCACACG
>JBBRPS010000547.1:0-7096 GCA_038227745.1 Gemmatales bacterium | reverse complement strand
GGATTGACCTTCCGGCCTCGCTTCCGCAGTTCTATCACCAACGCCCTCTCATACAGTTTCTCATCCAATCCTGGTTTGAGAACATTCAAGACGGTCATGGCCGCTCCGATGATGGCCTCGCTCAAGTCATTGTGAATCAACTCGTGGCTCACGACCTATTCCTCTTTATCCGTGTTATCCGTGCAATCCGTGGTTGAACTCTTCTCTGCCGCCTTCTTCCAGTCGCCCTGACCGACCATGTAGCGGACGACGCTGACCTCCTCCTTCGGCGACAGTTTCGAGGCGGGGTCTTGGATCAGGTACAGTTCCGGCTTCGTGCCGCAGTTGACCACGACGTACAGCCAGTAGTCCTTGCCGAAGCGCTGGGCCTTGATCCACTCGTTGGGCGTCAGCGCCACGCCGCCGACGGACGCCCGCCCCTTGACCTCGATGTAGCGGTCCACCTGGCCCGCCGCCAGGGAGGTCAAGTCCCAGCCGCAGTTCTCCTCCTCGACGGAGATCGGCTTGCGGCCCTGGTCGATCTCGTACTGCTTGGCGACCTCGACGGCGATGCGCTCGATCTCGGGGTCGCTCTGCATCCCCTCCACGCCAGCCACCAGTTCGGGCGGCGGGGGCAAGATCACGGCGACCCCCATGACCTCGGGCGGCTTCTCCGACAGGTGCCGCTCCTGCTCGATCTCCGTCAGCCGGTCCCGCAGGCGCAGCGACAGTTCGGTGCGGCGGGCGTCCTCCTGGGCACGGTTCCCCTGAAGCGACAGCCGCTTCTGGTCGTCGTCGCTGCCGAGTTGCCGTAGCTGGCTGTCGTAGCGGGTGATCTTCTTGGCCGACTCGCTGATGAGGAACTGAAGCGACTTTCGGATGTACTTCTCCTTAATCGCCAACTCCCTGGTACGCCGGTCGGTGATCTCGCCGAAGTACCTTGGCGTCACTTCGTCCAGCGACCACTCGATGGTGCGGTCCTGGTCCGTGGCCGCCCGCCGCAGTTCCGCCGCCAGGTCCGGCTCGGCATCCGGCGTCTTCAGGTCGAGCAGGGCGTAGGGCTGGCTCTTGCGGAACCGGCCTGCGCTGAGGTGGATGGCGAACAGCCGCTCGCCGACCGGATGGCCCCGACCGTCCTCGACGCCACACTTGAGCAGCCAGAGGACGGTCGGCTCCGTGGCGTCGGCGTTGTAGAAGACCGCCCCCTGACGCAGGGACGAACCGTAGTCCTGAAGCACCCGCTCGACCACGCCCTCGAAAAGCGGGTGGCCTGGGCCGATGAACTCCAGGTCGGTGTAGCCGACGACCTTTTCCTTGTCGAATGTGACCTGTTCGTACACAGCGCCGATCTTGCCGTGCTTCCGCTCCAGGTGGTCGGGCAGCCGGCGCAGTTCGGTCGGCACACGGCTGATCGACCAGACGCCCTTGTTCTCCTTGACCGGCGTGATCGTCCCGCCGAAGGAACGGTACGCCTCGACGAAGAACTTCTCGATGTACTCGGGCATGAGCCGGTGTTCCTTGCTCTGCTGCTGGTCGGCCAGCAGCTTGCTCATGTCGATGTAGCGGGAGCCGAGGGCCTTGTCCTCCATGTCGGCACGGATGCGGGCGACCTGCTGCTCGTCGGTCTGGAGGTCGATCTCGGCGAGGATTTCGTTCATCGTGCGACGGCGGGACAGCCAGTCCTTCATCAGCGAGTCGAATTTGGGGGCGGGGATGATCTCGCCAATCACGTCGTACACACGGTCGCTGCCCAGGGCCAGCCGCATGTCGTCCAGTTTCCGCAGGAGGCGGTCCATGACCTCGCCCTCTCGGGTGTTCCTGGCGACGAGGTTGAAGATCATCGCCTCGTGCTGCTGGCCGTAGCGGTGGATGCGGCCCATGCGCTGTTCCAGCCGGTTGGGGTTCCACGGAATGTCGTAGTTGACCATGAGCGAGCAAAACTGAAGGTTGATGCCTTCGCCCGCCGCTTCCGTGGCGACGAGGATGGACGGCTTCTTCTCGAAGAACTCCCGCTCGGCACCGATGCGCTTCTCCAGGGCCATGCCGCCGTGGATGGTGCAACAGTGGAAGCCGAGGTTGGTCAACTTCCCGACCAGGAAATCCAGCGTGTCCTTGTGTTCGGTGAACACCAGGAGCCGCTCCAGTCGCCCCGACAGGTGTTCGGAGATGACGCCCCGCAGTTCCTCAAACTTCGTTTCGGGGACGTGACGTTCGTTGTGCTTGGCAAGTTTCACCAGCCGGTCGAGTTCCTCGATCTCGGCCTCCAGTTCGGCCATGTTCTCGGCCATCGTGACCCGCTCCACGAGGTCGTCCTCGAACTGCCAGCGCTCGCCCTCGGCCAGGTCGTCGAGGTCTTCGGGCAGTTCGCCGAACTCCTGCTTCAGCTTGCCCAGGCGCTGCAACTCCTTGAGCTTTCGCAGGCGGCGCTCCAGCGACAGCCGGATCGAGGCCAGGCTGGAGGCCAGGCGACGCTGGAGGACGGTCAGGGCCAGGCCGACGTTGCGGTTCTCGGCCTGGGCCGCCCGCTGGAAGTTGTTCTGAACGTAGTCGGTGACGGCCTCGTACAGTTTCAGTTCGTCGTCGGTCAGTTTGTAGGGCAGGGTCTGGACGTGGCGGGGCGGGAAGCAGGGCGAGCCGTCGAACTTCCGCATCTCTTCCTTGAGTCGGCGGATCATGATGCGGTTCTCGTCGTGGGCGCTGGCCTCGGCCAGAATGTTGCCGTTCACATAGAGGTCACGGTCGAGCAGTTGCAGCAGGAGGGCGAAGTTGTCGGGGTCGCCCTTGTGAGGCGTGGCCGTCAGGAACAGGAAGTGGTCGGTGCGGTCCCGCAGGAACTCGCCGAACTCGTAGCGCTGGGTCTTGTTGACCTTGAGGCCGTAGCGGTACGCCGCCATTTTGTGTGCTTCGTCTACGATCACTAAATCCCAGCGCACGTCCCGCAGCAGGTTGAGAATCTCGTCCTGGCGGGCCACGAAGTCGATGGACGTGATGCACTGCGGGTGGTCTTCCCAGACGTTGCGTCCGTAAGTGGAACTGACCGAGGCTCGGTCGATGACGGTGAACGACTCGTTGAACTTGTCGTGCATCTCCCGCCGCCATTGGGGTGTAAGGTTGGCGGGGGTGACGATCAGGATGCGCTCGACCAGGCCACGGAACTTCAGTTCCTTGACCAGCAGCCCGCCCATGATGGTCTTGCCAGCGCCAGGGTCGTCGGCGATGAGGAACCGGATGCGGGGCTGGGTGAGCAGGTGGGTGTAGACTGCATCCATCTGGTGGGGCAGCGGATCGACCTGCGACACGGACACGGCGAAATGCGGGTCGTACTGGAAGGCCAGCCGGATGCGGTGGGCTTCGGCGGCGAGGCGGAAGTGCGTCGGGTTGCCGTCGAGCGCCGCAAGTTGCCCTGCCTGCGTGATCTTGATGGCACCGTCGAAATCATCGGCCTTGAGCAGTTTCGTCCAGAGACGCCTGGTGCGCAGGCCGACCGCCTGAACCTCGATGCGGCTGCCCCGAGCCTTGGCGGTGAGTACTCTGACCGGCTCGGTCCAGTGTGGGCCTTCCAGGGTGGCACCCTGTTCAAGCTGTCGCAGAACCTGCTCCGCGGTCATCGTACCCTCGTCCGCTGTTATTCCGTTGTCAGCCTTCTGGATTCACGATCCACAGGACCGACACGAAGAACGTGGCTCACGTTCAGCCCTGCTCGGCCAGGTGTTGTTCATCCACGGTTCAGGGATTCGCAGAGCCACCCTGCCAGGACTCGAACCTGGATCATCGACCGACGATTTCCCCAAATGGACAAGGTGGACGGTCGTTTGGTGCAGGCACGACCCGGCCCTGTTTTGACCTTGCGTTGACTTCAACCGCCAGCCCGTACTGTCGATACGGGGCTGGGAGACGTGCAGACTATCTTCCCGCCTGCAAGGGGTCGGTAGACTCTCTGGCTACCCGGACATGCCCTTGCCCGGAACTTGCGGCAACCAGTACGTTAGCGTGTCGATCCCACGTCTACGAGGGAAAGCACCTAACCCCGTGAGGCAACCCGCTGCGTGCGAGCATTCCCCGTCAAAGGGCTTCCGGCATTGCAGCCGGATGCGAAATTCGGCGACCTGGGCATACGCCAGCCCAAGCCTGTGTGAGATTGTGTCGAGCGCTCCCTTCGGAAAATGCGTTCCCTCGTCGCTCAGTCTTCGCCAAGGACTTGACCTTCGGTCGCTACGGCTTGGGGCGAACTGGCTCGACCGGCCACACGATGGCGATCACCCGGTCGGCTACCCTGCGGGCTTCGGTGGCCACCTTTCGCCCTTCCAGCGTCTTGCCTTCCGACTCCCACAAGCACAGGTCTTCCTGCCTCGCCTCGTCGCCCGCTGTCTCGTCCACGAACAGCCGGTGGATCACCGACGCTTACGGCACCCGTATGTTCGTCGGAATAACGAACTTCTCCCGGTATGCCGCATCGCTCGCCACCACCTGCAAGGTTTGCACCTGGACGGAATTCCTCGCGGGTCCAGCTGGTAGTCCTCAATGTCGATGCCGCGACGGAAAGGGGTCTGGATGTTCTTCACGTCGGCGGTGGAGTCCGCACCTCAGCGCACGGCGTCGAGTCAGGTATCGAGCTTCTCGGGCGGGTCGAAGCCGGTCGGCTCGGGGATGGTAACCTGCTCGATGACTCGGGCACCGGGCTCGATCTCCCAAATCACCTTCAGTTCTTCGCCCACCCCGTCGTCCTCGACCGAGGCGAGGGTGAGCAGGTGTTGGGGGCCGCTGCAGGTCGGCTTCAGTGCCGGGGGCGGGAGCGTACTCGGCCGCACGTCGGTGACGACCCACTGTCGGGAGCGGACGCTGACCAATTGCCCCTGCTCGGGCCTGCCGGTGAAGGAGGTCGTCATGCGGGCCTCGTGGTGCGGCCGCTGCTGCCTGGACTCCGTTGTGCGCGACCGGCAAGGACGACGGGCGAGATCAAGGCTTCCCTGGTGTCTTCAACCGGCCTCATCCTACCCGGGGACAGGTGTCCGTGCAAGCAAGAAGGAGCCGCTGAAATTCGGCCCGCTTCAAGGTCCCGGCCCCCGATACGTCGTGATCGTGTCGCTCGGCGTCCCCGCGAAGCGATGAGCGTTGACCAGCACCGAGGGGATCGCCACGCGCCGCCGCTCCTGGCGACCCGGGCCGCAGGGCTGCGAGCGCCAATGACCCCGACGCCAGTGCGGCGCGACCGTCCAGCCCCCGGCGCCGCCCGCATCGGCATGCCCCGGCCCCGGCTCCCGCTGGTACAGCGTGACCTCCTGGGCGAAGGCATAACGCAACGGGGCCGCCCGCAACTCCATCGCGGCCTTTGCCTGCTGTTCCCGGCTGCGCTTCCGGGCGAGCAGCGCATGCCGCTTGAGCCGCTCGTGGTGGCCGGGATTCTCCGGCCCCAGGCAGCGGACGCCGTAGGCCATCGCCAGCAGACAGACATTGAGCGCCAGCTTGCTCAGAGCGCTGCCCAGCGCCACTTCTTCCGGCGTCATGCCCAACGTGTCCTTCCCGTCCCAGCTGCGCGCCCCCTTCTCCCACGCCTCTTCCAGCGTCCAGGCCGGGTCGAGCTTGAGAAGGCGGGTCAACACCTGATGGCTGGTCAGGTGCATGGTGACGAGGACGCACCCTGCCTGGGGTTCGTGCCGCACCACGGTGTAGTCGGGGGCGTGCGTGCCGGCGCCGAAGGACACCATCCGCCTGTGCGTGTAGTCGGTCGGCAACTCGATGACCACGGTGGGGAAGGGTTGCAGGTAGTCGCCGGTGGACACGTTCAGCTCGAAGTTCTCCAGGGCCTCGCACGTCAAAGCGTCGAAGGCGAAGACCTTCGGCCCCTCGGCCAGCATCCGGCTGGTGACGTAGGACTCGATGCACGCACTCGTCCCCAGGGCGAAGACCGTCCGCGCCATGTCCTGCGCCAGGGCCGGGGCGGCGGTGTTGAGATGAAGCTCAAAGCCGTCTGACTTGAGACGCAGCAGGCCGTGCCTCGTCAGAGCGAGGTAGTAGGGCAAGGTCGAGCGCAGGAGGCTCAAGGCGCTGGCGAGGCTCATGGTGCGACTCGGGAAGCATGAGCGGGACATCGGATTCTTCACGGCAGCGTAACTGGTCCCGGCACGGGTTGCAAGCGGCTCCGCCCGACGGTCGGGAGGGCAGCAGATTCGTAGCGCCCTCGCCCCCTCCGTGGGCCGCTCCTCGGCGGCCGCTGGATACCTGTCTTTCGCGGCAAAACACGTCAACATTCCGTGGAAGGCGGTTAGCCTTTCGACCGGCCACCTGCCTCCCGGGTTCGAGCGGCCCGTCGGCTCGCTGGACCCGGGAGCCCTCGCGTCACCACCCCGAAATGCCGTTCGGCCGCCGACCGCAACGCTGCCCTCCTCATCGCTGATCGGAGAGCGGGAAGTTTGTGGAGGCGCGCCGAAAGTTGGTGACCTTCCCATTCGCTATGGCCGCCCTGCCCGATCGCCCTCGGGGCCGGCCCGCCGCTGAGAGCCCTTACGCCTCCACACGGTGCGGGGGCGGTTTTGTCCCAGGACATGACCGCCCCCACCCGGGGCGGTCCGTACGGAGGTCCTCCCATGAGCGCACCGGCCCCCTTGTCCCCCCTGCACGCCTCGTTCCTCGCGATCCTGCCGCGCATCCTCCAGCACGGCCGGATCTACTTCCGCCATCTCAAATGCCATCATCGCAAGGAGGAATGCCTGGCCGAGATGCGGGGCCTGTGCTGGAAATGGTTCATCCGCCTCGCCGAGAAGGGCAAGGACGCCACCCAGTTCGCCAGCGCCCTCGCCTCCTACGCCGCCAAGGCCGTCCGCTCGGGCCGGCGCGTGTGCGGCCACGAGAAGGCCCGGGACGTGCTGTCCCCCGTCGCCCAGCAGCGGCACGGCTTCGCGGTCGGCAAGCTGCCCGACTTCAGTACCCTCGACGGCAACCCGCTGGAGGAGGCCCTGATCGATAACACGGTCTCCCCCCAGGGTAATCGCATCTAAACGCCAGTACATTGTTGGCAGAGGGGTTGATTTTGACAAGGGCCACGCGAATGATTCTCCTCGGACTGACCTGGTTCACGGAGGAGAAATGCCATGGCCGAGCAAGCGTCGCTGTCCTTCTT
>JBBRPS010000546.1:0-7096 GCA_038227745.1 Gemmatales bacterium | reverse complement strand
GAGGCGCGCGGCTGCGGCCCAAGGATGGCGAAGACCACCATTCAGATGAGACTCGCGAACCAACGGAGCCGGGTGACGGTCTGGACCAGACCTTGACGTTCCAGGACGGCCAGATATTCCTCAACGGTCTTGGGTGGTTTGCGCAAGCTCTCCCGCTGGGCCTTGGCGGCGGCACACACGGCACCTTCGTCCAGGCCGAGAAGGTGAGCGATGAACTCATCGGGGTGCTGCGCCTCGATGCCGTAGCGGCTGAGGACCGTGTCGGGGAAGTCGGAAAGATTGTAGGTGACGATCACGCTTGCTCGGCCCCGGATGGCGGCGGCCAGGACATGCCGGTCATCCGGATCGGGGAGCTTGAGGGCGGGGATCAGATCCTGGTACTCGGTCACGAGGGAGTCCCGCACGTGGGCATTCATCAAGGCGCGCGTGCGTTCCAGTTGCTCGCGCTTCAGGTCGGGACGGCTCTCCAGCAGGCTCCGGATCCACTCCTCGTGGATCTCGTCCGTCCATTTGGCCCGGAACAGATCCGTCAGCGCCAACCGCATCAGGAAGTCGCGCAGAGAGGCCGGGTAGAGGACGCAGGCGTCGTAGAGGGCGGTGAGGGTCGCCACGGTCAGTAGCCCATGTCGAGTTCCTGCGCCTGCGCCGCCAGTTCGTCGAGCGCCTTGCGGCGCTCCGCGTCGATCTTTCCCTTGTAGTCCATGACATCGCTGAACCGCACCCGGCGGTGGGTGCCCACGGTGCGGTACGGGAGCTGGCCGGTTTCGAGCAGACGAACGAGGAAAGGCCGCGAAACGTTGAGGAGGTCCGCGGCCTGCTGCGTCGTCAACTCGGCAGGCACCGGGATGAGCGTGACGGCGTTCCCTTCGGCCATCTCGGCGAGGATGCGCGACAGGAGCCGTAGCGCCGATGCCGGGATGGACAGAGGATCGCCGGACGGCTTGCCCTTTTCGAGTAGTTGCACCTGAAGCTCGCGCCGCTTGCCGAGGCGCTCTGCCAGACGACGCCCCGACTCGCGCGCCAGGCGGCTGTCGTCTTCCGTCGGCGTGACCGGCTCGAACGAACTCTTTGGCATGGCGTCATCCTCAGTTGCTCTCTCCTCTAATCAGTATATCTCGCAGCCGAAACAAAAGCAACAACCGAAACATCCGAAACGGGGATGATGATGCGCCTGATCCATTCGGATCCGAAGCAGGTGAGCATGGACATGCAGAGAATCCGCGGTTAGGGTGGGAATGGGGGTGAGAGGAGGGAAGGGCATGAATGAACAGGACTGGGCGACCTGGTGGGATGCATTTGACCTGCTCAGCTGGTGTGAGGACGACGAAGGAAGGCTGAACGAACGTAAACTCCGACTGTTCGCAGTTGCTTGCTGCCGCACCATCTGGCCTCTGCTGAACGAGGACATCAGTCGGCGAGCAGTCGAAGTAGCCGAGTGCTTTTCAGACGACCAAGAAACCGCGGAAGCGTTGCAGGCTGTCAGGAGCGGCGCGGAAGAGGCGCGGCGGGCTGCCGAGCCCGCTGCTTTGGGCCGCACAGCATCGAGAGAAGACGTTTTCACCTATGGTTTCGTGCATTTGGCGGAGCTCCTCACCCAGGAAGAGTTCATCTACCGTTACATGGCCCAGGATGTAGCGGACCTTGTTATCGGGCTTGCCGTTCGTGCCGCCATCCCTCCCCAACTGTGGGGTACGGAAGAGGGAGCTGCGATTGCCGACAAGGCCGCCCTGGCTGGCGACCGCGGCCCCAACGAGTGCGCTCTGGTTCGCGAGATTTTCTGTAATCCCCTCCGCCCCCTTTCGGTCGATCCCGCCTGGCGGACGCCACAGGCCCTCGCCCTGGCTCGCACGGCGTACGACGAGTGCCGCTGGGAAGACTTGCCGTTGCTGGCCGACGCTCTGGAAGAGGCAGGATGCACGGAGGAGGCCATCCTATCCCACTGCCGAGCGCCAGCGCCTCACGTCCGCGGCTGCTGGGTGGTCGATCTTCTCCTGGACAGAAGGTGAGAGGAGGTTGCGGCAATGGTCCGGCACTCTCCGCATCCCGCAGGATGGCCTGACGAGCTCGTGCTGTTCTTCGAGATCATCTTGGCTTGCTCCCTCTTCCTGGCATTCGTAATCGCGCTCCTGCTCGCGACCCCGAAAACGTTAGGAAAGGTCGGCAGGAGGCGAGGACGCTGGCTCCTGCTTGGCCTGCTGTTGTGGGTGGTGTTCTCCTGTTTTCTGCTGGGGCAACTGGGGCCGGACGAAGGCTCCTCCGAAAGTTCCTGGAATGGCCCGAACACCTTGCTGAACCGCATCCGTTCCTGGCTCGGCTGGTGAGCATTCTCCGTGCCCCGCGGCCGTCGTCAGCCACACGCGGTGGCACGCCCCGGAGGGAAACCGCGCCCGTGTTCTCCTTGTCGGGGCTGGCGCGATGCGGTAAGGTCATAGGGGCAGGACCAACGGCTGGCACCGAAGCTGCCGTGCATTGGGGGCCGTGAGTCGCTCGGGAGCCTCCGCCTTGCTTACCGACGTCTGGCGCGATCTCATCGCCCTTGCCAGTGCCGTTCTCACGGTCGCCGGGCTGGTGTATGCGATCCTGCAAATCCGGAAGACCCAATCGGCGGCCATGGCCGCAAAGGCCGCTGCCGAACAGGCGCGGGCCGAGAGCCACCGAAGCTTCCTCGCCTATGCGGCGGCGAACGCTCATCGATTCATCAATGAGACGAAACTGCATGTTGATCACGAACGCTGGGAGATGGCCGCCGTCCGTATGAATGATCTGGCAGACCAGGCGGCCCGGCTCGTCGCCACGGACCCTGAATGGACGGCGTTCGCCGACGAACTCCGCAAGTGGGCTCACACATGCACCCGGCACGCCGCCGGAGAGCTGAAGAAATTCGCGAAGCCCAAATGGATCACCTTTTCCGTCAGGCTTCAGGCCAGGATCGATGGCCACTTTGGTCCGTTCCCAGAAGACAGACAGGAGGCGGGCGATGATCCCAGCCACTAAATTCCGGGAAATCGCTCAAGGGTTACTCGACAAGACCCGTGCGGGCAAGTTGCCGTGGGAACGCGGACAAACAGACACGTCCGGTTTCCACGTTCATTTGCCAGGTTCGATAATCCGAATCGAGTACGTCTCCCCCAGCACCGAGCCAGATTACGTTGTTACGGGGTTCCATAACCTGAAGGGGGAGGAAGCGGGCCGTTGGTTCGTGAGGGACGGAGAGGAGGACTGGGAACTCGCCTCCACGCTCTACAAGGAAGCCCATAAGACAGCGACCGGCTGGGACAAGGTCGTGGCGGACATCGAGCGCTTTCTCAGTGAGAAGTGAACGGCTCCGTCGGCGACCCCTTCCGGTCGGTCACTCCAGCGCGATCGCCTCGGGGATGCGCTGCCGCACCGCGTACAGCGCCGGCCCCAGCCCCGCCAGCCGCGCCGTCAGCAGCGACGCCGCCGCGATCAGCAGCGACGCCGTCCACGGGATGTACACCGGGAACGAGTACCCCGTTTCCTCCAATATCACCACCCGCAGCGCGTACCACTGCAGCGGGATGCCGACCAGCAGGCCGATCAGCGTGCCGATCACGCCCATCAGCGACGCCTCGGCCACCACGCAGCGCACCACCTGCGCGCGCGACGCCCCGATCGCCCGCAGCAGTCCCAACTCGCGCCGCCGCTGCAGCACCGAGATCAACAGCGCCGTCACCACGCCCAGCGCCGCCACGAACATCACCACGATCTGCTGCCCGAACGCGATCCCGTACAGCCGCTCCACCACGTCATCGATCTGCCCCTGCAACTCGCCGCGCGTCAGCGCCACCAGGCCGTTCTCCGCCCCGTACCCCTCCAGGATCGCCTTCTGCACCACGGCGGCGTCGGCGCCCGGCTTCAGATAGACGTCGAACACGTCCACGCGGTCGTCGTCCCAGTGCTTGCGGTAGAAAGCGCGGTTCACCACGACCGTGCCGTGGTTCCACGAGTAGTCCACCACCTTGCCGATCACGTGCAGCGTCACCGGGCCGCCCGGACTCGGCAGCGCGATCGTGTCGCCCGTGTCCACTCCGTGAAGGAGGCTGAAATTCTCCGACACGACCACCGCGTCGGGCCGGTCGCGCATCTGGCGGTACAGGTCGAGGCCGAGCACGTCGGGCTTGCGCTTGCTGTCGATGGCGTAGAAGTCGCCGGGGTCCAGCACGGTCAGGAAGACCTGCGTGTCGCGGAAGAACTGCTTGCGCATGCGGATCGGCAGGGCCACCTCGACGCCCGCCACCGCAGCAATCTTGCGGCCCAGGGCGTCGTCCATCGGCCGGCCCTGGCCGCCGGCGCTGACCGGGCTGCCCGACGAGACGATCAGATCGGCGCCGATGGTTTCCTGCACCCACTCGCGCAGGGCGATGCGGTTGCTGCGGATGATGCCCGCCGTCTGCATCACCAGCGCCACGCCCGCGGCCAGGGCGGCGATCACCAGGCCCGTCCGGCCCGGCGCACGCACCAGGTTGTCCGCGGCCAGGCGGCCCTCGATGCCCAGAAAACGCCGGGCCAGCGGCTGCAGCAGCCGCGCAAACACCGCCGTCAGCAGGGGCGTCGCCAGCAGCGTCGCGATCACCACCAGCCCCAGGCCGCCGTACATGCCGACGCGCGGCGGCAGCAGGCCGCGCAGAGCGATGCACGCCAGGCCCGCGCTCAGCAGCACGACGCTGGAGGCGACCTGCAGCGCCCGGTGCCGCCAGGTCGGCGGCGACGGGATGCGGCGGACCGCCTCGGCGGGCTTCTCGCGTGAGGCGAGGAACGCCGGCACCGCCGCCGCCGCCACCGCCGTCAGCACGCCCGCCGCCAGCGCCGTCAGCAGCAGCCCCTGGCTCACCTCCACTGTGGAGGCGTCCAGGCTGTAGAAGATCTCGCTGAGCACGCCCTGCATCGGCTGCAGACCGAGGTAGGCCACGCCAATGCCCAGCGGGATGCCGAGCAGCGAGCCGGCCAGGCCGAGCAGAGCCGCCTCGCCGGCGAACAGGCGCTGGATCTGGCCGCGCGTGGCGCCGATGCCCCTGAGGATGCCGATCTCGTGCCGCCGTTCCGCCACGCTGACCGACAGGGCGTTGTAGACCAGGAACAGGCCGACCACCAGCGCCGCCACGCCGCACAGCAGCAGGCCGACCTGCATGCCGGCCATCACGTTCTGCACCGAGTGGTTCTGCTCGTCGGGCGTGCGCGCCTCGGCGCGGCCGGCCAGTACCTGTGTGACGGCCTTCTGCACCGTCGCCCGGTCGGCCCCCGGTTTGAGCGTCACGTCGATGCGCGTGGCCTTGCCGTCCTTGAGGCCGACGGCGCGGGCGGCGTCGTCGAGGTTGAGGATGAGCACGTTGCCGCCCAGCGCCGCGGCGGCGCCGGCGGCGCTGATGGCGCCGACGCGGCGGAGGCTCACCGCCTCCTTGCGCCCCGTGGCCTGCACGCGCAGGTCCCTGGTGTCCTTGGGAAGAGAGTCGTCGAGCTGCCGGCCGACGATGACCGGGGTGCGGCCGTGGAAGGCCGCGCTAATGAACTGGTGCTCGGTGTCGGCGCCGTAGTGGACCTGCCAGCGGGCGTTGGTGCCGGACTTCTTCTCGGCGAGGAGGTCGAGGCCGACGAGGAGGACGGTGCGGTTGTCGAGATCGGGGAGCTTGACGTTCTCGAAGACGCGCGGCGCCGCCGACAGGACGCCGTCGATTTGGGCCAGTTCGCGCGCGAGCGCGGCATCGACGGGGGCGTCGCCGTTGCCGACGAGGAGGTCGGCGACGCCGGCCATGGGGTTGGCGGCGGCGGCGGCGGCCTTCTCCATGGTCTGGTTGAGCGCGTGCGTGCCGACGAGCATGCCGACGCCGGCGGCGATGCTGACGACGATGAGGACGGCCCGGAACCACCGCCGGCGCAGGTAGCGGAGGCTGAGGGTGGCGTAGACGCCTAGCATGAGGTTATCCCGCCCGGGGAGGCGGGCCGTAATCCTGCCGAAGGCACCGGGAGAGGACACAAGCCCGAAGCGCGAGCGAGGGACCGCCCCTCGCTCGCGCTTCGGGCTTGTGTCTTCTCCCGGCGCGTCATGGGTTCGGGGACACGACCTTGAGGTGGCCGGTGCCGTTCTCGCGGGCCGCGTCGTCGTGCCGCCGGTGGAGCCACTCCTCGCGATCAATCCGCCCGTCCTTGATGTGGACGATGCGGTCGCCGTAGCCCGCGGCCTCGGCGTCGTGCGTCACCATCACCACCGAGCGCTTGCCCGGCTCCGGGATGCTCCGCAGCAGCCGCAGGATCTCGGCGCTCGTCGCCGAGTCGAGGTTGCCGGTCGGCTCGTCGCAGAGCACCGCCTCCGGGTCGATGACCAGGGCGCGGGCGATGGCCACCCGCTGCATCTCGCCGCCGGACAGTTCGTCGGGGAAGTGGCTGGCGCGGTCGCCGAGGCCGACGCGCTCCAGGCCGACGGCGGCGGGCTTGAGCGCCCGTGCGCGGCGCTGGCCGGCGAGCAGCAGCGGCAGCGCGACGTTCTCGACGGCCGTCAGGGTGGGGATCAGGTTGAAGAACTGGAAGACGAAGCCGATGCGCGTCCGCCGCAGCAGCGACAATTCCTTGTCGGGCAGCGTGTGCAGGGGGCGGTCCTGAAAGAGTACCTCGCCGGAGGTCGGCGTGTCGAGGGCGCCCAGCAGGTGCATCAGCGTCGATTTGCCCGAGCCGCTGGGTCCCATGATGGAGACGTACTCGCCCGCCTCGATGCGGAGGCTGACGCCGCGCAGCGCCTGCACCGTGCGCCGCCCTTGCAGATAGTGTTTCGTGGCGTCCCGAAGTTCCATCATGCTCGTTGGCTCCGCCGACCAGGTTTCCAGCGTCCGCCCGGGGTTCCGAAGACTCCACCCCGGGCGGACCGATGTCACCCACGTTTCAGAACCGCAACCCGTGCCGTCCGGTTAACTACCGCGTCAGTTTCTTGTAGCGCAGCCGGTGCGGCTGGTCCGCGTCGGCGCCCAGGCGCTGCTTCCTTTGCGCCTCGTAGCTCTGGTAGTTGCCCTCGCACCAGACCGTCTTGCTGTCGCCCTCGAACGCCAGGATGTGCGTCGCCACGCGGTCCAGGAACCAGCGGTCGTGG
>JBBRPS010000545.1:0-7104 GCA_038227745.1 Gemmatales bacterium | reverse complement strand
AGGATAGGCATGGGGAGACTCCTGCCGGTGACAGCGGTGTGACAACCCTGTCATTGCAGCTGTTCTCCCCACCTTTGTCCACCCCCCGCCGTAAAGCGTTATTGCGTAAGACCCGGAAGCTGGACGATCTCGTAAGCCGGCTGGTACGTCACCGCGTGGGTCGCAGTACCAGCCGGCTTACGCTGGCCGTTCGCCTGGCATTGCACAACACCACCCTTGCCCCTGTAATAAGATGACAAGACCGTCGCCCGAGCCTACTGCCCCAGGGACCCATGACGCAACCGAAAAAGCAATACTGTTACGAATACCCGCGGCCGGCGCTGACCGTGGACGTCGTCGTCGTGACCCGCGCGGAGCGGCCGCGCGTGCTGCTGATCCGCCGCAAGGGCGAGCCGTTCGCCGGCACCTGGGCAATCCCCGGCGGCTTCGTCGAGATGGACGAGACGCTGGAGGCCGGGGCGGCGCGCGAGCTGGAAGAGGAGACGGGCGTGAAGGTGGAGCGGTTGGAGCAGTTACACACCTTCGGCGACCCGGGGCGCGACCCGCGCGGGCGGACGGTCAGCGTGGCTTACCTGGCCCGAGTGGATGCCGGCGCCGTGCAGGCCCGCGCCGCCGACGACGCCGCCGAGGTCGGCTGGCACGACCTCACGAGCCCGCCGCCGCTGGCGTTCGACCACGACAAAATCCTGGCGTGTACCCGCGAGCGGCTCGCCGGGACCGGCGGGGGGAGAGAGGGCTGAGGCGGCGCACATCGGACGCCCCTGACCGCCCAGGTCAGGGAGGGCGCGAACCAACTCCAACCGTTTGAACTCAAGTCCGCGAAACGCTGACGGACGGAGGCGCGGGCCGTGGGTCAGGACTCCGATCCTGACAAGTCCCATGTCAGGATTGGAATCCTGACCCACGGCCCGACGGCCTCAGGGAGCGAGCAGCCGCAGCACTGTGGCGGCCGCCTCTTCAGGGGAGAGCGCTCCGCGGCGCCACTCGTCGAGGAGCTCCACCAAACGCGGGTCGCCGGCGGCGTGCGCGCGGGTGAAGCGCGCCGCCAGGGCCTCCTGCGCCAGGCGCAGAACCTCGTCGCCGCTGCCGGCCTGCGCCTGGCGCCGCGGCGGGCAGGCGAGGATCGCTTGCCACAGTTCAGCGATCCCCTCCCCCGTCCGCGCGCTGACGCGCACCACGGGGACTTCTCGCGCCCCCGATAGACCCAGCACGGCGCGCACCTGGGCCGCCACCTGCTCCGCGCCGGGCAGGTCGGCCTTGTGGAGGACGACGATGTCCGCGACCTCCAGCACGCCTGCCTTCTCCCACTGCAGGTCGTCGCCGGTCTCCGGCTGGAGCAGCAGCACGACCACGTCGGCCAGGTCGCGCACGGCGGTGTCGCCCTGGCCGGCCCCGACTGTCTCGATCAGCACCACACCGAAGCCGAACGCCTCCAGCAGGCGCACCATCAGGCCAAGGTGCTCCGCCACGGCGCCCCGGCCCGAGACGGCGGCGAGGCTGCGGATGAAGACGCCCTCGTCGTCGGGCCGGCTCGGCATGCGGAAGCGGTCGCCGAGCAGTGCCCCACCGGACAACGGACTTTGCGGATCGCAGGCCAGCACGGCGACCGTCGGCCCCTGCGCCCGGAAGTACTCGATGAGCTTGCCGACGAGCGTGCTCTTGCCGACGCCGCCGCTGCCGGTCAGCGCGACGACGCGGGCGGGTTGCGCCGGCGGCCCGAGCGCCGCGGCGACCTCCTGCAGCGCCTCGCCGCGCGCCGCCAGGCTGAGGAGGCGGGCCAGTGCCAGGCGGTCGCCGGCTCGGAAGCGTTCGAGCAGGGGGCCGATCACGCCTCGCCCTCCGTGCGCACCAGCCGGCGTGCTTCCTCGTGGTAGCGCCGGGCGGTGTCCAGGAACTCCTCGAACTGGAAGTCATCGGCGAAGACCGCCCGCGGCAGGATGAACGCCTCCGCCTTCGCGATGTAGAAGAAAGCATGGTCCTCGTGCTCCACGACGTCCTCGACGGCATGCCAGAACGTCGTGCGCAGACCGGACGGCATCGTGGTCGTGATCGCGTGCGGAGTGATGATGAGGGTGCGCCTCTCCAGGAAGCGCGTGTTGCCGCGCAGGCTCTTCAGCGCGGTCCGCAGCGTGATGGCGGGGGTGAAGAAGAACAGCAAAGCGTAGAGGGCGAAGAAGGAGAGAACGACGATGTCGAGGCCGCCCAGCGTGAAGGGCCTCGGGATGGTGAGTTTGAGCGCCAGCAGGAGGAGCATCAGCACGGCGAGGACGATGAACCAGATCCAACCGGCGGTCCGCGATCGACCTTTCGCCCGGGCGCCGCGCCTGAGCTGGTAGCGGAAGAAGGCGGCGGCGTCTTCCAGCGTCAGCGTGTACTCGACCTTCATGGTCCCCGCGTCTTCCGGCGGAAGGGCGGGCGGGTCAGGCCTTGCTGCGCTCATGGAGGAACCCCACGATCTCGTCCAGCGACGTGCCCGGCCCGAACACGTGGGCCACGCCCATCTCGTGCAGTTTGCGCACGTCCGCCTCGGGGACGATGCCGCCTATCAGGACGCCGACGTCGCCCAGCCCCGCGTCCCGCAGCAGCTCCAGCACGCGCGGCACGAGCGTCATGTGGGCGCCGCTGAGGAGGCTCAGGCCGAGCCAGTCGGCGTCCTCGTCGGCGACGGCGCGGACGACGGCCTCGGGCGTCTGCCACAGGCCGGCGTAGATGACGTGCAGGCCGGCGTCGCGCAGGGCGCGGGCGACGACCTTGATGCCGCGGTCGTGGCCGTCGAGGCCGACCTTGGCGAGGACGATGCGCAGCGGCGCGGCCGTGGTCATGCGGCGTACCTCCCCCTGGGCGCGAACGGGTGGGCGCTCCCCCCGTCCTCACTGTACGCCGTGCCCCGTATGCGGGGCAACATCGCCCGGGGCCTTCCTGGCCGAGAATGATGAATGATGAATGGAACACAAGCTGCTCTTCCATTCATCATTCATTATTCCTCCTTGCGCTGGTCTTCCACCGGCACGCGGTCGAGGGCCAGGCCCAGCGTCCGCAGTTTGTGCCGCAGCGTGCCGCGGTTCAGGCCAAGCAGGTCGCTCGCCTGGCTCTGGTGCCCTTTCGTATGGCGCAGCACGCGCATCAGCAGCACCCGGTCCACCTCCGTGATGACCTTGTCGTAGACCAGGGCCTCGCCGCGCTGCAGCAGCGACTCGATTAGCCCTTCCAGATCGAAGCCGGCCGGCGCCGCGGCGACCGCGGGCGCCTGGGGCGCGGCGCTGGTGCCGCGGCGGATCTCCTCCGGCAGGAACTCGGGCCGCACCAGGTGCCCCGAGGCGTTGAGCATCGCCTGCTTGATGGCGCTCTGCAACTCGCGCACGTTGCCGGGCCAGGGGTGGCCCTCCAGCAGCCCCAGCGTCTCCGGCGTGAAGCCGCGCAGGTCCAGGCCCAGCTCGCGGTTGTAGCGGAACAGGAAATAGTGCGCCAGCTCGGCCACGTCCCCGGGGCGCTCGCGCAGCGGCGGCAGCTGGATCGTCACCACCTTGAGCCGGTAGTACAGGTCCGCACGGAAGCGCCCCTCCTTGACCAGCCTCTCGAGGTCCTGGTTCGTCGCCGCCAGCACGCGGACCTGCGTCTGCACCGTCTCGCTGCCGCCGACGCGCTCGAAGCGCTGCTCCTGCAGCACGCGCAGCATCTTCGCCTGCAGGGCCGGCGTCATGTCGCCGATCTCGTCCAGAAACAGCGTGCCGCCGCTGCACTGCTCGAACTTGCCGATGCGCCGCCGCGCCGCGCCCGTGAACGCCCCCTGCTCGTGGCCGAACAACTCGCTCTCCAGCAGGCCCTCGGGGATGGCCGCGCAGTTGATCGCCAGGAACGGTCGGGCGGCCCGCTTGCTGTGCTGGTAGAGGGCGCGGGCGACCAACTCCTTGCCGGTGCCGCTCTCGCCGAGGATCAGGACGTTGACCTCCTGCGGGGCGAGGCGGCCGAGCACCTTGCACATCTCCTGCATGGCGGGGCTGCGGCCGACGATGCGGTCGCCGCTGTCCTCGGCGGGCAGCACCGCGGGCACCTGCATCAGTCGCGCCGCCTCGAAGGCGCGGTCGAGCACCTGGCTGAGGCGCTCGAGATCCACCGGCTTGACGAGATAGTCAAAGGCGCCGTTCTTCATCGCCTCGATGGCCGTCTCGGTGGTGCCGTGCGCCGTGATGAAGATGACCGGCCGTTTCATGTCCAGCGCCTGCAGGTCGCGGAACACCTCCAGGCCGGAGCGGTCGGGCAACTGCAGATCGAGGACGACCACGTCCGGGTCGTCCTCGCGCGCGGAGCGCAGCCCCTCGGCGGCGGTCGCGGCGGTCAGCACGCGCAGGTCCCCGCTCTCCAGGACGCGGCGCAGCGAGTAACGCACGCTCGTCTCGTCGTCAATGACCAGCAGCGTCGGCATGGACGACCTCCTTCGCGGGCAAGGCGATCGAAAAACAGGCGCCCCCCTCGGGGCGGTTGGCGGCGCCGATGCGGCCGCCGTGCTCCTCGACGACCCGCCGCGAGATACTCAGGCCCAGGCCGGTCCCGGTCGGCCTGGTGCTGGTGAACGGCGTGAATAGCCGTTCGAGGACCTCGGGCGCGATGCCCGGGCCGGTGTCCGCGACTTCGAGGCGGATGTCGTCGGCGCCGTGGTCCAGGGTGACCTCGAGCCGGCCGCCGTGCGGCATGGCGTCGAGGGCGTTGAGGAACAGGTTCACCAGGACGGTGGTGAGCTGGCCGCCGTCCACGTCGGCGTGGACCGGCGCGTCGCCGCCGTGGACCTCGACCTGGACGCCCTGCTGACGAGCGCGGGCGCGGACCAGCTCGACGGCGCGCGTCACCACGTCGCGCAGGTCCCAGGTGCCGCGCCGCAGCGCCGGCGGCCGCGCGAAATCCAGGAAGCCCTGCACGGTCTGCTCCAGCCGAACGACCTCGCCGTGGATGACTTCGAGATCCTCCTCCGTCAGCGGCTGGCGGTTGCGGGGGCGCAGGGCCGCCTCGACCAGCAGCTTGACGGAGGTGAGCGGGTTGCGCACCTCGTGGGCGACGCTGGCGGCGAGCTGCCCCACCGCCGAGAGCTGTTCGGCCCGGAGCATCTCGCGCTGATGGCGGTGCATCGCGCGGGCCACCTCCTCGACGCGGCTGACGACATGCTGCAACTGCTTGTCCACCGTCTGGAGGTCGCCGCCGGCCGGGATGCTGACCGAGGCGACGTCCTGGTCGAGGTGCTGGGCGATGTCCTGCACGCGGACGCTGAGCTGATAGATGGAACGGCTCAGGCCGCGGGCGATGCCGAAGCCGCTGATCAGGCCGCTGAGCGGGGCGACCACCCCGAGGCCGAGCATCGCCAGGCGCACGAGGCGGCTCATGTGCTCGGCGTCCTGGGCGGTCTTGTCCATCTGGTCCTTGGTGAGGCGCAGCAGTTCGGTGCAGGGATCGACGACGTAGCGGACGGGATGGGCGTCGGCCAGGCCGTGCAGGTCAGCGTTCTTGCCGAGGTGCAGCAGTTCCTCGGGGAGGCTGGCCAGTTCCCGCTTGTAGCGGCCGTAACCGGCCCGGATGACCTGGACAGCCGCCCGCTCCTCGGGGCTGTTCGCATATCGCTGGGCCCGGTCGAGGGCCTCCTCGAAGTCCTGGTAGATTTTCTCGATCGGCGCCTTGCGGGCGTGGGCGGGGTCGATCAGGTTGAGGAAGCTGTGGAAGCGAAGCTGGCGGACGCGGACCTTGAGCTCGTGCGCGGCCTGCAAGCTGTTGACTTCGCGCGAGAGGATGCGGGCCAGGTCGCGCTGCAGCCGGCTGATGTACCAGGCGCTGACGAGGCAGGCCACGAACAGGATCAGGCCGATCAGCACCGTCGGCGCGGAAACCTGGATCAGGATTTTCCGGCTCATGAAGCGATCCTCCCGCGGCGCCGAAGGGCGCCCGTGCCCGGCCGCGCAGGGCGGCTTCCGAGCCGCTGTCCCGAGCGAGCCGACGACGAATCCTTACGCCCTCCACCAATGCCTTGATTGTACCGCACCCGCTCGGGGCGCGGAATGCCCCGCGGCGTTCGGAAAGGGCGGTCCGCCCCGAAATCGCCCCGGCAAAGGTTGCCGCACACGCCTATTCCCCCTAATCATCCAATCGGTACTCATTTTGCCTCTCTGCTACAGCATTCCAGGCACGAGCGGGTTTCTGCTTCCCAGGGCCTATTGCTTCGAGGAGGTACCCATGTACAGTGTTGTTCTGATGGCTGCCCTGACGACGGGGATGGACGCGCCGGACTTCGGACGGCGCGGCTGTCACGGTTGCCACGGCTGCAGTGGTTGTTACAGCTGCGGCGGCTGCTGGGGTGGCCGCGGCTGTTGCGGTGGCTGTTACGGTTGTGGCGGCGGCTGCTGGGGCGGCGGTTCCAGCTGTGGCGGCGGTTACGGCTGTGGCGGCGGCTGTTGGGGCGGCGGTTCCAGCTGTGGCGGCGGTTACGGCTGTGGCTGTGGCGGTTACGCTTCCTGGGGCGGCGGCCGCGTCGCCGGTACGGGGGGCGCCTACTACGCCTATAGTCCCTATGGCACGCCGGTGACCTACACCGCGCAGGCCCAGGGCACGGCAGCCGCCGCGCCCGCGTCTTCCGGGGTGATGCCGGCCACGTTCGTGGTCAATCTCCCCGCGGACGCAAAGCTTACGGTCGATGGCACCCCGATGCGCACGACCTCGGCGCGGCGCGTGTTCGCCACGCCGCCGCTGCAAGCCGGTAAGACCTACTCCTACACCCTCCGAGCTGAGATAACCCGCGGCGGAGAAACATTCTCCGCAACGAGGGAGATGGCCGTCCGGCCCGGCCAGCGAACGGAGGTCACCCTCGACATCCCGACCTTGACCACGACGGCCAGCAGGTGATGCCGGCCGCTCTCGTGGGTTAGCGTTCCCAACGCCCCGGCCATAGGACGCCGGGTGGTCTGACGAACCCGTAAGTGCATGACTGGACGCAGAGGAGGACCGTGAGGCCGACCGCAAGGTTCCTCACGGTCCTCCTCTGTTTTCTGAAGGTATACTCGACGCGGGGCAAGTTGACACAAGCCCGACGCGCCAGCGAGGGATCCCTCGCTGGCGCGTCGGGCTTGT
>JBBRPS010000544.1:0-7108 GCA_038227745.1 Gemmatales bacterium | reverse complement strand
GGGGGGGGCGCCCCCGGCCCACGCCGAGGCTGCGGTTGCGGGGACGCTGTCACGGGCGCGGTGAGCATACTATCCTCCGACACCGCCGCGGCCGGCTTCGGCCGCCCGCGGAGTGACCCCAGCAGGACGCGCCCCAGCACGTACAGGCCCACCACGAACACGCCGCCCAGGATCCACGGCTTGGGGTTCATCGCCCAGTAGCGCGCCGCCACCGAGAACGGCATCCGCAGGTCGCGCCGGTCCGTCACCTCGCCCTTCTCGTCCAGCCACTCCATCTGGACCTCCAGGATCATGGCGCTCGTCTTGCCCAGCGTCGGGTGCGGCGGCGCGCCCGCAGGGCTGCTGCCGTACGCCTCCTCCAGCGCCGCCGCCGACAGCTTCGCCTCGAGGCCCAGCTCCACCGAGCCGTCCTGGGACAGCGTCCCGCCCGCCGTCCAGCCGGGCGGCAGCTTGTCCTCCCGCGGGCCGGCCAGGTGCGCGTCCAGGTGGGCGCGCGGGTCGGCCTCGAGGTCGGCGGGCAGGCTATCGACGTTCTGGTCGTTGACCTGGTTGGCCTCCTTGCCCCCCTTGGGGAAGCGCAGCCGCGCCCGCCAGCGGCAGCGCTCCGCTCGCTTGTTCACCAGCTCGAACGCCCGCGGGTCGGACAGCTCCTCGCGGATGCCGAGCCAGCCGAGCCAGGTGCCGCTGCCATATTCCAGCGTGCCGATCTGCACCGTGCCGGCCCGGTCGGTCGGGCGGAACTCGTAGTTGACGTGGACCACCGCAGGCCTCAGCGGCCCCGGCGCCGCCTCGCCCGGGAAGACGACATCGTAAGTGCCCGGCCCGTTGAAGCGATACCGCAGGGAGTAAATCCCGTCGCCGGCGCGCTCGTCGCCGTTCTCCGCCTTGCCGTCGTCGTACAGTTCCAGCTGCACGGGGTCGCGGTCCTTCTCGGCGCGGTCGATGACGTGCAGCACCAGCCGCCCGCCCTCCGCCGGCCGCGACGGGTCGATCTTCGCCCGGATCGTCACCTCCTCGCCGACGCCCACCGCCTGGCTCTTGACGTCGATCACGCCCAGGACTTCCAGGGGAAGTTTGTAGACCGCCACGTCGTCCGCGGGACCGTCTTCCGGCCGGTAGCGCGGCCAGCGGACCTCGACGAAGTTCGTCCCCGGCCGCCCCGGAGTCACCGTGAGGGGGTAGCGGTAAAGCGTCTTGCCGGGGACGGCCGGATCCTTCTCCCCTTTGGCCTCGTCGCCGAGCGGCTGAGCGGGGCCGAGCGGCTGCTCCTTGCCGTCCAGCAGGCGGTACGTCCCCTGTCCCGGCTCGCAGTCGTAGCTCGCCACCTCGACCTGCACCCGCGCCTCGTCGCCGAGGTAAAGCGGCCCGCCCCGCACCGCGGACGCCTTGACGTCCCCGCGCCCCGGCACGACCACGTAGACGTCGAGGTCGTTGTCGAGGCCCTCCGTGACCTTGTCGCGGTCCTCCTGCGAGCGGAAGCGGAAGGTGCCACGGTACAGCCCCGGCTCCAGCCCCTTGCGCGACGCTCGGAACGTCAGCGGGCACTCCTTGCCGCGCTTGATCGGGTTCCGCGCCGCGCCCGGGTCGGCCTGCCCCTTGCCCCCCTCTCGGGTCAGGACCGACGCGCCCTCGAACAGCACGTCAAGGTGCCCGTCGGCCGGCTCCAGGGCCTTCCCGGGGCCCGGCCGGGCCGTGACCCGCTTGACCGACCAGCGCACCGGGGCCTTCGTGGCCTCGGTGCCCAGCTTCAGCTCGCGGGCGGCGAACTCCGGGGTCGGCTTCTTGTCGCCGAACTGTAGCCATACGGCCCCTTTGCGGAGGTCCTGAGGGGGGAAATAAACGCCCTTGTGCCGCACCTCGACGAAGACCGGCAGGGTGACGGGAACCTTCTGCGGCGCGTCGTCCCCCTCCACCGAGGTCACCTCGAACGTCACCTCCGTGAAGTATTCCCCTTCCTGCACGCACAGCGGCACCGCGACCCGCAGCGCCGCCCCGGGCGCGCCGGCGATGGGGCGGGCCGCCAGCGCCAGCTGGTCCCAGCCGCCGGGCGATTTGTTGTCCAGCGGCTTCCACCCTTTGCGGACCGACACCGCCTTGACCTGTTGCACCTTCCGCGCGGACCGGAAGGTCACCGGGTAGGTGACGTCCGTCCCCGCCAGTCCGAGCACGTAGATCTCGTCCACGGGCCGGCCGGCGGGGTCGAGGACGCTCATGTCGTTCACCGCGACCTTGACGACCACCGCGGCCGACTTGACGCCGGGACCGACGACGTAGAGCCCGCCCTCGTAGACGCCCGGGGCCAGCGTGCCCGCGCGCCGCAGGGTGAACGCCAGGGCGGCCTTCTTGTCGGCGTCGGGGCCGCGAGCCAGGACGGCGTACTTTTCCCCCAGCCCGGTGATTTCAAAGCGGAACGCCTTCCCGCCCTTGACCGCCACCCCCTTCTCGTCCTCGACCTGGTGGAACGTGAGCGACGTCACCTCGTCCGCGGCGACCCGGTCGTCGTCGCTCAGCCACACCTTCTCGCGCGTGGGCAGGTCCGTGTCCAGCTCGACCTGGACCTCGCCTGGGCGCTCCACATTCTTGCCGCGCGCCGCCAGGGCCAGCCGCAGCTGCGGACTGACGCGCAGTGGATACTCGCCCTTGCGCAGCACGAGTTCCGTCTTCGCCGTCGTGCCCCACGGCGTCGTGAAGTGCAGGTAACCGCGCTCGTACAGGCCGGACGCCAGGCTGGCCCAGACCTCCACCGGCAGGGACACCTCCAGCCCGCCCTCCCGGCCGCGCAGCGTCAGCTCGGCGGGAAACCCGGTGAAGTGCCCGGGCTTGATCCGCTCGCCCTTCGCCGACACGGGGCCTGGCTCGATCTTCACCTTCACGGCCGTCAGGATCTCTTTGGGGTCGGTCCGCATGTCCAGCTCGACCTTGATCGCCTTGCCCTCCGCCGCCTGCTTGTTATTGCCCAGGACGACCCTCGACTCGGAGACCTTGATCTTGGGGTAAGGGGCGATCAGGAGGGTGCGGCGGATGAGCCGGCGGACCGCCTGGCTCAGAGGGCGGTCGCGGGCGGCGCCGCGGATCTCGACGTCCACGTAGTACAGGCCGCTCAGGCCCTTCTTGCCGGGCGAGCGCGGGTCGCTGTCGAGGACGATCTCCTTGCGGAAGTGGCGGGTGACGAGCTTGTCGGCCGGCCGGGCGTCGAGGTCGAGGGTGAACGGCGGCGGCGCCGCGGCGTTGCCGGCGGCGCGCGAGGCGGGGGTCAGGGTGACCTTGACCTCGAAGTCTTCCGCGCGGAAGGGGATGTCGTGGCCGCCCCCCCGAGTGGGGACCGGGTAAGGGGTGAAATCGACCTGGAACGGGATCACGTCGCGCGGGGAGTAGGGCTTGCCGCCGTCGGGCGTCGGCTGGCGGTAGTGGAACAGCGGGCGGCTGGTGCTCAGGGCGAGGACGCAGTGGGTCGTGTAATCCCCGTCCGGGCCGCCGCCGCGCTTGACCTCCAGGCTGAGCTGGCCCTGGAGCGGGTTCGGGGCGCCGGGGGGCGGGTCGGCGGGGTTGAGGGCGTAGTACCAGTGCGAGCGGCTCGCGCGCGGCTCCAGGGCCAGCTTTCGGCCACCGAGGCGCGGGTCTTCCATGTGTTCGCGCAGCGGCTCAAGGGCGCGCGCCTTCGCCCCGGCCCCTTGCCGCACCCGGTACAGGAGCACGCCGACGTCGTGCCAGGCGCCGACGTCGGGGGTGTAGAACAGCTCCTGGCCGCCGTCCCGGACTTTCGGTTGCAGTTCGCGCACCCAGTACTCGCGCAGCTCCCACTGGATGTAGCGCAGGTCGCGGAGCAGGTCGAGGTTGCTGACCGCGTTGTAGCTCGCGCCGCGCATGGCCTGCGGGTCGGGCGAGGCGGAGCGGCCCGCGATGCTCTCCAGCAGCGGCCGGTCGCAGGTTTCTCCCAGGGCGAAGGTGAAGATCGGCACGTTCCGCTTGCGGAACCCCTGGAGCCGCGGCTCCACCAGGTCGCGGAGGCGGCCCACGTCGCTGTCCTCGATCTTTTTCCTCGCGAAAATGTAGGAGTATTCGGCGAAGTCGTACTGGAACGGGCCGTCCTTCGGCTTGTTGTACCGCTCCTCCTCCTCGCCATCGGTAAACAGAAACGTCCAGGCCCGCGCCTTGCCTTTCTCGTCCTTGCGGAGCTCGCCCAGGAGCTCTCGCTCGATCGTCTGCAGGGCCAGCAGCGAGGCCGTGCCGTGATGCAGCGGGACCTTCGCCCCCGGGCGGCCCGCGAACAGCTTCAGGTCGAAGACGCGGTAGTCCGTGTCGTAGATCGCCTCGCCGCGCTTCTTCCGCCGGGCGACATCGACCACCCACTCCTGCTCGCGCTGCTGGATCTCCTTGACCAGCTCGGTCAGCAACTGGCGGCCCTTCTTGCGGACCGGGTTGCCCGAGGCGTCCTTCCAGTCGTACTCCTTGTCGAGGCCGACGAACCCCGAGTCGTCGATGTACTTGGTGATGACCACGTTCTCGGCGCGGTAGATCACCAGGGCGATGCGGTCGTCGTCGCGAGCCACGTCGATGGTGAACTGGATGCCGTCCCAGCGGATGCCTTCGCGGTCGTTGGGCGGGTAGTCGGCGGCCTTGCGGTAGTTGTGGTAGGGCACGATCATGCTGAACGAGACGTCCACCGCCAGGATCAGGTCGTGCGGCCGGTGTCGGTCCTCGGCCCTTTTGTCCTGGGCCCGCGCGCCGCCGGGGGCGGCGAAGGTGAGGGCGGTGGCGAGGGTGGCGGCGACCACGGAGCGGAGCGAGAGCATCGGCGAGACCTCATAAGCTGCGTCAGTGGGATGTCATTCCAGGGCCGCCGTCAGCCGCCCGGCCCGTCGGCGGGCGGCGCCAGCCACTCGGCCCAGGGCGCCGGAGCGGACTCCGACTCGAAGCCCGCCGAGGTGAGAAGGGATCTTAACACGTCCTGAAACCGCCGGCCACGGGAAAGCGGCCCCACGACCACCAGGCGCGCCGCCCCTTCCGCGGCGCCGCGCCGCACCACCGCCATGCACACCTGCTGAACGTAGTCGGCCGTGCGGCGCACCACCTGCTGATGCGCATCGCGGAGGCTGAAAGGGTCCGGCCCGGCCGCCAGGCGCGCCTGCCAGGCGGCCAGCAACTGCCGCCAGGCGTAGGCCGGCCCCCAGCGGTAGTCGCGCAGCAGGTCCTCGCACGCCAGCCGCATCCACAGGAAGCCGGGCGGTGGCTCCGCCCCGCCGGCGACGGCCGGCAGCGCCTGGGGGATCCGCGCGCCGCGGACCCACAGCGACTCGGCGAAGCGTCGCGCCACCCAGCGCATCAGGCCCGCCCCGACGCTGAGGTGCCGCTCCGCCAGCCCCAGCAGCGGCGCCGCCCGCCCGGGGCCGTCCGCCACATAGGCCTCGAAGGCGTCCAGGCGGAACGGCACCGGCCGCGTTGGGCCGCCGGCGCCGCAGTGCTGCAGGACCAGCGCCTCCCAGTCGTGTACCGCCACGCCGGGGGCCTGGAAGTCCACGGGCACCCAGGGGTGGCGGCACAGCCGCACCGAGGGCGCCTCGACGCGGTCCTGCATGCGCAGGCGCGTCAGGGCGGCGGCGACGAGGTAGCGCAGCACGGCGTGCGCGGGGCGCCGGCCGTAGACCGCCTCGCCGTAGTCGTCCGACGTCACGCCGAGGGCCTCCGGGGCCAGGCCGCCGTCGCCGGAGCAAGGCAGGTACACGACGCGCCGGCCGCGCGGCTCCCAGCGGGCCAGGACCACGCGCGGCGGCCCGGGATCGAGCAGCAGTGGCCCGTCGAGGCGGCGCGGGCCGCGCACCGCCTCGACGCGGACGGTGTAGCTCTGCCGGCCGCGACGGCTGATGTGCAGGCTCACGGTCGTCTCGTGCGGCGGCGCCGCCGGCCCGATCTCCTGCGGCAACAGGTGGACCGCCACGGTCGTGCTCTGCCCCGACGGCACGCACAGAGATTGGCCGTCCGGCAAGCTGCACGCGACCCAATTCGCCTGGGACTCGACCGCCCGCAGGGTGAGCGGCTCGCGCTCCTCGTTGGTCAAGCGGACCATGCGCGTCTCGGGCGTGTCCACGTCGAGGGCGTCCACGACGAGGACGGGCGGCTGACAGCGGAACGGCCGCCGCAGTCGCCAGTGAAAGTGCTGCTTCAGCGTGACGGGCGGCAGCCCGAGGACCTCCAGCTGGAACACCGCCTCTTCGCGCATCTCGCCGCGGAGCCGTGCCGGGTTCCAGCAGACCTCCGCCCGCGCGGGCACCTGCGCCTGGTCGGGGTGGAGGAGGGTCACGGTCACCGCGGGGTGGTCGCACTGGATCGACTCCCACTGCACGGGCACGCCGGGGCCGGCATCGAACTCGAGGTATGTGCGGGCGCGGCGGGCGTCCCGGTAGACGACCATCACCGGGCCTTCGGGCGGCTCGCCCGGCCGGCTGGTGAGCCAGGCGCGGCCCCTGCCTGTGGGAACGGCGAACGCGCGGACACCGAACAAAAAAGGCCGGCCGTTGAGGACCAGCACGAGCCGCGCCTGGCCGAGCGCCTCGCCGGGCGGCGGCGCGACGGCCTCAAGGCCCACTTCCATTTCGAGCTTCGATCCGGACAGCCACGAGGCGGTGACCTGCAGCGGCGGCGTGGTGAGCGGCTGCCAGCGCACCTCGGGCGCGGCGCCGTCGAGGCCGACGAGCTGGAACGAGAGGCGCCCCGTCCAGGCGGGGGCGGGCGGGGCGGCGAGGCGAAGGTAGGCGGCCAGCAGGGAGGGAGGGCCGGGGGTCAGCAGGGGGGCGCGGGGCAGCGCCGCGAGCAGCTCCCGGCCGCACAGGCCGCAGTAGCGGTCGTCGGGGCGGGCTGGCCAGGGCGGTTGGTCGGCGCGGCAGAAGCAGTAGCGCGGCGCGGGGTTCATCAGATTGACGCGGTCGTACGGCGTAGTCACGGGTTGTTCGCGAGCGGTTTGAGGCGAACGGCCGGCGTAAGCCGGCTGGTCCGTCACTCCATGTGGGGTTGAGGCGAACGGCCGGCGTAAGCCGGCTGGTCCGTCACTCCATGTGGGGTTGAGGCGAACGGCCGGCGTAAGCCGGCTGGTCCGTCACTCCATGTGGGGTTG
>JBBRPS010000543.1:0-7112 GCA_038227745.1 Gemmatales bacterium | reverse complement strand
AGCCGTGGGGCCGGTTGCCAACCGGCCAGCGGCGCTCGGCCGGTTTGCAACCGGCCCCACGGCTAAACGATGTTGAGTTCGCTCACCACCGCGCGCAGGAACGGCTCGGCGTCGGTCACAACGCCGACCGTCTGGATGCTGCCGCGGTCGGCCAGCTTCGTCACCGTCGCGGGGTTGATGTCCACGCAGGCCACCTTCACCCACGCGGGCAGCAGGTTGCCGGTGGCGATCGAGTGCAGCATCGTCGCGACCATCAGACAAAAGCCGACGCCGTGGATCCGCTCGCGCATCTGCCGCTGCGCCTCGAGCACGTCGGTGATGACCTCCGGCAGCGGGCCGTCGTCGCGGATGCTGCCGGCCAGGATGAACGGGACATCGTGCCGGACGCATTCGTACATGATACCACTCGTCAGCACGCCGCGGGCCACCGCCGCGCGGATGCCGCCCAGCCGCCGCATCGTGTTGATCGCCCGCAGGTGGTGCTCGTGTCCCTCCGCCGCCGGCAGGCCGCGCTCCAGCGACACGCCCAGGCTCGTGCCGTACAGGGCGCTCTCGATGTCGTGCGTCGCCAGGGCGTTGCCGGCGAACAGCACGTGCAGGTAGCCGTTGCGGATCAGCCGGCAGATGTGCTCGATGCTGCCGGTGTGGACGACCGCCGGCCCGAGCACGGCGAGGATCTTCTCGCCGGCCGCGCGCGTGCGGCGCATGGTGGCGGCGATCTCGCGCACCGTCACGCCCTTGGGCTTCTCGCTGGAGACGGGGCTGCCCATGAACTCGAACAGGTTCTGGCGGGCGCTGGTCTCGGCGGGGAAGACGCGCAGGCCCTGCCGGCCGACGACGATGCGGTCGCCCTTCTTGACGTCGATCATGGGCAGGCACCGCGCCGCCGCCTCCTCGGGATCGACGAGGATGCCGCAGTCCATCTCCTGGTCCTCGACCTCGACCCACTCGCCGCCGAGGCGCACCTGGGTGCGGAAGCTGGTGGTGCTGTAGAACCCCTCGGGGAAGGCGCTGTCCATGTCGGCGACGACGACGGCGCAGTCCTGCACCGCGAGGGGCGCGGCCCCGTGGTCGTGGATGACGTCGAGGACTTCCTGCAGCGCCGCGGCGGTCGGGGCGCGGACCTCGATGCGGACGTAGCTGGCGTCGGTCTGGCGCTGGCCGACGCGGATGTCCTTGAGCGTGTAAGTGCCGCCGTGCGTCAGGATCTCGTCGAGCACCTTGGGCAGGATCAGCGAGTCGATGATGTGCCCCTGCATCTCGACCTCTTCCACGAAGCCCGGCGCGGCCGGGGCGCTGGTCGGTGTCTGGGTCATGGCGTCCTTTCGGTCAGGGGTCAGGGGCGGGACACAAGCCCGAAGCGCAAGCGAGGGACGCCCCGCGCTTGCGCTTCGGGCTTGTGTCCCGTCAACTCTCGCGCTTGTGCTTGCTGCTCTCCGGCTTGGGCATGCCGCCGGTGCGCAGCACCTCGGCGAGGAGGCCCTTGGCCGGCTCGGGCAGCGAACTCTCCTGGATGGTCCGCACCGTGTCCTCGACCGGGTACTCGACGCGCTTCAGCTCGACGCGGTTGTTCTCGATCACCGCGTAGGCCGCGCGTGGGTCGCCGTCGCGCGGCTGGCCGACGCTGCCCGGGTTGATGACCAGCTTGTCGCCGACCTCCAGCACGTACGGGTGGTGCGTGTGGCCGACGCAGATCACGTCCGCCTCGACGTTCTGCAGCCGCCGCTTCCAGAAATCGACGTCGGCGACGGCGTACTCGTCGAGAGGGTCTCGCGGCGTGGCGTGGACGAGCAGGAATGTGGTCTCGTCGAACGTGACCGTGCGCGTTACCGGCAGCGCGGCGAGGAAGCGGCGGTCCTCGGGCGTGAGCCGCTCCTGGGTGAGCGGCCGGGTGACACTGGTCAGGTACTTGAAGCCGCTGCGGCCGCTGACGGGCACGTACTGAGCGACGCCGTGGTCGTGGTTGCCGCGGACGGCGTGGCGGGCGTGCTGCCGCACCCACTGGATGCACGGGGCTGGCTCCAGGCCGTAGTCCACGAGGTCGCCCAGGAACAGGCAGACGTCGTGGGCGTCGGTGACGGCCTGCAGGGCGGGCCAGTTGGCATGGATGTCGGCGACCAGCAGCACACGCATGGCGTCATCGCCCCGGCGTCCCGGAAATCAGAAGAGAACGCTTGACGCGGTCCGTCTCCTTCATGAATATATAGGGTTACGGCGGAGAGGGGCAGCGGTCGGCGGGAAACCAGCGACAGGGCCGGACGATTGACTCGCACTCTTCGCCCGGGCTTGGACACCCGGCGTTACCCGGGGTACGCCGATGGTCCGGACTCACCCGAAACTCTGCCGCGATTTCCCTGTCCCCGCCCCGTTTCTCAGCTCCGTCCCTCGCTTCGACAAAGGGAGCGACCCATGTCCACCGATCGACCCGCACGGCGGATGACGCTGCGGCAACTGCTGACCCATTCGGAGAAGTGTGCGCGCGACCTGATCGAGCACTCCCAGACCACCATGCTCGGCCGCACTTCGGATTTCCGCGATCTGAGCCGGCCGGTGCGCCGCCGCAGCCACTACCCCACCATTCTGGCCCTCGGCAACGCCCTGAAGAAGCTCCTCGAGGCCGGTCAGGAGGCCGAGATCCTCGCGACCTACCTCCTCGAGCAGATGCAGGAGATCCGCGAGCACGCCCGGCGCGAGCGCGTCAACCGGATGTAATAGTGGCCAGTGGCTAGTGGCCACTAACCACTGAATTTCCCCGGCACCCACAGGATGTCGTCCTGGCCGTCACGGTTGTACACGCGCGCCAGCACGAACAGCAGGTCCGAGAGCCGGTTCAGGTAAATGAGCGCCTGCGGGTTGATCGGCTCGGCGCGCGCCAGGGTGACGACGTCGCGCTCGGCCCGCCGGCAGACGGTCCGGGCCAGGTGACACCACGCCGCCGACGACGACCCGCCCGGCAGCACGAAGCTCCGCAGCGGCGCCAGCCGTTCGTTCAGGCGGTCGATCGCCGCCTCCAACCGCTCCACCTGCGCGGCGCTCACGCGCAGCCGCTGCCCCGCCGGCTCGCCCGCCTCCTGCGGCCGGCACAGGTCCGCCCCGACGTCGAACAGGTCGTTCTGGATGCCCCGCAGCAGGTCCGCCTCCGTCGCGACCTCCGGGCCGGCCGACTGCACCAGCAACAGGCCGAGCACCGCGTTCAGCTCGTCCACGCCGCCGTACGCCGCCACGCGCACGTGGTCCTTGGCCACGCGGCTGCCGTCGCCCAGCCCCGTCTCGCCCTGGTCGCCCGTCTTCGTGTAGATGCGCGAGAGATAGACCATGTGCGGCCACCGTCCGTTGTGAGGTAGGTCGTCCGCCCTCTATTGTAGGGGGCGACGTCCAGGTGAGATGGCGCGGCCGGAGCGGCCAGGGAACGCCGGGCCGGCCGCGAGCTCACTTGCTCTTCTTGAACGGGTTGAACGGGAAGTCCCAAATGCTCTTCGATTTCGGGCCGGGCGGCGTCGGCGGGATGATGTACCTCGACGTGGGGAGGTTGGGCTGGAACGGGTTCTTGTTCGCGGCGATCATCGGCGTGGCCGCGAACTTGGGCGGCCAGCTCGGCTGCGTCGGCTTGTGGAACAGGTTGGTCAGGTTGAGCGGCGACGGAATCTTGGGACTGTGCAGCATGCTCGACGTGTTCAGAGTGCCGACCGCCTTGCTCGTATCGACCGGCTTGAACTGCATCGCGCGCGGGCTGGCGCCCAGGAAGGGCGACTGGGCGTGACTGCAGGGCCAGGGCCCCCAGACAAGGCCCAGCCCGACGCTGACGAGGACCGCAGTGAACAACCCCGCTCTGCGCATACCGCGCCTCCCCCTGGCTTGTGGGTTTGCTGCCATCGGACGAATCTGTTCGACCGGGAAGGCGGGGAGGATAGCAAGCGGCCCGACGCTGTCAAGCCCAGGTCGGGTGCCTACAGCAGGGCGGTGCGCTCGTCGTGGCCGTACATGCGGTTGAAGTTCTGCACGGCCACGCCGCTGGCGCCGCGGATCAGGTTGTCCTCGCAAGTCAGCACGATGATGCGACCGCGCACCACGCGCACGGTCACGTCGAGGAAATTCGTGCCGGTGCAGTCCTTGGTCGCGGGCAGGTACTTGACGACGCGCACAAACGGGGCGTGGGAGTAGTAGGCCTGGTACAGCTCGAGCAGCTCCTCCTCGGAGAAGGGGCGGTGCGGCGTGGCGTAGACGGTCGTGAAGATGCCGCGGTCCATCGGGATGAGGTGCGGCGTGAAGATGACCTCCACCGGCTCGCCGGCCACGTCGCCCAGGGCCTGCTCGATCTCCGGCGTGTGGCGGTGCCTGCCGACGTTGTAGGCGGTGACGCTCTCGTTGCACTCGGGGAAGTGCGTGGTCAGCTGGGGCGTCCGCCCCGCCCCGGAGACGCCGCTCTTGCTGTCCACGATGATGTCGCGCAGCGCGATGTGCCGGCCGGCGACCAGCGGCGCCAGCGCCAGGATCGCCCCTTGCGGGTAGCAGCCGGGGTTGGCGACGAGCTGGGCGTCGCGGATCTCGTCGCCGTAGATTTCCGGCAGGCCGTAGACCGCCTGCGTGAGGTGGGCGAGGTCTTCGTGGCTCTCGCCGTACCACTGGGCGTAGAGATTCGGGTCGCGCAGGCGATAGTCGGCGCTGAGGTCGATGACGCGCAGGCCGCGGTCGAGCAGCGCGGGGAGGGTGGTGCGGCTGACGCCGTGCGGCAGGCAGCTGAAGGCGCACTGCACGCCGCGCGCCACGAGGCGGTCGGCGTCGAACGACTCGCAGCGCAGGTCAATGCGGCCATTGAGGCTGGGGTGCAACTCGGCGACCGGCGGGGTGCCCTCGCTGCGTGAGGTGACGGCGGCGATCTGCGCGTGCGGATGGCGCAGGAGGATCTTGATCAGCTCGGCGGCGGTGTACCCGGAGCCGCCCAGGATGGCTACTTTCGTCATGGGGCCGTTGGGAGGAGGGAGTAGGGAATAGGGAATAGGCCCTCTTCCCCTACTCTCTTCCTGAAGGGTCAGCGATTCTCGTACTCGCGCAGCAGCTGGCGGAAGCGCGGGTCGTGGCGGATGGTCTCGAGGTCGCGGTCCTCGCGCATGTAGCGGAAGTCGCGGTAGCCCAACTCGACGGCGCGGCGCAGGGTCTTGATGGCCTGCTCGGGCCGCTTCAGCAGGGCGTAGCTGCACGCGAGGTTGTAGTGAACGAGCGGGTCGTTGGGGCGCAGGGTGCCGAGGCGCTTGTCGATCTGCAGTCCCTCGGCGTAGCGGCCCTTGAGGGTGAGGTTGTTGCCCTGGACGCGGAGGACATCGACGTAACCGGGGTGCCGTTCGAGAATACGGCTGTAGAAGTCGAGTTCAAAGTCGAGTTGGCTCTGGTCCGCCGGGCGGGCCAGTGCGCTGCCGGTGGAAATGGATTCGGGCCCCTCGTTGGCAGGCTTCCCCTGATGTGCCATGGCTTCCCCCTGCGAGATCGGACCGGGTGACGTCTCGCCGCCGAGTTGTCGGGCGGGGCAGCGGCGGACCAACAAACCAGCCGCCAGTATAGCCCCTGCCGGGGCGGCGAGCAATTCCTTCCTCGAAGCACGGCGGCCTTCGTGGCCTTTGTGATTATAACCGCGGCCCGGGGAAGTGCAAAGTTTTCGCGGGGGAGAAGCGCTCACCGCGCGCGGCTAAACGTCGAGTGACACCGGGGTGTCACTCGGCGGCGGGCGCCGGCCGCAGGGTGAAGACCGCCACCTCGGGCCGGACGTTGTAGCGGACGCGGAAGCCGAAGCCGACGCCCTTGTTGACGTACAGGTAGGTCTTGCCGCAGCGGTACATGCCGGCGGCGTAGCGGCGGCCCGCCGGGCCAAGGGTGATGCGCCCCAGGCGCGGCAGGTTGATCTGCCCGCCGTGCGTGTGGCCGCTCAACATCAGGTCGCAGCGGTGGTCGGCGAGGTGCTCGACCGTGCAAGGGTTGTGCGCCAGCACGATGCTCGGCACCGACGGACAGACCCCCTCAAACGCCCGGTCGAGGTCGCACACGCGGCTCCACAAGTCCTCGACGCCGGTCAGGTGCAGGTGGCCATCGCCGCGCGCCAGCCGCACCGTCTGGTTCTGCAAGACCTGGATGCCCTCGGCGCGGAGCGCCGCGGCGACGGCGCGGTGCAGCTCCGGGTGGCGGCGGAAGCCGAGCGCGTTACGGACCGAGAAGTCGTGGTTGCCGAGCACCGCGTAGACGCCGTGCGGCGCCCGCAGCCGGCCCATGACGCGGGCCACGCGCTCGACGTACTTGAAGCCCTTGTGGATGAAGTCGCCGGTCAGGACGATCACGTCGCCCTCCTGCGCCGGGGCGAGCTCGACCGCCTCGCCGAGGTAGTCGGCGGTGACGTGGCGACTGCCGTGCAGGTCGGAGAGCTGGACGATGCGGAAGCCGTGGAATGGCCCGGGCAGGTCGGCGACGGGAACTTCGTGGCGGTTGAGTTCGAGCCAGGTCGGCTCGACGCGGGTGGCGTAAGTCAGGCGAGCCCAGCCGCGCCCGAGCCAGCGTGCCATGCGTCCGCGCTCCCGTTTCAGGCGGGCCTCGGTTCGCAGCCAACCGACGAGGTGTTTGAGCATCGTGTTGCGCAGTCTCGTGGGGAGAGGAGGGTGGCGGGCTCGGCCCTACAGCCTTCGAGCCCACCCGCAGGCTGCGGGTGGGCTTGCCAGTTTCTTTATCCATTCAGTATATATCGGGCTGGCCGCCCCGGTGCGATTTTTCCGAGATTTTCCGCGGCCTGGCCGGGGACTCAGATGTCTTCCTCGTCCTCTTCGTCGTCCTCGTCGTCGTCCTCGTCGTCGTCCTCGTCGAAGTCCTCGTCGTCGAAGTCCTCATCGTCGAAGTCCTCATCGTCGAAGTCCTCGTCGTCGTCGAAGTCCTCGAGGTCGTCCTCGAAGTCCTCGTCGTCGTCGAGGTCGTCGTCGTCGAGGTCATCGTCCTCGTCGTCGTCGTCCTCTTCTTCCTCGCCCGCGTCCTCTTCTTCCTCGCGCGCGAGAGGCGCCAGCGTCAGGTCGAGGCGAGTCCCGGGGGGCAGCCACCAGGGGGAGTCGGGGCCCGCCTCCGCCCGCAACTGAACGAACGTT
>JBBRPS010000542.1:0-7164 GCA_038227745.1 Gemmatales bacterium | reverse complement strand
GGCAACGCGGAAGAGCGGCTGGGGCCAGCCCTGGCGCCGCACCGGGACCGTGTCTTCCTGGCCTGCAAGACCGGCAAGCGGGACAAAGCTGGCGCGGCGCAAGAGCTGCGCGAGTCGCTGCAACGCATGCAGACGGATCACTTTGATCTTTATCAGCTCCACGCGCTGACCAGCCAGGAGGAGATGGAGCAGGCGCTCGGGCCGGGTGGGGCGATCGAGGCGTTTCAAGAAGCGCGGCAAGCGGGCCTGATCCGGTACATCGGCTTCTCAGCGCACTCGGTGGAAACGGCGCTGGCCGCGATGGATCGGTTCTCGTTCGACTCGATCCTTTTCCCCACCAACTTCGTGCTTTACCACCAGGCAAACTTCGGCCCCCAGGTGGTCCGGCGCGCTCAGCACGTCGAGCAGCATCACCGCCAGCTCGTCGGTGCCGCTCAGTTTCGCGGTGTAGCGCGCCGCGACCGCGTCGAACCAGCCGCACCGCCGCGGCCGGCCCGTGACGGTGCCGTACTCGCGCCCGGTCTTGCGGATCAACTCGCCCACGCCGTCGGGGCCGTCCTTCAGTTCGGTCGGGAAGGGGCCGCCGCCGACGCGCGTCGTGTACGCCTTGATGACACCGATCACGCGCTCCAGGTTCCGTGCCGGCACGCCCGAACCGCTCCAGACACCCGCCGTCGAACTGTTGGAACTGGTCACGTATGGATACGTGCCGTGGTCCACGTCGAGCAGGCTGCCCTGCGCCGCCTCGAATAGCAATCGCTGCCCGTCCGCCAGCGCCCGGTGCAGCAGGTGGACCGTCTCCCGGATGAACGGCCGCATCTTCTCGCCGTGGCCCAGGTACTCGTCGCACAGGGCGTCGGCATCGAACTGCTTCGCCTCGGGCGACAGGGCGCGGAGCAGCTTGTTCTTGCGGGCGACGATGGTCCGCAGCCGCGCTCGCAGGTGCTCGGGGTGGAGCAACTCACCGACGCGCACGCCACAGACGCGGCCGACCTTGTCCTGGTAGCACGGGCCGATGCCGCGGCCCGTCGTGCCGATGGCGCCGGCGCCGGCGCCGCCCTCGCTCAACCGCTCCTCTTCCGCGTGATAGGGGAAGATGACGTGGGCGTGGTCGCTGACGACGAGGTTGTCGCCGACCGGCACGCCGGCATCGCGGATCTGGCTCACCTCCTCGAAGAAGCGGACCGGGTTGACGACGACGCCGTTGCCGATGACGGAGCGCAGGTGCGGGTGCAGGACGCCGGTCGGCAGGAGGGAGAACTTGTAGGTCTTCCCGCCGCTGACGACGGTGTGCCCGGCGTTGGCGCCGCCGTTGTAGCGGACGACGACGTCGTGGGTTTCGGTCAGCAGATCGACGATCTTCCCTTTCGCCTCATCGCCCCATTGCAAGCCGACGACACAGGTGCAGGCCATTGCAGGCATCCAGTCCGGGCCGGCCGAAACCTGGGAGAGCGGCCGGCGCCGGTACGCGAGTGGTACATAAAAAACGCCCGTGCCACCCATAGGCATCGGGCTTCAACGATGCAACGTCAAAGTTTCCTACCCGCACAACTGTAGCGGTCCATACGTCGGAGCGTCAAGGGCAATCGGCGCGGGGTAGGGAACGGACGGACAGCGGTCGCTCCGGTTTGCGCAGCTTGCCCGGTCACGTCTTGCCGAGCAGTCATGGTGCCATCTCTTCTCGGAGAGACGACGCTTCAGGGTGTCCGCTTGCGGCGCCGGCGGAAGCGCCCCGGCGACTCCAGTAACTCCTCCCAGCTGGACACCTCGAGTGCGCGTGCGATCAGGCCTTCCAGGCGACCCAGGTCGGCAATGCCCTCGAGGGCGGCCGCCGTTTCCGCTCCCGGCGCCCCGAGCCGCTTGGTACCGACCAGGAGCAGGTTTTTTCTCGATTCCTGCAAGGCCCCTTCTTGTCGCCCTTCGGCACGTCCCTTGGCGAACCCTTCCTGGAGAATCGCCTGATAGGTCACGGACTCTTCCATCGAAACCACCTCCCGCAGCAAACGATCCACGAGGAGCTGCTCGTAGCGCAGCCCCATGAGCAGGTACGTCGCGGTCCACAATTCCTTTGCGTCTGGGCGCGGCTCGGCGTCCAGGCGGGCCTTCATTTGCCGGATCACACGGGGTAGATCCCGCTCCGTCACGTCGCTGACGGGGGCGAGAGGGAACGTCCCCAGGCCACCCGCCAGGAGCTGCGCTGCCGGCAGTTGCCAGACGCGGATCACCCGGTAGCGGAACGTCAGGTGCGGTTCTTCCCCCTCGAACTGCTGGACGTACACGCCATTGATGTCCGTCAGGTTGGCGCGCGGCGCCAGCAGGACAACGAGGCTGCGCACCAGTAACCCGTGCCGGTCCACCAAAAGGGTATTATACAGGTGAACGCGCTGGGGGACCGAGGCGTCCGGGCCGGCCTGGAAGTTGATGTCCATGAGCCAGTCCGGTTTGCCGCGGACGCGCAGCACCTTGTCGCTGGCGGCACTCACGGTGGACACGTCGGCGTCCGTCACTTTCGCTTTGCGGCCCGGGAAGCCGGCCAGCGCCGGCCAGTCCGACGGGCCGTACTCCAGCATCCCTTTCACCGCCGCGTCAAACCGTTTGGACATCAACGGGCCTCCGGGGAAACCGGCTTCACCACCGCCCCTCCGCACGCCGGCTGCTCCGCTTGCATCCTCTCACACAGCGCCCCTACAATGCAACCAGCACCACCCGTGAGACCAGAGGCGATGGCGATGCCGATCATTGAGGCCAGCGGCCTGTCGAAAACCTACCGCGTCTTCCAGAAAAAAGAGGGCTTCCTCGGGGCCGTCCGCGGCCTCTTCCGCCGCCAGTACAAAGAAGTCCGCGCCGTCGAGGGCGTCAGCTTCTCCATCGAGCCCGGCGAGATGGTCGCCTTCCTCGGCCCCAACGGCGCCGGCAAGACCACCACCCTGAAAATGCTCTCCGGCCTCATCTACCCCTCCAGCGGCTCCGCCCGCGTCCTCGGCTACGTGCCCTGGGAGCGCGCCGACGCCTTCCGCCGACGCTTCTCGCTCGTCATGGGTCAGAAGAACCAGCTCTGGTGGGACCTGCCCGCCGCCGACAGCTTCCACCTCCACCGCGAGATCTACTCCCTCGACCACGCCGACTTCGCCCGCACTCTCGGCGAGCTGACCGAGATGTTCGAGGTCGGCGAGTTGACGCGCCAGCCCGTCCGCGAGCTGTCGCTCGGCGAGCGCATGAAGATGGAGCTGATCGCCGCCCTGCTGCACCGGCCGCAGCTCCTCCTCCTCGACGAGCCGACCATCGGCCTGGACGTGCTCGCCCAGGTCACCATTCAGAAGTGCCTCCGGGAGTACAACGCCACCCGCGGCGTCACCATGCTGCTGACCAGCCACTACATGCGCGACGTCGAGGCCCTGTGCAAGCGCGTGCTGGTCATCACCCACGGCAAGGTCGTCTACGACGGCCCGCTGGCACGCATCACCGAGGAGTTCGGCCAGTCCAAGCTCGTCAAGCTCCAGTTCGACGGCGCCGGCATCCCCGAGGGCCTCGAACACTTCGGCGAGGTCATCGGCCACGAGGGGCCAGTGGCCAGCCTCAAGGTCGAGCGCAGCCGCGTGCCGGAAGTGCTCGGCGTCATCCTCGACCGCTACACCGTCGTGGACATGAGCGTGCAGGACCCGCCGCTCGATCAGATGATCGCCCGCGTCTTCGAGGAGGGCCATGCCCGGCATGAGGCAAGCAACCACCAACCCGCCTGAGCCGGAGTTCGACGGCCAGGCGGTTGCCCTGACTCTGCCGGGGCTGCGGCGCGGCTCGGCGCTGCGGAAGTACTTCAACATCTTCCGCGCCTCGCTGACGGAGCGCCTGGCGTACCGCGCCGACTTCTTCCTCAGCACGGTGCTGCGCTTCCTGCCGATGCTGACGACGATCCTGCTCTGGCACGCGATCTACAGGGCGGCCGGACCAGGGGAGAGCCTGAAGGGCTACACGCTCGACAACATGATCGCGTACCTGCTGCTGGTCCACATCAGTCGCATGTTCTCCAGCATGCCGGGGCTGGCGCACGGCATCGCCCGCAGCATTCGCGACGGCAGCCTGAAGAAGTACCTGCTGCAGCCGATCGAGATGATCCCGTACCTGCTGGCGTACCGCGTGGCGCACAAGGCGGCGTACATCGTCATGTCGTCACTGCCGTACGCCTTGCTGTTCTTCCTGTGCCGCGACTACTTCGAGCTGCCGTCCGATCCGTGGGTCTGGGCGGCGTACGTCGTCGCGCTGCTGCTGGGCTTCCTCGTCGGCTTTTTCTTCGAGGCGAGCATCGGCATGATCGGCTTCTGGTTCCTGGAGATCGGCTCGTTCCTGTACGTCATCAACACGCTGAGCTTCTTCGTGTCGGGCCACATGTTCCCGCTCGATCTGCTGCCCGAGCCGATGGCGGAAGTGCTGAAGTTCCTGCCGTTCAAGTATCTCGCCTATTTCCCGGCGACGATCTTGCTGGAGAAGACGACCGGGGCCGATCTCGTCTGGGGGCTGGTGATCGAGGTGGCCTGGGCGGCGGGGCTGGTCGTGCTGGCGCGGTGGCTGTACCGGCTGGGGCTGCGGCGCTACAGCGCTTACGGGGGGTGATGGGGATGGCCGGCGTAGCCCGCTACTTTCGCCTGTGGTTCGCGATGGGCCGCTTCGGCCTGCTGCGCGAGATGGCGTTCCGCGGCAACTTCCTCGCGCGCGTCTCGGTCGAGGTGCTGTGGTTCGCCATCATGCTGATCTTCTACGACACCGTCTTCGTGCAGACCGCGGGCAACCCCGTCGCAGGATGGGACAAGGAGCAGTATTACTTCTTCGTCGGCTGCTACTTCGCGCTGGGCGGGCTGATCGAGACGCTGTTTTTGAGCAACTGCGGCGAGTTCTCCGAGCTGGTGCGCAGCGGCGACCTCGACTTCTACCTGCTCAAGCCGATCGACGAGCAGTTCCTGCTGACGTGCCGCGACGTCGATTGGGCGACGGCGCCGAACGTGCTGATGGGGGCGGGGCTGATGATCTACGCCCTCGTGCAGACGGGGTGGCAGTTCGACGCGGGGGCGGCCGCCCTGTTCCCGCTGCTGTTCTTCTGCGGCGTGGCGCTGTCGTACAGTTTCCTGCTGCTGCTCACCTCGACGTCGGTGTGGATGGTGCGCAACCAGAGCCTGTACGAGCTGTGGTGGCTGTTCACGACGCTGATGCGCTACCCGCGCGAGATCTTCAGCAACTCGTGGGCGGCGCCGCTGGGGCGGTTCTTCACGTACTTCATCCCTGTCATGGTCGTGGTGAGCGTACCGGCCGAGGTGATGGTCAAGAAAATCTTCGAGCCGGTGACGGTCGTCTACACGCTGGCGGCGACGGTGGTGCTGCTGTACCTGAGCCGGAAGTTCTTCCGCCACTCCCTGCGAAAATACCGCAGCGCCAGCAGTTGACCTCCGCGCCGCGGCTTGCCGTTCCACGCTCCCGCCGCCTTGCTGGATCACGAGCAGGGCGGAGTCCTCTTGCCGGGATAGGGATGCGTCCCTACGAAGAAACTGATCAGGCCGATGAAGGGCTGGTATGAACGCGGATGCATGCGGAGGGTTCGCGCTCTACTTCCTCCTGCTGTTATCGGCAATCGCGCGGAAGTAGAGCGCCAGTCGCGCATTATCCAGCGGGCGTGCTGCCGGCGCTCTACTTCCGCCTGCTGTTAGGGTGTTATCCGTGACTTGGCGGGGCGACAATCGGCGGGCGACTGCCGCATAAGCAGTGGTTCGGCAAGGAGTTCTTCGGGGGTACAAGCTGAATGGACCCAGCCTTCGCACCTGTACTCGGTGCCCTAATTGGGGCTCTCGCTGGCGTAGCCGGCGGATGGCTCACTGGTTACCGCCAAGCTGCCCTTGAGCGCGAGAAGTGGCTTCGTGGGATCTCCGACAACTTTGCAAACGAACTCCGGTCGGCCGTCAAGGAGTTGACAACCGAACTCGCCAAGGCCGCGCACTCGATGTGCTGGTTATGCTGGTTGGCGAACAAGGGACCGGAGCAACTCACCCGCGAGCGGATTTTCCAGTACGATCAGGAAATGCATGGTTCACTGCCACGAATCTCCGGCTTGCATGCGGTCATCGCAGGTATGGATCAAGCGGTCCATGTCGCACTGGCTCCTTTGGTGAGTCGTGCGATCAAGTTGGATGCAGCCATTGGGGAAGCTGGCTTGCGTTTCGAGGCTGGGAGGCCCGAGACGGTGGCTCCGCTCGCTGCCTGTCATGAGGGCTCGCAAGTGTTGGAGAGAGAGCTGCACCACGTTGTTGCGGAGTCAATCAAGGGGTATGCAGTCGCCTCGCGCATCCAGGCGATAACCCCGCCAGGACAAAGGTAGGCCGAACCAGGCGCTGTAGCAGACCGGGGCCGCCTTGTTGGTTCTGCATGGGTCATTGTCGCTCTCGTGGCCCCGGCTGCTGAGCTGAGTCGTTAGGCGAAGAAGGAGGGCGCGGATGGTGCTGGGCGACCCCCTGGACAACGCGGAGCGGCTGTACGCCCAAGGCGAGGAGTTCGCCGACGCGAACATCGCTGGGGCCGCACTCAACTGCTTCCGGGCGGCGTGGGGGGTGCTGCCGGAACCGCAGGAGGAGCAGCCGCCGGCGGTCCGCATCCAGGCGGCCATCGCCGACGAGAGCTTCTACCTGACCGAGTGGGCGGCCTGCCGCGACGCCGTGCAGCACGCCTTCCGGTGCGGGGCCGATCCGGCCAACCCGTTCCTCCGGCTGCGGCTCGGGCAGGCGCTGTTCGAGTTGGGCGAGGTTGCCGAGGCCGAGAACTGGCTTGTCCCGGCGTTCCTGACCGAGGGGCCGTCGCTGTTCGCCGATGACGACCCCAAGTACCTGGCGTCATTCCGCGACAAGCTCCAGCCCCCGCCCGGCGGGTGGCCGGAGGGGTGGTAGCCCAGACGCCGAACCAGGCGCTGCAGCGGACAGCAGGGGCACGACTGGTTTTCCTAAGTTCACAGTTCGCCAGTGCCCCTGCTGCCGCTGAGCTTAGTCGTTAGGGTGCGACACGAAGTCGCCGGTGTTACTGTCATGCACTTTTCGGAGTGACATGACCTGCTGTGCTGTCAGCAGTATCCTACCGGGACGTGCGTCACGGACGAGGTGCGAAGCTCCCGGAACAACGTAACCTCTTCCTGCG
>JBBRPS010000541.1:0-7194 GCA_038227745.1 Gemmatales bacterium | reverse complement strand
CGAACCAGCGCGTGACGTCGCGGACGTGGAGCGCGCGGCAGCTCTTGCTCGTGGGGTCCATCGGGGACACCGTGATGCCTAGCCCCAACGCCACGTAATCGGCGATGAGTTGATCGTTGGTGGATGACAGAACCACGTTCAAGCGGTTCCGCAGTCCGTGGGACTCGAAGACGCGCTCGGCGCGCCCGCGCGTCACCGAATCCTCGCCCATCAGGATCATGGGATAACTCGCCAGCACGGACAGGTTGATGCGGTTGCGCTGCGCCAATTCGTGTTTCGGCGAGCAGACCAGCAGGAACGGATACTGTCGCAACGATTCGTATTCGAGTAGTCGACTGTGCGGCTCGTCCTCGACGCAGCCGATCACGGCCAGGTCCGCGTCGCCGGTCTCGACGAGTCGCATGGCTTGCCGCGAGGTGCAGTCCCGCAGCGTGAGGATCACGCTCGGATGCCGGCGGCGGAACTCGACGACGCACGGACTCAGTTCGTTGGCCAGGACGCTGGCCGGCGCGGCGACGGAGAGTGAACGCACAAGGTCGTCGCGCTGGTCCTGAAACGCCGCCTTGATCGAATCGAAGCCGGTCACGAGCGGCGAGGCCAACTCCAGCAGCAGTCGGCCAGCGTCGGTCAGTTCCACGCCGCGCCCGGAGCGGCGGAGCAGATCGGCGCCGAACTCACGTTCCAGCGCGCGCACTTGTTGCCACACGGCCGGACGCGAAAGCCCCAACGCGGTCGCCGCGCCGGCCAGACTCTTGTACTGCGCTGCCTCGCAGAAACTGCGAAGTTGCTGGAGACGCAGCTCCTTGTAATACTTCCGTGGCGATTTGGCGGGCATCGGGGGTCGTCCGGTGGTGAATGTTAAGCGGAGATAAACAGACGATAGGAATATTATGCTCCGCTTGACGGCTCATGTCCATCGACAAACTCCCAACATGGTGGTAAAGTTTGTGTTGGTATTCTGCTTCGACACAGTTTTCCATCGGAGGTCGCCGTGACCCGATCAGTCGCAACTTGTGTGGAATACAAGCGCTTGAGTCGCCGCAGTTTTCTGCAATGCGGGGCATTGGCGGCAGCGGGGCTGAGTCTGACAGACCTGTTGCGGCTGCAAGCGGCCCCGTCCGCACAGAAGAACGATAAAGCCGTGATCCTCTTGTGGATGGACGGCGGTCCAAGCCACATCGACACATTCGATCCCAAGCCGGACGCCCCCGTGGAGATTCGCGGCGAGTTCCAGCCGACCGCGACCACGGTGCCCGGCGAACTCGGCCGCCCGATGCCGATCCTGCCCGATGGGGAGCCGATCCGCGAGTTGATCTGACTCGTTCGCGTTCAAGAAAAGTGCCGGTACCATTCTCTTGTTGTTGAGGAATCTCCCACGTGACGGAGCAGAGCCGTCTGATCAACCGGGGCCTCCTCCTGTTGCTGATTGGGGGGACGAAATTGGTGTCAGTTCATTTTCTCGCCGCCCAGCGGGCGGCGAGAAAATGAACTGACACCAATTTCCCCTGGCCTGGTTGGCGGCGGTCGCCGAACACGGGAACAAGGAGCCGATGCCGTTCGTGTGGGGTGGCAAGCGTCGTCGGCGACGGGAACGCCAGCGCGAACGCCGACAGCGGCAGGGCGGCTCGGGCGCTTACAGCCGCAAGCCGGTGCGCCGACGCCAGCCGCCCCGTTATGGCTACGCACATGGCAAGTGACCCACTCGTGTTCCGTCACGGTTGTTTGGATGGGTAGGGCGGACCCCTGGTCCGCCCTACATTCAACTCATCATTTCATCGTTGTGGAGGCGCCAGCTCGGCCAGCAGTTTCTCGAGTTCCACGGGGTCTACCGGCTTGACGAGGTGATGGTCGAAACCCGCTGCCGCCGAGCGGAGTCGGTCTTCCTCCTGTCCCCAGCCGGTCAAGGCGGTCAAGACCATGCCCTGGCCCCACGGCTGCGCGCGGATGCGGCGGGCCGCTTCATACCCATTCATCTTGGGGAGGCCGATGTCCAGAAGGATCACGTCGGGCCGAAAGGTCCCGGCGGCTTCCACGGCTTCGAGGCCGTCGTGGGCCGTGGCGATCTCGTGCCCCATGAGCCGCAGCAGCAGCGCCAGGCTGTCGGCGTTGTCCCGGATGTCGTCCACGACGAGGATGCGGCGCTTGGAAGGAGGAGGGATGAAGGATGAAGGATGAGCCGGATCGGTTTCCGATTCCTCCTTCCTCCTTCCGCCTTCCTCCTTCCAAAGGGGCAGGCGGACGACGAACTCGCTCCCCTTGCCGGGGCCGTCGCTGTGGGCCTCGACCCGGCCGCCGTGCATCTCGACGAACCCCTTGACCAGAGACAACCCGATCCCCAATCCGCCCTGCACCCGCTTCCACGCCTTGTCCACCTGCAAAAAGATCTCGAAGACGTTCGACAATTGGGCGGCGGGGATGCCGATCCCGGAGTCCTTGACGCGGACCACGACCTCGTCGGGGGCGCTCGCCAATTCGGCGGAGAGTCGGATCTGTCCGCCCTTGTCGCTGTACTTGGCTGCGTTGTTCAACAGGTTCTGGAAAACCTGGGCCAGACGAATCGGGTCGGCGTCCAGCAGGATCGGGGTGGGGGGCAGCACGACGGTCAGCTCGTGGCCTTGTTGCTCGATCGGCGTGCGGCTCGCCTCCACGGCGTTCCCCACCACCGTCGCCAATTCCACGCGCTCCTTGCGGAGCTCCAGCTTGCCCAACGTGATCCGGCTCACGTCGAGCAGATCGTCTACCAGGCGCACCAGTTGGCTCAACTGACGCTCCATCATGGACCCGACGTTCGCCGACGCGACGGGATCGTTCCCGACCTGCTTGAGGATTTGCAGCCCGTTGCGGATCGGGGCCAAGGGGTTGCGAAGTTCGTGGCTCAGCACCGCGATGAAGTGGTCTCTGCCCTCGATGGAGGCCTTCAGGCAGGCGTTCAGGTTCTCCGCCGTTTCCGTAAGCTCGTGTTGCCGAACGGAAGAGAGGACGAGCGCCTCGTTCATCTCCGTCGCTTGTTTTCGGAAGAGCGCGATCTCCGTATCGTCCTTCACCTGGATCATGAGCCCCCCCGGCCGTTCGTCCTCCCCGAGGATGGCCCACACCGCATAAGACCAGTAGGCCGGCGGCGTGAGGCTGCGACGTTCCTGCTCGCACAAATTCTCGGGCGTTCCCGTGCGATACACGCGGTCGAGCAGCGCGAGGCATCCATTAGCCTCCTCTTCCGGGACGGCCTCGGCGAAGGGACGGCCGACCAGTTCCGTTCGCTCCTTCCCGACGAGGCGCGCGAAGGCGGCGTTGAGGTGGCGCACGACGTGCGTCGTCCCTTCGACGGCGATCATCGGGAGAGGGGAAAACTCGGAAAAGTACCGGCTCAGGCGCGGAAGCTCGAACGGATGCTGCGCCTTGGCAGATGCTCCATCATGAGGCATGACGCACCCCTGCTGGTTCAGCTTGCTCCGATTGGCGAGCCGGGAGCGTGAGCGACCGGTGATAGTGTCAGTCGCTGCACCTTCACACCGGTCGCTCACGCTCCCGGCTCGCCGGTTATTCCCCCGACGCCTCCGGTTCATCGCGGACTGTCCACGGCCCGGGAATGCCGCTGGTGAGGCCGCGGTAGCCGCGCAGAGGCTCGCCGATGACCAAGCCCTTGTCGGTGATCTGGTATTCGTGCATGTCGATGCTGTGCGCGCTGCCGCGCATCTTGACCACCAACAGCATTCTGCGGAGCTGGCCATTGATCGAAACGTAGCGCAGGCGGACGATGTCTTCGGCGAGGAACGAGATCGTGAAGTTGCTCAGGCCCATCGAGGTGAAGTCCTCTTCCACCTCGACGGTGCTGATGATCGTCACGCCCAGCCGCGTGAGCGCGCCGATCATGCGATAGAGCGACTCGCGAAAATCGGTGCGGAAGTCGGGCGCCAGAGCCATCTCGAAGCCCACCAGCGAGTCGATGACCAGCCGCTTGGCGCCGATCTTCTTGACCGCGGTCACGATCTCATGGACGGTTTCATCCACGGAGAGGTCCAAGGGACGCAGGTAAATGATCTCCAGCTTGCCGTTCTTCCGCGGCGCGTCGAAGTCGAAGCCGAACGAGGCGGCCCGCCTCACGTACTGTTCGGCCAGCTCCTCGAAGATGGCGATGATGCCCGGTTCGCCATGCGCGAGCCCCTCGGCGATGAACTGCGTGCCGAACAGCGTCTTGCCCGCCCCGGACGGCCCGGTCACCAGCAGGCTGTCGCCTTCGGGGATGCCGCCGTGCAGAAGCTCATCGAACTTGCCGATGCCGGTGGACAAACGCTGTGAGCCTTTGGGCCTGTCCCCTTTTCCGGTGAGCCCGAAGGTGCGCGGGAAGGTTTGCAGCCCGGCATCGGTGATGCGGAACGTGTGCAGCCCCGGCACCGAGGCTTGCCCGCGCAATTTCACGATCTGCAGCTTGCGCACGATGGAGTTCCGATCCACGTGCTGGGAGAGCCAGAACAGTCCGTCGGCGACCGTGAAGACGGGATTGTCGCGAATCTCCACTTCGAGGTATTCGCCGATGAGGAACGTGGTCGCCTGCCAACTCGTCAGGTGAAGGGCGAGCCGCTGGATGAACCCCTGGAGTTCCACATCGCCTTCAATGGCCTGGACCCTGCGCACCGCCGTGCGAAAAGAGTCCACCACGACGAAGCCGGGACTGGCGGCCTCGACCGCGCGCACGATCTCCGCCAGGACCGCGTTGAGGTCGGCCTCCAGCACCAGCTGGCTGAGGTTGATGAAGCGGACGGAATCGTTCAACTTGGCCGGATCGAAGAACTGAAACTGCTGCTGATAGCGCAGCATCTTGATGGCCGGTTCGCCCAGCACGGTGAAATAGAGGACCGGCCGCTCCGGGGTGGCGTTGGCGAACAATATCTGATGGGCCAGCGTGGTCTTGCCGCTGCCGGGAGCGCCCGCGATGATGTTGAAGGAATACTCCGGCAGGCCGCCGCCCAAGATCTCATCGAGACCCGGCACGCCGGTGGCCAGCTTCTTGATTGCTACCTTGTCGTGTCCGCTCATGCTTTTGTCTCGCTTCTCCCATCCGATCTATCCAGGGATACGCCCGGCCAGGCGTCGCGCACCAGACGCAGCGTTAGAGGTTCGCCAATGAAGGTAACCAGTAGCCCCAGCAATTGAGCCACGAGAACGACCGCCCCCTTCCCTGACGCCTCCGAGCTTTGGGTTCGCTCGATCTCATCGAGCCCCTCCAAGGAGCCGTCCGCCCGGACGCGCACCGCCCCGAGCGCGAGGACCTCCGCCCTGGCCAGGGCCAAGGCCCGAGACAAGAGCGACGCAAAGCTGGCAAGGCCGGCGAGCTTCACGAGTGGCACGCGCAACTTCTCGCAGACCCGCACCGCTTCCTCGACGTGGGCATCGGACGGTTTGGCGCGCGCCGCCTCGACGGCGAGCAATCGCCGAGCCAGATCTTGCAGAGAGGGGTGAGCCGTACTCATCGGGTGCGTTTCTCGTGCCCCATGCTGATAAACCCCGCCGCTCGCCTTGTTGCAGGGACTAAATTCCGCTCGCCATCGTGGCGGACACGAATGGTAATTATACAGCGAGGATGCTGAAAAAGACGAAAAACTCAGGCTCGACAGCTACTCTACTCGGAACTCGCCAAGCGGCTGCGAAGCCCGGTCGCGGCGAGCAGTTCGTTGTCCTCGTCGCCGTGGCAGCCGTGGGCGAAGATCAGGTAGCCGCCGAGCAGCAGCGCCGCGAACCACCTCCAGCCGAACGGCGACCGCGCCCGACCCGGGGATGGCGGGACGTCGCCTGCGCGTACGGAGGACAGAGTACCCCGCGCCGGGCTGCCGAGCCGACCACGCCGCCGCGACTGCGGTATCGTTTTCACGCTCATCTCGTCACCGCCTCCCCGAAGCACGCGACCCTCAATTCAATATCCGTCGTCGCTCGCCGGACGGCAATAGAATAACGCGATGGCTACCCACGACACCGCAACCCGGCCGTCCGCGCCGCCACCCGCCGCGGGCGTCATCCCGATCGAGCAGACCGTCTACCGCCGCGCCGACGGCGAGGCCCCGTCTCTGCTCCGCCGCTCTCCTGGCTTCGCCGATGACTGGCTACCCGCCGCCGAGGCACTCGTCCGCGGCTTCGGCGAGCGGCCGTCCGGCGTGGCCTGTCCCACGGCCGTGTTCGCCCGCCCGCTGGGCAAACAGCACGTCGCCGTCGTGCAGGTCGCCGACCTGGAGCCGGGCGAGGCGTCGCAGACCGTCGCGCTCGGCTTCCGCGTTCTGGTGCTGCCGCGCGCCGCCTACACTGCTTATCTTGGCGATCCGTTCGCGCTGGCCGACCGCTTCCCGCCGCCGTGGGGCGACCCCGGTCCGCTGCCCCCCCTGACGCTGCCCGCCGAGCCGCTGCCGCCGCGCACCGTCGAAGACGTACAGCGCATCCTGCAGCGCGTCAAGGCGCACGCCCTCGCCGAGGACCAGGAGCCACCCCCCGCGGAGGACGAGCCGCGGCTGGCCCGGGACGAGGCGCTGACGGCCGAAACGGCCGAGAGCCCGGCCCTGCTCGGCGGCGTGCAAGTGCTGGTGGACGGCGGCCGCGTCGTGTTCGAGCGGCCTGGGCCGGACACTGGGCTGATACGCGGCCTGTGGACGCTCCTGCCGACGCGCACGCGCGGCGAACTGTGGCCCGCCAGCTTCGCGTTCGGCAACGCCCTGGGCTTCGACGCGCTCATCGTTCGCCGCGCCGAGGGCCCGGAGTTCGCCGGGTACACCAGCGAGGACCAGGCGGCGGAGTACCCGCCGGGCAACTATGAGCTGCGCCTGCAGGTCGCCGCGGAGTCCAGGGACCAGGAGGAGCTGAACGCGCTGCTGGGCCGCCGCAGTGGGAAAGAAACCTGGCGGCTCGGCCTGATGATTTTCGGCGTCCTGGCGGTCGTGGTCCTGGTCCTGCACCTGACGGACACTACCAGGGAGCCGCCGAAGTCCACGGGGCTACTGCGGCCCGGCCAGGTCCAGCGGTTGACGGCGGCCGCGACCGTCGTGGCCTCCGGCGATCCCGTGCGCACCCTGAGCCTGGTCCACGCGGACTGGGCCGGCCGGCTGGAGCGGGTCGGCGTCGCCGCCGCGGTCGTCACCTCCGCGGACCCGTTCAACGCCCTGAACCTGCTCCACATCGGCTTCACGAAGTGGGGGAAAGCGCGGAACCCCCGAT
>JBBRPS010000540.1:0-7195 GCA_038227745.1 Gemmatales bacterium | reverse complement strand
TGAGCTTGGCCTGTGGGGGGCAAGCCTCAGGGGAGAGGAGGTGGCCGTCGTCGTGAGGAGTGACAGGGGGGTGACACTGCCTGGTTCGCAGTGCGCGCCGGGGGCAGCAGCGGGGCCGCGCGGCAGGGGAAGGCCAGCCGAGCAGCGGCGGCGCAAGGCAAGAGGTGTTGGCACGAACCGCGCCGCGAACCAATGCCAATGGCCTCCCGGGAAGTTTCCATAAACCATGTGCCTAATTGTGGTTGCGCAGGACAGTGCCATTCGTTCCTGACACCTTTTCCCCCTTCCCGGACAGACTTCTTAGCGGGCGGGCGCCTCGGCCAACTCCAACAGGGCGGCACGGCGGACGGGACCTTCGCCGACCAGCACCCAGGCCTCGCCCTTGACGGCGTCGCTGCGGGCCGCGCGCAGCCGGTCGGTCAGCTGGCCGGTGTGGTCGGCGACGAACAGCAGGAAACGTGGCCCGGGCGTGGTACTGCCGGGGATGGTGACGGTCCGGGTGGCGGAGTAACTGCCGCCGGGGCCGAGGGGCGGCTGCCCCGCGCGCGGGGCCGAGGCCAGCAGGGTCGCGGTGCCGTCGAGGAACGCTTTCGTGGACAGGTAGACGGCGTCGGCCCAGTCGGTGCCGGCATCCTCGCTGCCCTGGTTGGCCACGGTGAAGGACACCGCAGCCTGTCCGCCCACCGCGACGGAGGCCGGGCTCGAGGCCGCGGTGACCGCCAGGTCGGGCCGGCCCAACAGGGTGATCGGCAGGGCCGTGACGTTGTTCGTCTCGTCGCTCTCGGGGCGGTCGTAACCGCTGTCGGCGACGAACAGGAGGTAGCGGCTGCCGATGGCGGTGTGCCCCGGCAGGAGGACGTCCTGGCTGACCGTGTAGCTGCCGCCGGAAGCCGGCACCAGCCCGGTGTGCGGGATGGAGGCCACCGGCGTGGCGGTGCCGTCGAGGGTCGGCGTGTCGGAAAGGTACAGGGAGTCGGTCCAGTTCCCGGCGGCCTGGCCCGCGCCCTGGTTGGTGACGGTGAAGGCGATCGGGATCGTGTCGCCCAGCCGGGCCGAGGCCGGCGCGGCTGGCGCCGACACCACCAGGTCGGGCGCGGTCAGGGTGATCGGCACCGCCCGAACGTTGTTGGTTTCGTCGGTCTCGAGCTGGTAGTTGAAAGAGTCGGTGACGACCAGGAGGTATTGCGTGCCGGAGGCGGCGCCGGCGGGGAGGGTGACGGTGTCGCTGGTGACGTAGCTGTCGCCGGCGACGAGGGAGGCGTGCGCGCCCTGGTACTCGTGGAGCAGGGCGATGGCGGTGTCGGGGTCGAAGGTGGGTTGCGCGGACAGGTAGATACTATCGTACCAGGCGGTGGAGGCCGCTTCGGAGCCCTGGTTGGTGACCGTCCAGGTGACGGTGATCGCGTCGCCGGGCTGGGCCGAGGTAGGCACCGCCGTCGCGGCCCCGACGGTCAGGTCCACCGGCGGCACGGTCAGGGTGATCGGCACCGCGGTGACGTTGTTCGTCGGGTTGGTCTCGGCCTGGTCGCCGCTGCCGTTGGCCACGACGAGCAGGTAATGGCTGCCGGCGGTGACGCCATTGAGGGTGACGTCCCAGGTCCTGGTGTAGCCGGCGCCGGCGGCGAGCGGGCTGTCGGCGCCCGCGTAGACCGTGTCCACGTAGACAGCCGTGGCGTCCAGCGTGGGCTGGTCGGAGACGTAGATGACATCGGACCACTGGGCGGCGGCGGCCTCGCCGCCCTGGTTCTGGACCGTCCAGGAGAGCGTGAACGGCTGGCCGAGGGCGGCCGACGCCGGGGCCGTGACGTGCGGCACGACCAGATCGACGTCGGGAGTGGTCAGCGTGATGGATACGGCCTGAACGTTGTTGGTGGGGTCGGCGTCCGGCAGGGACGAGAAGGCGCCCGTCACGAACAGCAGGTAGCGGTTGCCCGGCCCGACGTCGGTGGGGAAGGGCAGGGCGGTGGTGCGCGTGTAGCCGGCGCCGGCGGCGAGCGGCACCTGATCGCCCGCGTATTGATATTGCAGGAGGCGGTCGCTGCCGGGGCTGAAGACGGTGTCGTCGGAGAGGTAGACGGCGTCGTACCACGGGAGGCGGGCCGCGTCCGTCCCCTGGTTGACCACCGAGAAGCTGGCGGGGGCAACAGTCCCCAGCAGCGCGCTCGGCGGGGCGGTGGCGCCGGCGAGCTTCAGGTCCGGGGAGGCGTCGAGGAGCAGGCGCTCTTCCAGTTGTTCCAGGCACAGCGGCCGGGACGCTCGGCCGAAGGTCGACGGGCGTTGTGCCGCGGGGCGCTTCCCCCTCTTCCGCCGGGGCCGGATCAGGCTGGATAGCCGCATAACGGACTCCTTCGCGCGCACCCGGGAACAGGCGCGCCTGCGGCGCGCGCCGGTCTACGGGACCAGGTTGGGTTGGACGGAGAGCCGCTCAGGAGGCGAGCGGCGAATGCGGGCAGGAAGAGTACGGCGGTTCGACGCGAAACCTACCGGCCGAAAAAAGAATTCTTCGTGTTCCTCCGGAGTTTTGCTTGTTTCGCCTGAAAACCTTGAGAAAATAGGGCGCGGCCGGTAGGTTTTGCCTTTCTTGGGGGTACTCTTCGTGGCCAGCTCTTCGTCGTCGCACACCAGCCCGACGCTTTTGGGACGCCTGGGCAGGTCGCCCACGGATCAGGCGGCCTGGGAAGCGTTCGTGGATCGCTACGGGCCGAAGATCTATGCCTGGTGCCAGCATTGGCGTTTGCAAAAGGCCGACGCGGAAGACGTGACGCAGAACGTGTTGCTCAAGCTGGCCCACAAGCTGGCCCACTTTTCCTACGATCCGTCGAAGAGCTTTCGCGCCTGGCTCAAGACGATCACGCGCCACGCCTGGAGCGATTTCTTGGCAAGCCAAAAGTCGGCGGCGCAGGGCACCGGCGACAGCCAGGCCGTGCAAATGCTCGCCAGCGTCGAGGCGCGCGACGATCTGGCGACGCGGCTGGAGCGCGAGTTCGACAACGAACTCCTGAACGAAGCGACGGCGCGAGTGCAACTGCGGGTCACGCCCGAGAAATGGGAGGTCTTCCGCCTGCTGGCCGTGGAGGGCCTGTCCGGAGCAGAAGTCGCTCAGCGCGTCCACATGAAGCTCGCCACGGTCTACGTCGTCCGCGGCAAAGTACAGAAGCTCTTGCAAGAAGAGATCCAGATTTTGGAGTCGGCCCATGCGCCGGTTCCGGAGCAGAGCGCATGAAAGCGTGTCCTTCGAGCGAACAACTCGCTAGCCTCCTGGCGGACGAGCTCAGCGAAGCCGACGGAACCGCCCTGGAGACCCATGTCGAGAGTTGTGGGCAATGCCAAAACGCTTTGGCCCATCTATCCGAAGAAGCTGCCGACGGGGATCTCACGGCGCGGAGTGTAGCGGAGTCCGCGCCGGACGCCGGCACGCTCGAGTTTCTGGAGCGCGTGAAAAAGCAGCGTCTCCACGCCGAGGAAGCGATGGCGACGCCGAGCGCGAATGGACCGGGCGATGCGACGCTGTCGGCCAACGCTCCATTGCCGAGCGTTGCCGGGTATGAGATCCTGGCGGAATTGGGCCGGGGCGGCATGGGCGTGGTGTACCAGGCCCGCCATCTGGGCTTGAATCGGCTGGTCGCCTTGAAGATGCTGCTGGCGGCGCCCTTCGCGTCGGACGACAGCCGGCGCCGCTTTCGCCGCGAAGCCCAGGCCATCGCCCGGCTCCAGCACGCCAACATCGTGCAGGTTTATGATGTCGGCGAGACCGCCGCGGGTCCGTATTTCTCCCTGGAGCTGGTGGAGAGCGGCAGCCTGGCGAAACACCTGAACGGCACGCCTTGGAATCCGCGCGCCGCCGCCGGCTTCCTCGAACCGCTCGCCGGGGCCATTCATTACGCGCACGCCCAAGGCGTCATCCATCGCGATCTGAAGCCGGCCAACATCCTTTTGAAGGATGCAAAATATCCTGAATCCTGCCTCCTGCATCCTGCACCCTTCTCTCCCAAAATCACCGACTTCGGCCTGGCCAAGTGCGTCGAGGACGAAAACGGCCAAACGCCTAATGGCGCGGTCCTGGGGACTCCCAGTTACCTGGCGCCCGAACAGGTCGTCGGGACTTCGGAACGGGTGGGACCGGCCACCGACGTCTACGGCCTCGGCGCCATCCTCTATGAACTGTTAACCGGTGGTGCGCCCTTCCGCGGCGACAGTGTGATGTCCACGCTGCTGCAGGTGACCCACCAGGAACCGACCGCCCCCACGCGCCTGGGCATCAAACTCCCGCGCGATCTGGAGACCATCTGCCTGAAGTGTTTGCAGAAATCTCCGAAAAAACGCTATGCGTCGGCCGAACTCCTGGCGGAAGACCTCCACCGCTTTCTCGTCGGCGAGCCGATCCGCGCCCGCCCGCCGGGCCTCTGCGCCCGCGCCGTGAAGGCGGCCAAACGCCGGCCGCTCGTCGCGGCCTTGTCGGCGGCGGTCGTCCTGTCGGTCGCCGTCGGCTTCGCCCTGGTCCTGTGGCAGTTGCGGATCGCCGAGGATGCCCTGGGCGACGCCCGGCGGCAGAAGGGGATCGCCGACGGCGCCCTGGTGGACGCCAAAGGGCAGAAGCTGGCCGCGGAGGCGCAGCAGCAGAAAACCGCCACGGCGCTCGCCGGGGCCGAGTACCACCTCTACCTGCACCGCATCGCCCTGGCCGACCGCGAGTGGTGGGCGGGCCGGGTCACGGAGGCCGCGGCGCTGCTCGACCAGTGCCCGCCGGAGAACCGCCACTGGGAGTGGCACTACCTCAAGCGCCGCTGCCGGACCTCCCTGCTGACCCTGGAAGGCAACTTCGGCACTCTCCTCAGCGCGCAGTACACCGCCAACGGGCAAACCCTGATCGGCTTCGCGCTCGCGGGGCCCATGGTCGCCTGGGACGCGCAGACCGGCAAGGAGCTGTTCAGGGTCGGCCCCGCCCAGCACCACCGGAGTGGCGCGGCCAGCCCGGACGGCCGCCATGTGGCGACCGTCATGGGCCTGCACGATATCGTCGTGCGGGGGGGCCGGACCGGCAAGGAACTCTTTACCCTTAACAGCCCCGCCCACGTGGTGACCGGCCTGGCGTTCAGCCCCGACGGCCGGTACCTGGCCAGCGTCGGTGTGGACCGCACTGTGAAGATCTGGGACCTCAATACGCGGCAGGTGACCCGCACCCTGCTCATGCGGACTACGGGAAGTGGCCTGCTGGTGTGGGACCGCGACGGCCGGCGCCTCGCGGCCGCGGAACAGGGCTTGACGACCGTGCAGGTCTGGGATGCCGAAACCGGGCGGGATGTGCTCCGTTGGGGTGGGCTCCAATACATCACGGCCCTGGCGTTCCAGCCCGGGGGCGATCGGCTCATCGTGACGGGCCACCTGCGCGGCCTGCCGGTCATTCAGGTACTGGACCTGGCCGGCGGCCGGGGGCCGTCCGTGTGGCCCGGGCACCGCAACGGCACGGCGTTCGTGAGCTGGAGCCCCGACGGCCGGTGGGCGGTGACCGGCGGCCGCGACGGGCTCCTCAAAGTCTGGGAGCCGCTGAAGGCCGGGCTCGTGAACACCCTGGCCGCGCACGCCGGGGCCGTCCAGTGCGGGGCCTTCAGCCCGGACGGCCGGCGCCTGGTTTCCGGCGGCCTGGATCACATGGTCCGGGTCTGGGACGCGGCCCGGTGGGACGAGCTGGTCTGCCTGCGGGGCCACAGCGGCGCCGTCGTGAGCGTGGCCTACAGCCCCGACGGCAGTCGCGTCGCTTCCGCGGCGGCGGACGGCCGGGCCCGCAGCTGGGATCCCACCACCCCGCAGGACTGCGTCCGCCTGCACACGCCCCAGGGCGCGCCGCTGGCCCTCGTCAGCCCCGACGGCACCCGCCTGGCCCAGATGGGCCCCGATTACCGGAGCCTGACCCTCCGCGAGACGGCGACCGGCAAGGAGGTGCGGCGCAGTTGGCAGGGGGTGGGTGGGCACCCCGGTCTCCTCGTGTTCAGCCACGACAGCAGGCTGCTGGCCACGGCCCACGCCGACGGGGCGGTGAGGATCTGGGAGGCGTCCGGCGGCCGCCTGCTGCACGAGCTGCGCGTCCAGAAGGGGATCGTCAACAGGTTAACCTTCCGCCCCGACGGTCGGCAGCTGGCTTACGCAACGCCTGAGGCGGCGGTCAGCGTGCGGGACGTCGAGACGGGGAAGGAAGTGGGTGCGTTCCGGGGCCACTCGGTGCCGGTGTCCTGCATGGCCTTCACCCCGGACGGCCGGCGTATCGCTTCCGCCGAGCTGCTCGGTCCCGTCCGGCTGTGGGAGGTGGCCTCCGGGAAGGAACTTCGGGTGTGGCGGCCGCACCACACCAACGTGTTCGCGCTGGCGTTCCACCCCCGAGGCGGCCTTCTGGCGGCCGGGACCGCCGCGCGGAAAGTGCTCCTCTGGGACGTGGCCACCGGGGAGGAGTACGCGGCCCTCGGCGGACATGCGGGGGCGGTCCTGGGGGTGGCGTTCAGTCCCGACGGCGGGCGCCTGGCCGTCGTGGCGGGCGAGCCCGGCTTGAAACTGTGGGACGTGGCGACGCGGCAGGAGGTGCTCGCCCTGCGCTGCCACCCCCGGCTCGCGGAGTCGGTCGCCTTCAGCCAGGGCGGCAGACGCCTGACGGCGTCCAACCGGCTGGGCGACACCTACCTCTGGTCGGCGGAGCCGTGGGAGCGCTGAGCCAGATCCCGCTGCGCGTCTTCAGCCGCTGGCGGCTTAGTGGAGAAGTGGTAGCCGAACACGGAGGGCCTCACGCAGACCCCGTCGTAATCCTCGTCCGGAACGATACTGACTTTGTCGATGATCAGGCCCAGGGCGAAGGAGATGACTGCATGACCCGCCTCGTAGTACGCCGTGGGCGGGGAGTCAGTCGGGATGACTGATGTCGCAGTTGGGCAGCGCCTGCTGCAGCTTCTCTACCCCCGCGTCCGTCACCGGGGTCTCGCCAAGTGCGCAGTGCGCAGCAAGGCCAGTCGGTGTTCGAGTACCTGCAGGGGGCCGTCCGGGCATGGTTTGCGAAGGCGGCGGTGCCCTGGTTGTTGGGGAATCACAGTTAACCAGCCAGCGATCGAGCCGGCGCCGGCAGCGGATGCAAGGTTCCAACGAACCGGGGAATCCTCAGCGGGCGGTTGGCAAAGGTCGTCCCAGAAGACTGCCAGAGAGCCTCCACCGAGTG
>JBBRPS010000539.1:0-7205 GCA_038227745.1 Gemmatales bacterium | reverse complement strand
GTTCATCAGCGTGGACTTGCCGGAGCCGCTGGCGCCCATGATGGAGAGGAACTCACCGGGCAGCACGGTCAGGGACACGCCGCGCAGCGCCGCCACCTTGACCTCACCGGTGTCGTAGATCTTGTGGACGTCGTCGAGCGCGATGATACTTGCCACGGTTGCTCATCTCAGGTGTCACACTCAAGCCCACGGGTTGCAACCCGTGGGCTTGGCCCTTCAATCTGGATCAGGAAAGCTTGATATTCGCCGGCTGATCGAATAGCCCCGGGCGCCGCGCCGGCGGCGCGTTGGTGATGACGCGCGGCCCGACGTCGCCCTGCGGCTCAGCCCCCGGCTCCCACTCCAGGATCTCGTTATACTCGCCGTCCTTGAGTCCCGCGGGGCCGGACGGGCCGCCGCCGAGCTTGACCAGGACCGGCCACGGTCCGTTCCGCGTCTCGTCCCAGACCCACAGCGGCCGCCAGTCCTCCCAGTCGGAGCGCTGTTTCCACTGCTCCAGGCGCGCCCGCGCCGCGGGCCCTTGGTACGCCTCCTCCATCTGGAAGTTCAGCGCCGCCGTCGGCACCTTCCAGACGCCCGTCCTGGCGCGCGTGATGACGTCCACCGACGCCGTCATTCCGGGCCGCAGCATCCACTCGCCGGTCTGCGGATCCTTGCGGTTCTCGACGTCGATGACCGTCGTGTAGAAGATGGCCCCCTTGACGTTGGTCGGCACCGGCCGGATGTCGCGGACCGTGCCGTGGAACTTGATCTCGGGGTCGTAGTAGGCCGAGACGGTGAACTGGGCGGTGAGGTCCTTGCGCACCTTGCCGACGTCGCCCTCGGCGCACTCCGCGTGGACCTCCATGTGATGCAGGTCGCCCGCGAGGGTGAACAGCGGCAGCGGCGCCGGGGGGCCAACAAGTTGCCCGCGCTGCACCTTTTTTTCCAGGATCAAATAGCGGCGCTGGGCCTGCGACGACTCCCCGGAACGGGCGGGCACCTTGATCGCGGTCATGTCCAGGGCGAGCTGCGCCGCCGCTTCCAGGGTCTTGGCGGCGTCGAGCCTGGCCCGCGCCAGTTGCACGCCCGCCTTCGCCGCCCGGAGCTTCGCCTCGGCCTCGTCCAGGTCGGAGCGGAAGCCGCCCTTGCGGATGTCGCGCTGGTACTTGACGGCCAGTTCCGCGGCGCTCTGCAGCGCCTGGGCCTGGGCCACCGCCGCCTGGGCCGTGCCGATGCCGTCCTTCGCCTCCGCCAACTTCAGGCGGAACTTGCGGTCGTCGAGCCGCACCAGGACGGCCCCCTCCGAGACGACGTCGTTCACCCTGGCGAGAACGTCGGTGACGGTGCCGGGCAGTTCGCTGCTGACGAGCAGGACTTCGCGGGGCTGGAGGGCGCCGGTGGCGCTGATCGACTCGACCATCGCGCCGCGGACGACAGGGGCATAGGTGAACAGGTCGTGAGTGACGGGGCGCGTGGCGGGCTGGCTGATCCAGTACGCCAGGCCGGCGAGGCCCGCGCCGAGGAGGAGGAGAACAAACAGGAGCTTCTTCACGATGTCGCCGCCCTCTGCAAGGACTCCGTACCGGCCAACCCGGGCGGGGACGGCCTGGGACGCGAACACGGCACGGGTCAATTCCTTTCATTATCCGTGCCGCGGCCGACCGCTTCAAAAAATCCCCGCCGTTTCCCTGCTCGTCCTTGCGCGGGCGCCGACCGTTCCCTCGCAGGCAGTTGGACGGGAAAGAGCCTCCTATTCCTCATTGTAGGCGTTCTCGGGAGGTGGTTCAGGCTGGGAGGTCCAGAAAAAAGAGGACGGGCGGGCGGTTCGGCGCGTGCCCCAGGCATGCGGGCCGGGTTCGAGATGGCCTTGTCTCGCCGGTGCTCCAGAGGTAAGGTCTGCGACCTTTCCGGACTGGAGGACATGCCATGCGCCGGCGCGACAGCAACCCGCGAACGCGACTTCTCGTTCTGACTCTCGCCGGGCTGCTCGGCGGTGCGGTCGAAGGGCGGGCCGATCTGCACTTCACGGCGGTGCGCGTGGACGTGGGCGAGATCCGCAGCGGAGCCAAGCTCGGCCATGCGTTCGCCTTCCGCAACGAAGGGCCGGAGGTGGTGGAGATCATCGAGGCCCGGCCAGGGTGCGGCTGCCTGCGGCCGAGCCTGGAGCGACACGTCTTCCGGCCAGGCGAGGGCGGCACGATCCCGGTGGAAGTGAACGCGCGCGGACAGTCGGCGGGGCCGCACACCTGGCGGCTGCAACTGCTCTACCGGGATGGCGGCACCGAACGCGAGGCGACGCTGGAAGTGACGGCCCGGGTGGTGACCGAGGTCACGTTGCAGCCGGCGGCGCTGACGCTCGTCGCCGAGGGGCCGGTCGCGCAGGAAATCGTGCTGACGGACCTGCGCCCGCGTCCCCTGCGCGTCAAACAATTGATGACCAGCGCCCCGCACCTGCGCGCCGCGGTTGCCGCGCCGTATCGTGACGGGCTCGGCCAGTGGGTTCAGAAGATCCGCCTGGAGTTCACCGGCGACTGCCCGGACGGCCGGCACAATGAGACGCTCATCCTGTACACGGACGACCCCGTTTATCCCGATCTCCAGGTGCCCATCACGCTCGTCAAGCGTCCGCGCGCGCGGCTCACCGCCACGCCGGAGCGGGTTGCCCTGGTGCTGGCGCCGGGACAGGCCACGGCATCGCGGTTGGTGCGGATCGGCGACCGGCAGGGGGAGAAGGTGGTCGTTGAGGACGTCAAGGCGGACGATCCGGCGATCACCTGTTCCTGGGCGCCCGGTCCCGACCACCTTGCGACGGTGAAGGTGCAGGTGGACCGCGGTCGTGTGGAGGGCGGGGCTGTTGACAGCACCTTGCGCGTGCGCCTGAGCGGCCCTGTGCGCGAGACCGTCACCCTCCCCGTTCGCTGCACAGTGGAGTCGGCGACGCGGTAACGGTCCTCGTTTAGCCACGGTTCGGAGAACCGCGTGGGCCGGCATCCCTGGTGGCGGCCGCACGCGGTTCTCCGAACCGCGGCTAAACAGGGCCACGCGGGGCGCCAACCCTGCGCTCCTCCTTGATCCGCTCCAGCGCCTCCCGTTCGGGGAGTTGCTTGTAGAACGGATCGAGTGGGAAGCATCCCGACACGATCCCGTTGCGCGGGGCCGTGGTGCATTCGCTGAACGTGCGGCAGATGCGCTTGCGCGCCAGCGGCCGGCCCGCTAGCACATCGGCCGGCAGTTCCGGGTAAGACAACACCATCCGCCCCAGGCCAATGAAGTCCGCCCCGCCGTCGCGCACCACGCGCTGCCCAACGTGCGGCAGCCACTCTTGTAGATAGGAGTAGCCCGAGCCGACGACCGTCAGCCGCGGGTGACGCGCTTTCAGCGCCGCCGTCGCGGCGAGCTGACGCGCGACGCCGACCAGGGGGTCCTCCGGCGGCTGGTAGCCGTCCGATGGCGGGAACGCGGCCGGCCGCTGCATGTGCGGGTTGTAGTACGGGCTGCCCGCGCTGATGCACACCAGGTCGATGCCGAGGCGCTCCAGCAAATCGAGGAACGCCGACGGCTCCGCCAGATCGATGCCCAAACCCGTCCCGTCGCCGCCGAAGGCGTGGCGGTAGTTGCCCGGCGCCGCGACCGGCACGCCGATTCCGTCCGGCCCCGCCTGGAACGGCAGGAAGTCGAACACGCTGACGCGCACGCCGATCTCCAGTCCCGGCGCCGCGGCGCGGATCCCCGCCACGATGTCGCGGAGAAAGCGCGTCCGGTTCTCCAGAGTGCCGCCGTAACGGCCGGGGCGGTCCACCGCCGACAGGAACTCGTGGCCGAGGTAGCCGTGACAGTGCTTCACGTCCACGAAGGCGAAACCGGCCTGGCGGGCCAGCCGCGCCGCGCGCACGAAGTCGTCGGTCAAGCGGGCGATGTCGTCGTCGGAGAGCAGCGGCCCGTCGTCGCGGACGCCGAAGCGGCCGTCGAGGTACGGGTGGCGGTAGACGATGCGCGGCTCCAGGCGGCGCTTGTCGTTGGGCCGCGCGAACCGGCCCGAGTGCGTCAGCTGCAGGCCGACGAGGAGGTCCTCCGTCCCGCCGAAATGTTCGCGGTGGCTGGTGAGCAGTTCCTCTCTCAGCGCGGCGATTTCGGGCAGTGTCGCGTCGTTGAGCAGGAGTTGGTTGGGGTTGGCGCGGCCGTCGTGGCGCACGGCGACCGCCTCGCCGCCCCAGATCAGCTTGGCGCCGCTCAGGCCGAAGTTGCGCCAGCGCCGCCGTGTCAGGTCCGACGGCCGGCCGTCCGCGGTGCCGTCCCAGCCCTCCATCGGCAGGATCGCGAAACGGTTGCCGATCTTGCCGGCGGCGCGGCGGTAGGGCCGGGCCAGCGGCGCGTCGGGGCCGCTCGCCATTACCTCGTCGAAGGGCACGTCGATGCCGAGCGCAGCGAGGCGCGCCCGAAAGTCGGCGGCGGTCTTCAGGGCGGACACACGAGGAAAGGTCATCCCTCACCCCCCATACACGACGTGAAGCTGCCGGCCGATCTCGCGGAGGATGGCGCGGTCGCTCGCGGGCCGGGTCGGGCTGCGCGGGTGCGTGGCATCGCTGCCGATCCAGCCGCGCAGGTGCAGGAACATCGCAGCCGAATGCTTGTACGCCGGCACCGGCGCCCGGAAGGCCAGGAAGCCCAGGTACTGCAGCACATCATTCAGCTCGTAGAATGCCGGGTCACCCGCCGCCCAGTAAGCGTCGCGCTTCGCGAACAGGTCCGGGGCGAATGTGCTCAGGCCGAGCAGGTAGTCGCTGCCGTACATCACCATGTCGATGGCGAGGTCGTTGCCGGTGAAGACGTGGAAGTCGGGGCGCACGGCGTCGCGCAGGGCCAGCCGCTGCCATTCCAGATCGCGCCGCAGGGAAGAGTGCTTGGCCCCGACACACTGCCGGATGCCGAGCAGGCCGCGGTAGACGTCGAGCGAGTAAATCTTGCCGAACGGCGCGAACATCTCGCCCAGCTCGAAGCCGATGAAGCGGTCGCAGTGCCGGGCGATCTCCGCATAGGCGGCAACGATGTCGTCGTCGGCCTGGCCCGTGAGCCCGTAGGACTGGAAGAGCACCGGGGTGCCGCCGCGGGCGGCGATGGGCTCGCTCTGGCGGAGGTAGGCGTCGCAGTCGAAGCGGCTGCCGGGCCGGTCGGCGACGAACGCCCCCGCCACGAAAGGCCGGCCGTCCAGGGCGTTGCGCGTCCGGTCCAGGACTTCCAGGCGCGTGGTGTCGTCGAGGAGGTTGACGTAGCCGGTGTCCATGTTGACCGCGGGGACGAGGCCGGCGTCGGCGGTGCGGAGGACGTGGGCGGTGAAGGCCGTCCAGTCGATGGCGCCGCCGGGCGCGAAGGGCAGCAGAATGGCGGAGGCGCCGGTGATGCGGCGGCGGGGGCGGAGCAGGCGGATCGGGTCGAGGGTGGTTTCAGCCATGGCGCTTTCGCAGTGTGGGTGACGGGAGTTCTCTCCGTCGGCTAAACGGATATGGCGACTGCGGCCCACCGGGATTCAATCGCCGGCTCGATAAAGGCTTCCGGTTCGGACCCGTTCCAGGTGTAAGAGGCGAGCGTCAGCGGGCCGTCGGGGGGCGGAACGTAAGGGGTCCTGTCGAAGTCTCCCCAGACCGCGCCGTGTATGCCGTCAGGGGCGTGGGAAGTGGGCGGCAACAGGTCAACCAACAGGACGTGAACGCCCGACTCCAGGCTGCGCACGACTCTCTTCGCGAACACCCGGACGTGCGCCCGGCGGTCTTTATTCAAGGGCGCGACAATCTCCAGGAGCGCGACTACGGCGTGCCCGTTGATGTGGCGGATCGCAAGGTGCCGGCCGCGGCGGGTGGGGCGCCGCACGCGGCTCGCGATCTGCTCCGCCATAGCGTAGTAACCTTGCGGCAGCAGCCCGTTGTTCAGCGGGTGCATGAGGGTGGCGATCCAGGATATGTGAAAGGCGTGGAATATCTCGGCATGCACTCGCGTCCAGTCGTGTACCGGCATGAGCATGCCCTCCTGACTCGATAAGCGGATTATACCCGGACCGCGAGTCGGGAGCAGTGCGAATCAGAGGCTTGCGCTCGGGCTTCAATCGCCGGCACCGAGGTCGGTATCGATGCTCTCCAAAACCACGTCGGTCTCGCCGTCGCGGAGACGGCGCAGCCCGGCCAGGAGATGCTCGACGTGACGCCGGATGGCCGCGACATCCGGGGCGGAGCCGCGCTCGGCCGCCTGATGCACCTCAACGTGCAGGGCCTTCGCCTCGCCGGCTTCCGCGGCCAGTTCCCGGCGCAGCTCGCTCACACGTCGGACCAGCGTCGGCCGCGTCTGATCGACCTCGTGGAAGGGGCCATCGGGCGCGGCGGTTTCCGCGCGGTGGCCCCGCAAGACTTGCTCGACCTCGGCCAGGGTCCCGTCCACCCGCTCGACCCAGGCGTGCTCTTGCCCCGGCGCCTCCGCGGTGAGGACCTTTTCCAACCGCTCGACCGCTTGCAACAGGGCGTCGTCTGTTCGTTTCATGGCTGCAATCCCTCCCGGGCGATGTACGGGCCTCCGTGGTCCGCTCGTGAGCAGGAGGGAGCAAAGATCATGCCGCCTGTCGGCGATCCGTCCCGGCACGTCCTCGAAACGCGGCGAGCCGGGGACCGGGACCCGGCTCGCCAAGTCAGGCCCATTTCTCATCCGCGAACGAGGCAGCCGTCAGTTGTTCTTGGGGGCCGTCGTGTAGAAGCGCAGCGCGGTCGGCGCCCGGAAGAAGATGAAGTTGCCGGGCGGGTTGCCGAACGGGCCGTTGATCGCCAGCACCGCAACCTGGAACGTCCCGGCGGGCCTGGCGTTGTCCGTCAGCTTCACCTCGTTGGCGGTATTGAAGCCATTGATCGCGCCGCCGCTCTTGAAGACCTGTCGATGTCGCCATGCCCTCAGGTCTCGCCTCCGTCATCAACAATCGTGTCGATCCAGACGGGCCAATCTCGTCTGCCTCGACGTCGCTGGGACCTTAATTCCCCCCTCCCGTCTCCACATCCCAGACCCTCACCGTCTGGTCCTCCGAGGCGCTGGCCAGGCGTTTGCCGTCGGGGCTGTACGCCACGACGAGGACAATGCCCGTGTGGCCTGTGAGGGAGAGAACCTGCTGCCCCGTGGCCGCGTCCCACACCTTCACCGTCTTGTCGTGCGAGGCGCTGGCCAGGCGCTTGCCGTCGGGGCTGTACGCCACG